>CAZNWT010000108.1:0-15093 GCA_964576795.1 uncultured Victivallales bacterium
CCCAGAACTTTGAACCCAGAACCCCGTTCCGAAAGGCTTTTCGGATCGGGTCTAGTTAGAGGTCATCCGAAAAGGTCGGAGGCACCAGAATCTCCAAATTTCCTTATCTTTGTCGCGAGCTTTGTCGTAAGCTTTGTCAATTCCTCTCTCAAACCTGTTTCCCTTTTCGACAAAGCTCAGGACAAAGCTCGCGACAAAGGGACAAGGGGGACCTTGTTTCCGGTCTGTTTTCTCATATTTTCGCCTCACCTCGGTTCAACCCCTTTTCGGATAGGGTCTAGTTACATTGCTCCATACCCATTGAAATGGTTATCCCCTACCGGCCTAGATACGACTGAGTGAGCTGAGATCCAAGACTCACGGATTCAGCTCAACTCCCAACCTGAAATACCTCGGGCTTCCGTTCAGTGTTCGTGTAGGCCTTCTGTGTGCCCTCGCCTTGGAGTTGGATCGATTGGGGTGGAGGTCTACACGAACACGAGGTGCCCCCTGAAAACGGGCGTGTAGCCTACCGTCCCACAGGTTGAACGCCAGGCCAGCCCCAATTGATGTTCCAGCCAATAGTGTCACCGGCTAGCGATCGAATGAACCAACGACCAGAAGCCTCGTCAAAAATTGCCAAATCGCTAACGCCGTCTCCATCAAAGTCACCACTCACGGGACGAACACTTGGCCAACCCCAGTTAACATCCCAAGCGAGAATGTCACCTGCTACTGACCGAATAAACCAACGGCCAGAGAGCACATCAAACACCGCTAGATCAGACTTCGCATCCCCATTAAAATCACCCGACACCCCGGTTACACCAGCCCAGCCCCAATAGATCTGCCACGCCAATATATCCCCAGCGAGATTCCGCACAAACCAACGCCCTGTGTTCTGATCTAGAATAGCTAGGTCATCGACTCCGTCACCGTCATAGTCTCCGGAAACCGGCTGAACCCCGGGCCAGCCCCAGTAGACATTCCAAGCGAGAATGTCACCTGAAACAGAGCGAATAAACCAACGGCCCGTATTCTGATCGAACACAGCAAGGTCGTCTATACCATCTCCGTCGAAGTCTCCAGATACAGGCTCAACACCTGGCCATCCCCAGTTAACATCCCAAGCAAGAATGGCACCTGAAAGCGAACGAATAAACCACCGCCCCGTATTCTGATCAAAAACAGCAAGATCACCAATACCGTCACCATCATAGTCGCCCGCAACACCCTCAACCCCGGACCAGCCCCAGTTTACAGAAAAAGCAAGCTGGGTTCCGCCAACCGTCCGAGCAAACCAGCGACCAGTCGACTGATCCAAGACAGCAAGATCGCTGGCTCCATCGCCGTCAAAATCATTTGCAGTTGCAGGTAATATTCCAGTTCCTGTGCCGCTTACCGCAACAGAGGTATCTCCACCTGTATTGTCACAGTTAATTGTAATATTACCACTGTAGCTCTGTTCTGCTGTTGGGATAAATTCAACTGATATTGAAGGAGATTGAGTACCCGCAGCTATCGTTCCGCTCCAGTTGCCACTAAATCCGGTCGGATAACTCAAACCGGTCACGGTTAGCACAGAATTACCTATGTTACTAATAGTGAATGTTAGCGTGTTTGTGCTATCCTTTTCAACATCACCAAATACCAATGGGTCAGGCGTTGGCGCTGGCAGACGTGCTAGAACCAGATCATTACTAGCGGCCGGTGATCCGCCAATAAAACTGGGCAGCCAGGCGGCAGGGAGTGAATTATCGAAATCCGCATCCACAAGCTCCAGCGCTGCACCCTGAGTTGCAGGCCATGGCAACTCGGAGCTGTAAGTAACATTGTCAATCAGGTTACTACAAATATCGTAAAGCCGTATCGCAGCCCCTGCATTGGGAAGTGATAAACTGGGCATATCCACAACGCGTGTGCTGTATTCTGCCTTTGTTAGGAAATCAATCGGCCAGTCCCATATTGGCATGCCTGGATAGCGTTCTATTGTATTGCTACCGTTCAACTCAGGATATGTGTCGGTCAGCACACTCTGCGTATCGGCAACCACCAGCCATGAACCGGGCGCCAACATAGTCCCATGCGGCATCCTGTAGGATTCCTCTCCGGCATACAGCATCCACCAACTGAGATCAACCGTATTGCTGCCCCTGTTGTAAATCTCAAGATACTCTCCCCCGACTAGAGGATCATACATTATCTCACTGATAACCACAGTGCCTGGATCGTAAACACCAGCATTATCCCAGATGTTTGTATCCTTGTCAGACCAGGCGCCATTCATCAGAAAATCGCGGCGATCTTCAATAAAGTTCTTCACTTCCGCAACTTTAGATACCAAGCCTCCCGTCGATACTCCTATCTCGGTATAGGCCGGCGACAAATCGCTCTGAAGCTGATCCAGAATGGGATTAATCGTGTTCGTCGTGAACAACGTGTGACAGTAACGCCAGAGAGTCATCTGCTGCCGATAACGATATGGAAGCGTATACAGCGAATCTTCAGGATAGAACAGGGTTTCTCCCAGCGGTTTTGATGTTGATGCATTCCAGACACTGGGATGATCCGGTGTCATGTAGTATGGATGCAGCTCTGTCATGTCCTGACTGTTAATGAGATCTAAAAAGCTCTTGTCAACATCCCATGGATATTGTGTCCAGCGACCCGTGTCTGCATCCTTATGCTGAAACATATTCCATTCAAAATCCTGATCCGCATTAGCACAGACCGAGAGCAATGCCATTCCATAGCGAACACTCTCATACCACAGATTGGTCTGTATGTAAGCTATCCTTACTTCACCTGTGGTTGACTCCAGTTCACTCACAACCTCATTGAAATTATCAAGCTCTTCATCTCCATCAACAATCCTGCGACCTGAATAGCCGGCGCGGGAGATGTAGTCGCCCTTGTTTAGATTGTGAAGCTCAAGAAAGTCGGTATCAGGAGCCTCAAGTTCAATGGTAATCGTGGGATCTCCATCAATCCAAAGACATGTATGTCGGTTATACGGTGTCGCCAATCCTATTTTCTCCTGGAGAAGATAACCTAGATATTCATTTACAACCCTTTCGTACAAGTAGTCTCTGTTATTCGTGCGATGCCGGAAGTTGATTCCGCCTTGATTCTTGGCAAAAAATGTATCGCAAAGATTTCCCTGGTTCATCCGAAGCGCAAGTCCCGTGCGTTCCGGAGAGGATGTGTCCGGACGGCCTCGGTGACGCACACGAATATCGGTATATACATCTCCTTCAGGAGATACGGCACAGCAACGGAAAGAATTCGAGTAAACGATCGGCGCCCCATCAGAGAAAATATGCCAGTTAGGAATAGTCGTCTGCACGGGGTCACTCTGAACCCAATATCCATAATCGCCACTGGGATTGTCAACACCCGGGCTCTGAGCAGTAAACCCATTGGTACCCATGGCGGCTACGTGATAACGAACAATTGTCCAATCTATACTCACAGCCGGTATTGTTGCGGCATAGTCTCCATCGCCCGCAACCAAGTCAGGCGTAACTCCGTCATCTGCCATAGATAACTCTGTATAATTCACATCACTGAACTGATAGGTGTTGGTTGTCACCTCTCTGTAGTAAAGACGAACCGCCGCCCCTGCATAACTCCCTTCAAGCCGGGTACGGATAATATTGGAATCCCCTGTGGCAACAACATTGCTTTCAGAGACCGCATCCAAAATCCCCAGAGTCGACAGACCTGTCGCCACGCTGTTTTCTGTTCCCGGCGTTCCGTAATGGGCTAACTGATGTGAGTGTATAGCACCGTCGAAAAGAGCGTTCAGATTCCCGCCCGGACCGACTCTTAGCACCCAGTAAGAGACAGTATAATTGCCTGCCGCCAAAGCGTATGAATCTGCTTCTATATGATCGCCAGCCACATCCCCGTAAGATACAAAGACCTGCGCACTCTGCACGATTCGAGTAAAGTTACCGACAACCACCAAAGCAGCGCTACCAACTCTACCCGCCCCCTGCTCCACCCGAGAGTATTCGTGATTTCCTTTATAGTTCCAGTTCGTCCCGCCCAATTCAAAATCTCCATTAGAAATCAATTCGGCGCCACCGCTCACCGGCTGCACGGAAACATCATCGATATAACATTTGCCCTCATAATCGAGCCAGAACTTCAGACTACCGGTTCCTGCGCTTGTCACATTTTGGGTAACAACAACATGCTGCCAGTTTGTTGCTGACCGCGACGCCCCCCAGTTCAAATATAAATCACCGTCAGCCATTGCCCGGAACTTTTCAAGGGACGGGCCATAGCCATCGGCTGCCACTGGCCATGGCTCTTTGTCGTTGTAGTCAACGCTGTCGATCACAACGCCTTCATCCGTACGCAGCTCAATGCGTTCCCCTCCGTTCTTAAGCATCCCAGGCCAATCACCAATCACATTCGTAATACCATAGGTGTTGAAAATCTGTGTCTGATTAGCGCAGACCACCAAAAACTCACCCGGACTAATGAATGTACCCGGTGGGTTAGTAAAGTTCACTCCAGCCAGCACCCATCCTGAAATATCAAAAGTGCTGTCGCTCACATTAAGAAGTTCAACATACTCAAGATCCAGTTCATTAGTCTGGCTTGAATGATACATAATCTCGTTGATCACAATAGGGACTATGTGAGGTGCACTGTTTGGAGCACCTTCACCTGTTCGAAAAGTCTCAACCGTTGCAGGATTCACAGCACCGAATGTCAACGACTCCAGATTGGCAAAGCCCCCGCTGCCATCCGGAAAACGTCCCATCGAAATATCGGTGATCGTCGGCCCGAAATCCAGCATATCGACCAACCGTAAACGCTCTGAATCTGGAAAGGGTGCCGTCAGAATGAGTTCGTCCCCCATTGAACTTAAAGCAAATGGAATGTTATTGGTATTGAAGAGGGCATTGGTATTGAATTGATATTCATAGAAAACCGTGTGTCCATCTGCATTGATAACAGTATTGGTGATGCGGAATTTGCGGGGTTGAATAAAGTCATCACTCAGATACCACCCATTCAGATCAATGGGACCTCCCGACAGGTTGTAAAGTTCAACAGCATCTTCCAACGGAGGATCAGAGTGGGAAAGAACTTCATTCAGCACAACATCAGTAAACCGGCATACACCTGTGCTTCCCGGTGATCCATGCAGTTCAGCACTTGCACACCAGCTTGTTGGATTATTTGGGTCACCTGCAAGATTTGCCAGCATCAGCGAACGTCCTTCACCATCGGCACTCCTGGGCCACTCTCCGCCATCGCTGTAATCAACGGAAAAGAGCTGTGAACCAACATCATCTTCTAGTATGAGGGTTTCTCCTCCATTGCTAAGCTTCCCGCTATATTGACCCGGAGCCACATTTGTCACCCATGGATACCGGATTGGAAAATATTCTGCATTCTCCACCACCACCACACTATCGCCGGGAGCGAGACTATAGGGAGAAAAGGTATAGGTAACGCCACTGATAAATGAGACGCCATTCAGGTCATATGGAAGTGCACCAATATTACGAACTTCGACAAATTCGAATTCCCCACCATCCACGACATTTGTTCCATCCGCAGGAACAAGAGCATTCAGTGGATTATAGTGAATCTCACTAACAACCAGAGATTGCGCCCGCAAGTTGCCAACGCAAACAAAAGTGGATAATATCAGAGTGAAAACTATAACTCTAATACCGCCTGAATATAAACGACTACAGGATATTCTATTCATTAGAGGCCATGCTTTAATTCATTAAGCTTTGCGGTCGTATTGAAGTTAACTCTTACAATTACGATATCGATGCAACTCAAAACCCCTTATTTATAATTAACTTCTTTTTAACGCTTAAGCTCGTTTCGTAAGATAATTATAGTAGTAATCATGCCTTTGCCACAAGAGAAAATTATCTGTATGAGCGTCATAAAAGGTTTTTGCGTAACCGCATTTGTGGTAGAGCGTTAAGCGAAATAACATGCTCAAATGACGTAATTTGGGATCAGTTGGAATCGGTGTCGAAATCGGCGAAATTGGGGCCCACGAATTAACATTTAAGAAGTCGCGACATTCACCGCTACGCGACATTTCACTTCTCAAATCGTTTTCGCCGCCACCGGCATAGTAAAGTGATAAATTGAGGGCTCACCCAGCTCGCCACCCCAACTCACAGAATAACAACGCTAAGCGTTCTGCGATGTTCCATCGCCCCCCCCCAGAGGTCGGAGATCAAAAGACAGACCCTTTCCGACCTACGAGATCAGACTTCCGACCTCTGGCTTGTCTACCGCGAAGAATCACCACCACAGACACCAGCACAAGATACCAGACGACGACGCCAATGAACGGTATACGCTCACAGTCAATCCATCCGTAAGGGATGCGCTCTAGGGCTTGCATTCCCGAAACCAGAAGACGTACAAAACACCAGTTGGCTGAGTTGAACACCTCTCCTAGCACCACAAAGATAGATCCAGCCGTTATGGAGAGACAGGACGTAACCAGGATCAGGAATGCAAGCGGGATCGCGAGCAGGTTTCCGAGAAGCGCTATCGGGGAGAATCGGCCAAAGAAGTACAGCGACAGCGGGGCTGATGTCAGCCACGCCGCAACCGAAACCGAGAGCATGCGAAGAATGGCTTTGAGGATATTGTGCCACCACCCTTTTTGCTCGACCATTTCGGGCATCGCCATCGGATCCCCGCTCCACAGTGGGGAGAGCAGTCTGTCAAACAAAGGCACGATTGCCATGATGCCGGCCACAACCGAGAACGAGTACAGAAAGCCCATGTCAAAGAGCTGCTCAGGCTGCCACACCAGAATCGCAATTGCCGCCAGCGCGAGGGCAGATACCGCATCGGCCCGGCGGCGAACCAGCGGGGCCAGCAGATAGGCAATCATCATAGCACTCGCTCTGATCGCACTGGCTCGAGCACCCGTAACAGATGTGTAGGTAATAATGAGTGGAGTAAGCGCAAGCACCCACGCTGTCCGAGGCACCCGAAACACACCCAAAACAAACACGATCACGCTACACAAGATTCCCACGTGGAGACCGGAAATCGCAAACACGTGCATCGTCCCGATATGCCTAAAACAATCCCGGACTTTAGGGGGAAGCTGTGCGCGATACCCTAACAGAAGTGCATTCACGACCCCCCTCACATCGGGACTATCCTCAATGCCCGCCGAGAGCAGCGCCGCCGCATGTTCTCTTGCGTCAAAACACCATGCCAGAAAGGACGAGTCCGTTCGCTTAACACAACGCGTATCGCGAAGGCCAACATGCAGCGTGTAGCGAGCTCGCCCAACACGATTCCTTTGACGTTGACGAAACAGGCGTCCCGCCAGGCGCCAGGTCTCACCGTAAACGGGCGGATAACGCGCCTCGCCATGCATGACAATCCGCACGATATCGCTAACCCGATAGGCACCGCCATCAGTTGATACCTGATTGGCTTGAAGGGAAAACCGCAAATCTTCCTTCCCGTAGTGACCAGGAACATCCACAACGTCAGACTTAACACGCCCCACCAATTCTACGCGACAGCCCGAAACCAAACCACGATCCAACAGTAAGGCAGAAAGGGACTGATCCTGTTGCCATGCAGACAGAAAGGCTGTTCCCGAAACCAGGAGCAAGTAGAGAGCAAACTGCGCAGGAGTCTCATACTTGCCAACATGACCCACAACCGCAAGAAGGCCAAAAACAATAACGCCCGCGAGAGCAATCTGTGCGCCCCCGAGAACAACACCAACCCACGTACCAAGCCCTACACAAACAGCAATTCCAATCAGCGGTCGTCGCAACATTTTTGCAGGATAATATGTATAATCATTTTGTGCAAGCCGGTTCGATCAAAAGCACTCTGCGGGTCCCTTCGTGGCTTCGCCACGCTTTTCTCTCTCCCACACAGCCCCCTCATGCTCTTTGCCCCTCCACTACCAGAAAATGAACACCGTTCCCGCCGGCAGACCCTCCCATAGAATCTGTTCGTAGTAGTCCACCCGGTTGGTGGCACCAGGATTTTTATCGGTCAGGTCCTCGAGATTGTGCTCCAACGAATCCACGTGGAGATAGAAGTTGGTCAGGGTCATGGAACTGTTGGTATAAATCAAAATGTCGCCGACCCAGGCATTGGTTGAAAGAGCGATCTTGCCGTAATTCGTTACAATCAATGAGGTGTCATGCAATTCACTCGCAACGCCGTCAATGTCCGGCGGGAGTATGGTTCTAGCACTTGTATTGAAGGCGTTGTTGTCCACAACCACGCTGCTGTCGCCATCCTTGATCTTGAGGTAGATTGTGCCTGCCGCGCCATACGTAACTCCGCTACCTCCACACGCGGTTACCGTTATGTCTCCAAACTCAGTCCCATCAGTCAGAATCAAAGCTATTCTGCCTCCACCGCCACCACCCCATGCATTACCCCTATTCCCTCCGTTGGCGCTTAACGTCCCGTCTCCCGCCAACCGCCCTGCGGTGGCATAAATCGAACCGCCCGCTGCAGCGCCCCCAAAAGTACTATTATCGCCATCTGCCGACATCGTCCCATTAACTTTCAAAATTCCACCAACATCCAAAATTATGACACCCCCTCCTGAACCTGAAGACCCACTACACGCCCCGCTTCCTTGCCTTGTCGGCATTGTAATTGAGCCGTATGTTTCGCCGATCCCATCACTACCGTCATCGCCTCCTTGTCCGCCGTGACTCCCACCGTCCCACTGATCACGTCCCGCACCAGGCCCTTCTCCCACATTAAAACCCTTCCCATTCACATCAATTGAACCTCCGAATTCGATGAGCAGATCATCTTCAACACTAAGATTCAGTTTGTGGGTTTCATCGGTGGAGTTGTCACCGTGAGTCAATGTTCCGCCGGAAAGTATGGTCAAATCACCGGTGATAGTAAGGTTGGTATTCACCGTCAACACTGATGTTTCGGTCATGCTTACTATCATCCGAGCAACTGTTGTTGACGAAGAGATGATAGGCGCATTTGCCCCGTTTCCGTCTATTAGTAACAAATTGGTCGCGCAGGGCGCTAGCGCTTGCGTCCAGTTGTTCGATGCAGCAAAATCCGTTGATTCAGATCCATCCCAGACAAGCCACGTTCCGAAATGCCAGTTCGTGTTGTTAAGGCTGTTGATTGAATTAGCGGCATATATTGTGTGGCCGCTGAAGGCGTTACTGTCCTTTACGTCTACATATCGAACAGCATGCCAGCCTGACACATTCAGTTTCCATTGTTGACCGGTAGAAGAGCTCCTCAATATGATCAGGTTGTCCGCCTCCCCCCTTAGCAGAAGGTTGGTTATGTTATAGTCTGAACCTTCGTGGAAGTTCAGACTACCTGAACTCGCCCGACATCGAAATTCGTGCGCCTCAAAACCGGCCTGAAACGTCACTGTGTTTGTCGTGTTATTCACGGCAAGATTATGCACGGCAAAAACAGCCTCGAATGTCACGGGACCCCCGTTGTCACTGACCGTGATATCATGAGCGCTAAATGTATCCTTAAATGCTACTGTGTTTGATGGGGTGTTGACTACCATGTCGTAAAAGGAATTACTGCCGGTCATAATCGACTGGGCGTCTGTGCCGCTGATGACAACCGTAGAATTGGCATGGGTAAACGTTCCATTGCTGAGGTCAAGGTTGCCCTTGAATGTAATTGTCTCTGTGCTGCCAGCTATGATCACGCCGTCTATGTCGGCGGCACCGTTAACAGTCAAAGCATGTCCGTTCAGAGCAAGGCTCGCACCCGATTCAATAGCCAGGTGCAAACCTATTTCACGATCGGCATCCAGTATCGGAGCATTGATCACATCCGTTATGCGGACTTCCACATCCTGGTAGAAAGGCACGTGACCCTGATCCCAGTTGCTGCTGGCGCCCCAATCCGTACTCACGGAGCCGGTCCACCGGTTTGTCCCCTGAACGCCAAAAAGCCAGTTCACATTGTGGTTCACATTTGATGAATCTGTCGCTCCAACCGTATTTCCCGCATCGGCGTTACAATCCTCTACTGCCACATACGATATCGATTGCAGCGCCGGAGGGGCAAGCGTCAGGTACCAGTAATTGCCTTGCGAAGTTGCGTTCAGGTCTATCAGGTTTCCCGGCGCTCCTGTCAGCGTAAGCGTTC
The DNA here is from genome assembly GCA_964576795.1 of uncultured Victivallales bacterium. Classification (GTDB taxonomy): domain Bacteria; phylum Verrucomicrobiota; class Kiritimatiellia; order UBA8416; family UBA8416; genus JABGOW01. The sequence continues at coordinate 10,132 of CAZNWT010000108.1, forward strand.
CGGACACCAAACTCGTCGTGCCCGCCTCAAAGTCCAGTCTCTTGCCTGCTGTGCTACACGTCAAATGATAGAATGTATTGTCACCATAAATGGCAGCGGTGTCTGTGCCTGCCAGCGTCACGGTGCTGCCCGTATCTGCCGTAAGGCTCCCACCATTGGTCCAATTGCCATGTACCGTGATTGACTGCTCAGTACCAACCCCGAATATCGCACCATCTCGGATGTTCACATCACCCACTGTTGTATCTGTTACGTTTGACGAGATGAGGGTTGCTACTGTCGTGACTCGATTGGTGTTATCGATTCTCAATGTGCCGTAGGTATCAGTTGATTTCTTAATGTAGATCGTTCCTGCCGCACCATCTTCAATAGCCCCATTCCCTGCGTAGGCACATGTGATCACAGAGTCGAGATTAATTCCCACTGTCAAGATGACGGAAATCCGCCCACCTCCGCCAGCGCCCCCTCCTGTCGCAGAACCCCCAGTTGCCTCTATCACGCCATTTCCCTGCAAGTTCCCGGTGGTCACATGAATCGAGCCACCTGCCCCCGCACTCCTACTGTTGACAGTGGCATCGCCCCCATTGGCTTCGATTCTCCCATTAACAGTTAACATATCACTGACATTGAGAATCACGGCACCGCCGCCGCTCGTGGATCCGGAATGTACGCTGCTGCCTCCTCCGCTTCCCAACCTGGTCGGGGTTGTGATCGAGCCGTACGTTACGTCTCCTCCAGGTACACCTTGGCTATTTCCGCCCTGCCCGCCGTGAGCAGCGCCACAGAGCCATGGGTTTACACATGTGGGTTTTCCCGGGCCTTGGCCCCGGTCATAGCCCAGACCAGTGACCTTGATCACGCCGCCTGTTTCAATGGTCAGATTACCCATTATGGTCATATTGATCTTGTTTGCCTCGGTACTGGAATTGTCCACGTGCATTAAGACGCCACCGGTGGAAATAACTAGATTCGTATAGAACGTTGTGTTGTTTGTGCCCCTTTGAGAGAAGGTGAAGTCAGACAATGTGTAGGTTGAACCGGGCCTGAATTCGCCCTCCGAGAATATCAGCATTGAATTAGTCGAACCGACCAAATCACCTCCATCTGACAGGTCGAACACGCCCCCAGTTCCCAGTTCACACTTTGCGGCATTAGTAACCACAACCAGATCAAGCTGGTTTGTGTTGTTTCTAATCAGGGTCGTTGTTAATTCGGGGGTAGAGATATTGTTGTTGTCGACGATCAGCTTGCCGTAGGTATCGGTTGATTTCTTCAAATAGACTGTTCCTGCTGCGCCAGCTTCAACTACCCCACTCCCTGCGTAAGCGCATGTGATCACGGAGTCGAGATTAGTTCCTATTGTCAAGATGACGGCAATCCGCCCACCGCCCCCTCCAGATCCACCTGTCGCAGAACCCCCAGTTGCCTCTATCACGCCATTTCCCTGCAAGTTCCCGGTGGTCACATGAATCGAGCCGCCTGCCCCCGCCCCCCTAGAGGAGGCAGTGGCATCGCCCCCGTTAGCTTCGATTCTCCCATTAACAGTTAATGTATCACTGACATTGAGAATCACGGCACCACCTCCGCTCGTGGCTCCAGAATATCCGAAGCCGCCTCCGCTTCCCAACCTGGTCGGGGTTGTGATCAAGCCGTACGTGACGAGTCCTCCAGATCCAGTTAGGCCATTTCCGCCGCCCTGCCCGCCGTGAGCAGCGCCACATATCCATAGGGATGTCCCAGTAGTGGGTTTCCCCGGGCCTTGGCCCCAGTCATAACCCAGACCAGTGACCTTGATCACGCCGCCTGTTTCAATTGTCAAATTTGCGCCCACTTCAATCTTCAGCCTTTTGCTTTCTGTCGTAGAATTATCCTGATGCGCCCATGTGCCGTTACTTATTACGCAGTCGCCACTGATCGTAAAATTCGTGAACCCGGACGCGCCGTAGACCGTCTCGACAGTTACCGTATTGGTGTATGTATTCTCCTGTGTCCAGGAAGCAACAGTAGCCGGCAGTGATGCGCTCCAGCTGAGATTCATGCCGCTGCGGATAATGATGACGTCATCCGCGGAACTGGGTGTGTTGTCCCATGCCCCTGTCCAAGTGCACGAAGCCGCCTTTGCGTTCATTACACCGGCCAGCGCCGCCAGCATAATATGGATCATAACGTGTTTCATCATCAGACTTTTCCATGCAGCTTGTTTCATAACATCCTGTTTGTAGTTCTTGCAGCCTGTTGTAAGTAACTATTGTAACTACACAGGTAGTGCAACGGTGGAAATATTTTAGTTAAAATGCAGTTTATCCCCCACACACACGAGCGCAAGAGAGAAGTACTCGAAAAGGGGGCAATTTGCAGTTCAACGAAATTCTTGTCATTTGTTTCATTTCCCTCTTGACTGAACAAGGGCATGAGGTAAAGTGAAGAACAATTCATAAAGTGAGTCAATATCAAGATACATGAACCTTCGCTCACGTTGTGCTAATTAAAGGGTAAACTGTCATGTCAAGAAATACGAAGACACTGAGCAGAAGAGAGCGCGAGAAGCTGGTCCATGAAAGTGAAATTCTGGCTGCGGCTGAGCGCGTTTTCGTGTCGAAAGGATTTGATCACGCGACGATTGAAGAAATTGCAAAGGAGGCGGAATTCTCTGTTGGAGCTATTTACAACTTCTTTAATGGCAAAGATGATTTGCGCGAGAAAGTCATTACCAAGATCATTGAAGAGTTTCTTACCCTCTTTCAGAAAAATATTCTTTCCGAGCAGAACCCAATGGTGGCAATTGAGGCTCTCATTGACTTGCGAGTATCGCATGTAGAAGAACATGGCGCTTTTTTTCGCTTGGTTATTGCGTCCCAGATAGGGGCAAACATAAACATGGAGAATGCCCTGCCGCGCCGCTGCCGAGAGATGTATGACAATCACATTCAAGATATCGCCTCGATATTCAAGAAGGCGATGTCCGCAGGCCTCGTCAGAAAAATGGATCCCATCTATGCGGCACTATCATTGGAAGGGGTTATCAATGCCTTCATCGCGTATTGGAACAGGACAAAAAGTTCTGAGTCTGTCGAGGCGCGTATCAAGCATGTTAGACAAAACTATCTGCATATCATATTGAAAGAAAAAACAGGAAAGAGGGAAAGAGACAATGAATAACAATAAATATCAATGGTTTTCGCCTTTCGTTGCGGTTACCGCTGTAGGCTTTCTACTATCCGGATGCGGAAGGTCGAACGGCCCCAGCGGTGCGGCGCCGATGGGCCCTCCCGAGGTCGGCGTAGTGACGGTTCAGGCGGAACGCGTAGTTCTGACCACGGAACTGCCTGGACGAACGGCGGCCTATCGGGTGGCGCAAATTCGGCCCCAAGTTAACGGACTCATTCTGAAACGCGCGTTCACAGAGGGATCTGATGTAAAAGCTGGCGATCTGCTGTATCAGATTGATCCCGCCCAGTATCAGGCGGCGTATGATCAGGCGAAGGCAGCGGTTGCGATGGCCGAGGCCATGTTGCCCGCCGTCCGCGGACGAGAGGAACGCTTTAAAAAACTGGTAGAAAGCCATGCGGTCGGGCAACAGGATTACGACGATGCGCTTGCGGCTTTACATCAGTTGGAAGGTCAGCTGAGGGTCAGTAAGGCGGCGATGGAGAGCACGAAGATCAATCTATCCTATACGCCCATCAAGGCACCAATTTCGGGTCGCATTGGCCGGTCCAGCGTGACCGAAGGTGCGTTGGTGATGGCGTATCAACCCGTACCTCTGGCCACCGTGCAGCAACTCGATCCTATCTATGTTGATGTGCCCCAGTCTACCGCCGAAATGCTGCGGTTGAAACACCGCATGGCGGATGGACGGCTCGCCCAAAATGGAGAGGACCAGAATACAGTTGTGATTATGCGACAAGACGGCACGCCCTATTCGGAAAAAGGAACACTGGCGTTCCGCGACATCACGGTGGATCCGACGACAGGGTCTGTGATCCTTCGTATTGTGGTACCGAATCCAGAGGGGACCCTTCTGCCGGGCATGTTTGTTCGCGCGGTATTGAACGAAGGGGTCAATGAACAGGCCCTCCTGATTCCTCAGCAGGCGGTAAATCGCACGCAGAAGGGCGATCCCTTTGTCTGGGGGGTTAAAGATGGGAAGGCGGCCATTCAAATGCTCACGCTGGATCGCGCCATAGGCAATAAGTGGCTCATTTCTTCAGGATTGACCGTCGGCGATGTGGTGATCGTTGAAGGGGTGCAACGGCTCAGACCAGATGTTCCCGTGAAGATTGGTCAGCCGAGTGGTGAACCCGACAGCGGTAAAACCGCCCCGCAGACCGAAAAAACTAACTAACCGAGGTCTACGATGCTATCAAAATTCTTTTTAGAACGGCCAGTCTTCGCTTGGGTTGTCGCCATTTTCATCATGTTGCTAGGTGCCCTGTCCATCTACAATTTGCCGGTTTCTCAGTATCCCCCCATTGCGCCACCGGCCATTGCCATCGAATCCTTCTACCCAGGGGCCTCAGCACAAACGGTGGAAAACAGCGTTACTCAGATCATCGAACAGAAGATGACCGGTTTCGGTGATATGCTCTATCTTTCCGGCACGAGCGATGCGGCGGGATCCTCCCGCATTGAGTTGACCTTTAAACCAGGAACTGAGCCGGACTTGGCGTGGTCGAAGGTGCAAAACAAGCTGCAACTTGCCATGGCCAGCCTGCCGGAAGTGGTTCAGCGTCAAGGCGTCAAGGTCAGTAAGTCTACGCGTAACTATTTGATCATGGTAGGTCTGGTTTCTGAAGACGGAAGCATGAGCGGAAACGATCTACGCGATTATGCCCAGTCCAGTCTCGAAAAGGTGCTGTCGCGCGTGCCCGGAGTGGGGGAAGTGGAAAACTTTGGTTCGCAGTACGCCATGCGGATCTGGCTGAATCCCGATCAGTTGACGGAATACAACTTGACCGTCGA
>CAZNWT010000109.1:0-14817 GCA_964576795.1 uncultured Victivallales bacterium
TCTTTTCTATGCAAGAATTATTTTGAACCACGAGCTAACATAAGGTCTCGGATACGTCGTCGCCCCTCTTACTCGGATACACTTAACCAAACCTGCCCGCAGCGATGCGGACGGGCTACTTCGTACGAATTCCCACCGTCAACGATGTGTAATTTCAACAGCAAGAAGGTCTCTCGAAGTACGCACGTCCGTGAAGAGCCCAGTTTTTATGCGTTTCTAAACCTACACCCTTTTTCGGATAGGATCGAGCTACTGACTCCCATCCCGCACCGCTCCCACTATGTGCGAAAGCGACTTCTCGCTGTAGGTCTCGCACTATGCGCGGGACACGCCCCTGAAAATGGCCAAACTCAGAGAAAGCCTAAGCTTCCTGCAAAGGCTTTGAGGTCTTGTACACCGTGGCATTGAAGACCGCAATCTGGTCTCCATTGCTATTGGTAATCGTGATGCAATAGTGGCCTAATTTCCGGCTAGCCGACATTTTCTTCGCCTTGGCAATAAGCGTGTCCCCCGCCTCAACCGCATGGAAAAACTGAATATTACCGTTCGTCAGCAGTGTGATTTGTCCGCACGCGTTTGAGGCGGCAGCCAGCGCAATATCCGCCAGCGAAAAAATAGTGCCGCCATGACAGACACCAGCCGCATTGAGATGTGTCTTGCCAATTTTTAGTTCCGCCACAGCGCGCCCCTCACTCACTTCACGCAACTGAACACCAAGGAGCTTCCCCAACTCATCATGGCGGCTAATCAAATCCTTAACCTGTTCAGCACTCATCGTACCCCCCGCCCCAAGGCAAATGCCCGCTCGTTGACACCGTGAAGTCGCTCGGGAAGATGTGCGTGAATGGCATTGAGCCATTCCTCCTCAGAAAACGCCATATGCTTGCTTAGCGCGCCAAGCAACGCCACATTCAACGTTCGCTTGTTTTCCAGCTGGTCAACCGCAAAATCGGCCGAGGTCACCAACACACCACCCTTCCTGAGTTCGTGAGCATTAACCGCCACCTGATCCTCGGTCAAGACCACCAGAAAATCGGCTTCGCCGGTAGGGATCATAGGGCTAAGCACTTTCTCCCCATACCGCACATCAGAGGTAATCGCCCCACCCCGCTGACTCATGCCATGAACTTCGGCTTTTTTTACATCAAAACCCCGATCAAAAACCATGCCGCCCAAAATATCGGTACACGTCAGGATGCCCTGACCTCCAAGTCCTGCAAATTTCACATTCACTGTATTCTGCATCATCCGTCTCCTTCTAGGGTCACTACTGCCTGACGTGCGAACACCAGGCGATGTGCGCTATGCACGCTATCGAACCTTCTCGCCTCGTTTCAGTTTAGAATCGCGGGCCAGAGCAAGAATGCAGGGGCGACGGCAAATAATGACCGTGAGATCATTCGAAGCCAGCGCCGTATCCACGGCCTGCGCATACGCCTCCGCCTCTTTAGATGGGTCGACAATAACAATTTTTTCAACACCCAGGCCCTTGAGCGTATCTTCAATCAAAACTCTGTGTTCGGCCTCTTGGTGGTCGAGGTTACGGCCTGTTCCCGCATGTTCCTGCAACCCCGTCATGGCGGTTGTGGAATTATCAAGGATGATGACGAGGTGCCCCGTCTTGGGAGGATTGTAGAGCATCTCAACAATACCGGTCAGGCCACTATGCATGAAGGTGCCATCGCCAATCACACTGACAACTTTTCTTGCCTGAGCCTCAGGCAAGACATGCCGCATGCCAAGACCAATGCCGATAGAGGCACCCATGCAGACGCACGTATCCATCGTTTCGAATGGCGGCAGAACGCTGAGTGTATAGCAACCAATATCCCCCGTGATAATGCACTCACGTTGTTTCAACACCTCAAAGCTGTAACGGTGTGGACAGCCCTTACAGAGTTGAGGCGGCATTCCCTTCGGGGGGACGGGTTCGTCAGTATCACCCCCTGCAAGGATTCGCTTGATCCGTAGAACATCCAGTTCGCCAAAACGATAACGATTCAGTCGAGGGCGGACACAGCCACCAGCAGCCTGAACTTCAGTCTGAATAAACGGGTCACCTTCTTCCACGATAACGCACTCATCCACGGAGCCAATAAAGTTCAGGAGAGCATTCATCGGAAGCGGCCAGGTCATGCCAAGTTTGAAGAGTTTAGCATCAGGAGCGGCTTCCATAGCGTGTAACGCCGAAACACCATTAGCGATAATCCCCAGCGTAGTTCCTTCGCCAATGATTGAGTTGGGGCCTTCCGCATTGTTCCACACTTCGATAGCCGCCAGTTTTTTACGCATTCTTTTGTGCGCGGGACGAGCATAGGCCGGGATCATCACGCGTTGTTTGATATCACGCTTGTAATCCGCTTTCGCGCCTTCAACCGGTTCTCGGGGGATAACAATCGTCTTGGAATGGCACACACGCGTACACAAACGCAAGATCACCGGCTGGCCCCATCGCTCCGAAAGTTCAAATGCCAGGCGCGTCATATCGTAGGCGTCCTGCGAATCTGCGGGCTCCAACAGCGGCACGCCGGCAGCGCGTGCATAGTTACGGCTATCTTGCTCGTTCTGGGAAGAAGCCATCCCGGGATCATCTGCAACGGCAATCACCAGACCTCCGGTAACACCCGTGTAGGACACGGTAAAGAAAGGATCCGCCGCTACGTTAAGCCCCACGTGTTTCATGGTACATAGTGCCCGTGCCCCAGAAAACGCCACACCAATCGCAACTTCCACCGCCACTTTCTCATTCGGCGACCATTGGCAAGTAACGCCAATCTTAGAGGCATTCTCAAGGATCTCAGTCGAGGGCGTACCGGGATAGCCCACACCCAGAGTCGTGTCAGCGTGCCGTGCAGCTAACGCAACGGCTTCGTTCCCACTCAACAACATGCGTTCACTATTCATAAGTCTCCATTCTTTTTTCGGGTAAAACGTTTAGGATAGTCGAGATCCGACCATCATTTCAAGTCCAGTCAAACCTTGCCACACGACACACTTCTGCCATAAGCTAAGAATCTTTCTTCGACAGCGCTTGGGGAAAGCATCCCAAACGGGACTGTGCCTCAAGTAGCTCAAACCGTCAGCGCAGGAGAATTCTATGAAACTAAAACAACTGTCTGTCTTTCTGGAGAACAAACCAGGCTGCCTTCGCAGAGCGTGCAGTATTCTGGCCGACAACCATATCAACCTGATTACGCTCTCGCTGGCGGATTCGGATCAATTCGGCATTTTACGAATAATTGTCGATAATGTCGAAAAAGCCAAGGCAGTACTTGACACAGAGGGCTTTGTTTCAAAAATCAGCGATGTCATTGCGGTAGAGGTTCCGGATGAGCCTGGCGGACTCAACCATGTACTGAAGGTCGTGGAAGACGCTGGCATCGGCGTCGAATACATGTATGCGTTCACCATCAAAAAAGGAGAGAACGCAGTTATGCTCTTTTATTTCAGTGATGTGGACAAGGCAATCCGTGCGCTTCAAAACACCAATTTCACGGTACTGGCCGGATGTGAAATCTTCCGGCGAGCAAGTTGCTAAGACTTATTCAAGGAAGACGCAGTATGACCCACAATCGTGAATAGATAGAATTTGACACCGAAACCGACAGAAGAATGAGGCATCGATAATGGAGAACCAGATCTATGACAGGGCCGAGACCCTGCCACGCGACGAACTCACAGCACTGAAAACCTCCCGACTGAAAGATACGGTCGCTCGCGTACAGAATGTGCCCTACTATAAAAAAGCGTTTAAAAAGACAGGCATCGGCCCCGACAGCATCCAGTCGTTGGACGATTTGCAACGGCTGCCACTCACCACCAAAGCCGACCTTCGCGGGCAGTATCCTCTCGGTATGCTGGCCGTCGACCGCACCGAAGTGCTTCGATTTCATGGCTCGTCCGGCACAACCGGCAAGCCCACTATGGTGGGCTACACCCGAAATGACCTGAATATGTGGGCTGGCCTCTGTGCCCGCTTCCTAACGGCAGGTTGCCTGCGTCCCGAACATACGGTTCAGATTGCTTTTGGTTATGGGCTATTCACCGGCGGCTTTGGTCTACACTATGGGGTTGAACGTGTCGGTGCCTCCGTCATCCCGGCCGCCGCTGGCAACACGCCAAGACAGGTGATGCTCCTGATGGACATGCAGTCTGACGCCCTGGTCTGTACGCCAAGTTATGCGCTCAATATTTCGGAGTATATACTCTCGAACAACATTCCGCGTGAGAAACTAAACCTTAAGTATGCCTATTTCGGCGGAGAACCCTGGACGCAGGACATGGGAGAGCGCATTGAGTCCGAGCTAGGCATTTCCTGCTTCAACAACTACGGCTTGAGTGAGGTGCTTGGACCCGGGGTAAGTGGCGAGTGTATTGCCAAAGATGGCATGCATATTTCGGAGGACTATTTCATTGTTGAGTGCCTCGACCCAACATCGCTGGAACCCGTCGCCCCCGGAGAAGAAGGAGAACTGGTCATCACCTCACTGTGTCGTGAAGCCATGCCGATCATTCGCTATCGCACACGCGATATTGCCTCGCTCAATCCAGAGCCCTGCTCCTGCGGACGGTCCACCATGCGTATGAGCCGTGTCACAGGACGCAGCGATGATATGTTAATCATCAGAGGGGTCAACGTCTATCCCTCGCAGATTGAACAGGCGCTTCTTCGCGTCGAGGGTACAGCCCCGCATTATCACATTATCGTAGACCGTCCAGACCGCACCGACGAAGTCACCGTGCAGGTTGAAGTGGTCGAGGACGCCTTCAGCCCCAGCATGAAGCATATGCAGGAGTTGAAGGACCGCATTGGCCGTGCCGTCCGAACTCTCACCGGCCTGCGTATGACGATTGAACTGGTTTCACCCAATACGCTCGACCGATTCACAGGAAAAGCCTGCCGTGTAAAAGATCTGCGTCGTGAAAAAGGCCTGATCTAACGCCACATAGAACAATTCCCAATTCAATTCCCCACGACCAATTGAAGCGTGGTTGACGCAATTCCGGGGCTATCGGGGGCTATCGAGGTCTCGTCATTCTATTCAAGCAAGCGTTGTCCAAGAAGATGGCCCGCCACTGAATACCACGCAACATTACATAAACCACTCCAGCTTCATCAATTTTCAACGTTTAGGCCATGCATCCAACAGATCACACACTCTCTATAGCGTCAACCACAATGACGAATGACGAGACGTGAAAAGCCCTTGGTCAGCCATTTCTATGCGGTTGCCGATGACGGTCTTTTCGCTCTTCCCTCACCGGCAGGTAGATGAAGAACGTAGTGCCGTGACCGAGCCGAGTCTCCGCTTCGATGTAACCCTTGTGCCCCTGTATGATGCTGTATACTGTTGCAAGGCCAAGCCCAGTGTTCTCACCTTTGGCCTTGGTCGTAAAGTACGGCTCAAACAATTGAGACGCCGTTTCATCAGACATGCCGCAACCTGTATCGCGGACGGCCAGCAAGGCAAAAGGGCCATCGTGAAAATCGCGCTCCTCCGCTGTCGCCTGCAATCTCCTGCTGTCTGTCTGGGACAGGTGGGCCGGGGTCACCGAGACGGTCAAACGCCCCTCACCGGACATGGCCTCGCAGGCGTTGAGAGCCATGTGCATAACGGCCTGTTCAATCCGATCCGGATCCAGGTCGACACGACCCGTGTCTTCCGACGTCTTAACCACAACCTTGATCAGGGGACCCATGGCTTCCACAAGAAGCCGTTCGATTCCCTCGATACACTTACCCAAGGACATAAGGCGAACCCGCAGAGAGCTTGGTGACCCGAACGCGAGGAGATCACCGGCAAGTTGGGACATTCTGCCGACAGCCGCGATGATGGGGTCCATGAGCTTGCCAAAGTCAGAGGAGGCTCCAACAGAATCCTTCGCAAGCTGGGCACTGCCGAGGATGATGGTCAGTGAATTCACATAGCTGTGCGATACCTTCCGCGCGAACTGCCCCATTGCCGCCATCTTCTGTGAATGGAGCATCCGTCGCTTGCGTTCAGCCAAGGTGTTAACGGCTTCGGAGTGCTCCCGTTCCAGCAGAATCAGGGCACTGAACAGGGCCATCGTCAGGGGCGCATTGAGGAACACGAGTACACTGCTGCCTGTTCCCATCAGTAGTGAGCGATCCGGCATGAGCATCAGGACGAATCCCATGATCAAGGCGGTCGTGCAGCCCCCGACGATCAGGCTGGAGAGAACGACACGACGCAGCGTGAGTAGTCGATGATGCACGCGCCAGAACTGGTAGCACAGGGATCCCAGAATGGCCGGCAGGATGATCTCCATGAGACCGGGCACCATGCCCTCCCCCCCGACCTGCAGGCGATAGAGGCAAGGCAGGACGAGGCTGACGAGGGCGCACATGGGACCGCTCAGAAGCGCGCCGGCTCCGATAACCCCGGAGCGACAATCAAATATGACGCCTGGTTGCGAGGTCGACGCTACCAGCATGGCCACTACCGCCATTCCGCCGAACATGAAGCCGCAGACCCAAGATGGAAATGAATGAAGACGCGTTTTGATCCAGGCGCGAGTCATCGAGATCAGGGCCACGAAACCAAGAAGCACGAACAGGTTAACAACGTCTCCTTGAGCCAATTCCAGAAATGTCATGGTTTCTACCTCACTGCGCTACGAACTCACAAATACACCCTATCTGTCACCGAGTGTGAACCCGCGGCGTGGGTTCTCTACACAAAATCGACGCAATCGCCATGGCATAAAGAGCGCTGATCGGAAGCAGCTTCAAACTCGTCTATTCAATGACTGTGGTCAAGAAAGAACAGGGGGCGTGCTCGGGGGCTCGTCCTGGAATATTCCATCATCCAGCCAGATATGGTTAAGGGCTTCACCACTGCCGCCATCAGATGTCCGCTCCCGGATGACCTTTGCGGGCACACCTGCAACAACGCTGTTGGACACGACGTCTTTCGTAACTATGGAGCCACCGGTGACAATTCCCTGCTCTCCGATGGTAACGCCCGGCAAGATAATTGCGCCGGAGTAGATCTTGGCATACCGCTCAATCGTAACCGGAGAATAGACACGTTCCCGATGATCGGATTCGCTGTGACCATGCGTAAAGATGGTCACATTCTCGGTCAGGCACACAGAGTCACCAATCGTCACGCCGCCCTTAGAATCGATAAATACGCCACGGTTGAAAAAGACATCATCCCCCACTGAGATCTGGTGACCGTAATTAAACGACACCCCCGACTCACAGAGGAAGTTGCGGCCGCAATGATTGAACAACTTCCCTGCTAGGATTCTCCGCAAAGGAATCGAAAGCTCCACCAAAAGACTATACGGCGTCTTATCGAATACATCCCACACAAAGTGAAGCAGACGCTGTTCCTCCGAATAGGGATGGATATGGGCTCCCACCGGAAGGGTATCCGAGTATATCCGGGCATTCTGCAGAAGGGATTCCGAGAACGCCACGTCAAACAGCTTCAGCAATTCGGACGTGCTCTGTGGCGTCAATCCGCCCTCAACGATCGCCTTACTCTGCTGCAGCACAGTACCAAGTGGTATCATCATTTTCCCTTCCTTTAACCCTTCAGGGCCTTTCGTAATCTTCAGGAACATCCCTCACAGGACTTGTTTCTGTAAGCAACGTATTCATAGTATCGGATCATACGGTGCCAACAGATATGATGGAAGCAGGTTTTCTTTTCTCGCTCTGCCCCTGACGCCCTCGCGCCAGCGCCAAATGAAAAAACACATGTCGTATTTGCCTCCCATCCGGAGAAGCTGTACCTTGGCTGCGGTAGATTCCACAGATATGAATCGGGAACAGACGCAACTAGGAGATAGACAATGGCAAATTTAGGCTATGATGACACCCCCCTGCTACCCGGCGGCCAGTGGCAGGTCCATGACGGCAACCGCCCGCAACCACGGATCGTGACCCCCGGCACCACGCCCGGCTCTGCCCCCAGCGATGCAATCATTCTTTTTGACGGCACCGATCTTTCGAACTGGCAGTCAGGCAGCGGCAACGACGCCGAATGGGAGATCATTGGTGACACCATGCGTGTCAAGCCCAGCACCGGCAACATCCGCACCAAATCCTGCTTCGGTGACTGCCAACTGCATGTCGAGTTTTCCTGCCCAGCCGAAATCAAAGACGAGGGCCAAGGCCGCGGCAACAGCGGCGTCTTTCTGATGGGGAAGTATGAGGTACAGATTCTGGACGGGTATGAAAACCCCACCTACGCCGATGGCATCACAGCCTCCCTCTACGGCGAATATCCACCCCTCGTTAACGCCTGCAGCAAACCAGGCGACTGGAACACCTATGATATTCTCTGGACAGCCCCGCGCTTTGACGGCGTCAACCTGCTGGAGCCGGCCTATCTCACCGTCATCCACAACGGTGCGGTGGTGCACAACCACGTAGAGGTGATGAGCCCCACCGGTCACCGCGACGTCTACCCATACAAAGCCCACGCGCCAACCGGCCCATTGGAACTGCAGGACCACGGCGACTTGGTCAGTTTTCGCAACATCTGGTGCCGCCCAATTGGGAACTACGACGACACCTAATGCCATACCGATAAAATTTAGGGGCTGATCTTAACATCTAACATTTCTCTTGAGATCAGCCCTTTGTTCGCAACACGCAAACCCCGATTGTTAGATGTTACGCCCTAACCCCTAGATCCCGCTGGTTTGAATCGTCGCTTTCAAGCGGTACCCTGGGAGAGGAATAGCTTCTATGCCTTTCGGTCTATGGGGGGATAATAATGCGACAGAACGCTCCGCTGCCAAGTGATAGATCAAGCACGGATTCCGTACCTTCGGGGTTCTGATTAAGCTCCATAACAGGGAAATGATTTACATCTCGGAACAGTTCGCAGAAAAAACCTTTTCGGAAAACGTCTATTTATTTACCAAGAAGTGAAACGTCTTTCATTCTCCAGACGCTTGAATAGGTCATATTTTTGTATTTACGTAATAAATAAAAAAGGGTCTTCTAAAGAATATGCTGCTGGCAAGTGCCGATGAAGCGTAAAGTAGCAGGAAGAGATTTCTGGAATAAGACGTAGGGAGATTGATATGCCTCACACCTGTGCAATTGCACCGTTGACTCATGACGTGCTAGCCCACGGCGGGGTTCGCCCCGTGCACCATCCAGACCTTGACCGCACCATCGCTGGACAGACGGCAATCCGTTACCTGCGTTTCCGCCAGCCAGTGCGAATAGACCATCTGGAGTTGCCGCTGAGCGGCTCGGTTGGCCGCGGGGTGCCGAATGTTCCGGGACAGCCAGCACACCTGCTTGTCTCTACACTCGATGCGGCAACCGGCCGCTGGCTTCCGATCAAGGAGATTGATCTGCCGCGGATTCCCGGCATCGCCGGCGAGGGGCTCAACCAGGAAATGTCCGTCGATGCGACGCAAGCGGCCATCGCGGAGGCGGCGAAGAGCGTTTGTCACCGCATCGAATTGGGCGGGGTCGAGACCCGTTGCCTGCGGGTCGAGTGCGACCGTGAACACCCGGTCTGGCCGAACCACGGCGAGTGCAATGGTGGACCCTACAGGGTGCCGTTCGGCATCCTCGCCCCACTGTCGGTTCATGGCGAGGAAGTCGCCGGCAAAACAATGTCGGCTGTCCGGGGCGACCTGCTGACCCTCGAAGCCTTTGCACCCAAAGCGCCCGCCGGCATGATGGTTCAGAACAAGCCGCAAATGCTGCTGTTTGAAAATGGGAGACTGGCCATCGGCTTCTCGCTTCGACGTCCGCTTCTGATGCACCTGGGCTGGGACGCCTCGGATGGCGGCGGGGCGAAACGGAACCGCCTCAACCTCCGCCGGATGGACACCGGCGCCATCGGCGGGTTAAGCGGGCCACTGCTGCGGGGGGTGGATGTCGACACGGCGGCCCACCTTTGGACAGGAAGCGTGTCGGTCGTAGAAAATCGCGTCACCTATCACGTGCATCCGCAAACGGGCAACATGGAGATTGAGGCCTGCTTCACGGTGCATGCTGACCGGATCGAACTGCAAATTTGCCAGCAGTGCAAAGAAGCTTTGCCTGTGCTGGAAGCCGAAGCCTGGCGTTTTGCCTGGAACCTGCGGGCAGGCATGACGGCGACAGCCGCAATGCCGACCCTAACACCGGGGCGCAATGGCGATGTACAGATGCCTGCCTTCTTCGCCACCGACGGGCAAGGATGCCTGGCCTGCCGGCGGCTTGATGGCGATCCGGAAACCGCGCGGCTGCAGACCGAGAGTTTCCGCTGGCAGCACACTCGTACCGACGGCTTCGTGCTGGCGCCCCGGCCAGGCAATGATGCCTGCCTGACCCTGCCCGCAGGAACGCAACGGGCAACCTTCGAGATGACGGTGACCGCCTTCGAACCTGCAACCACTGGCGAAGACGCATGTCCACCCGCCGGTGCGCATCGCCACTGGAGCTCGATTTTCGCCTGTTTCCGTCCCGAGCTGGGCGGTTTCTCTAACCACGCCGCGTCGACCAACTGCCACGTCAACCAGTGGGCGCCAGTGGAGATCGTGGCCTACACGAAACGCCCGGCTAACGGCCCTGACCCCGTGGCCCTGGCGCAGTTCACGGTCGGTCGAGCACTGCTGGACGGCGGCGGTTACGGCTACCACCGTGATCTGTATCTCGACAGCGATCCGATTCTCATTGCCATGGCAGGTCGGCTGCACCAAGCGCGAGCGGACCTGGACTGGCTCAAGCAGGTCGAACCGGGGCTGTGTGGTGCCTTCGACCGCATGGTTGGTCATGTGGGCGACGATGGACTGGTGGTCTGTCGGGCGCTTTCGGGCAACACCGGCTCGCATCGTTGGAGTTGCAACGCCATGGACGTGGTGGGTTTTGGGCACGTCGATGCGTACGTCAACGCCTGGAGTTACCGCGCTTTCCGGAATGCCGCCGCGCTCTTCGGCAAACTGGGGGATATAGCCCGAGCCACCCAGGCGGCTAAGCGAGCCAATGCGTTGCGTGCCGCCTACGCCCCAACCCTTGTCAATCCCGACACCGGCTGGGTGGCGGGCTGGAAGAGCCGCGACGGCCAACTGCATGACTACGCCTTCCTGTGGATCAACGGTCCAGCCCTCGCCTTCGGACTGTTGAACGAAGAACCGGCTCGCAGGGCACTGGAGAATCTTGAGAGTCTGCGCAAAAAGGTGGGTATGGGTGACGCCCGCCTAGGGTTGCCTTGCAATCTCCTTCCGATCGATCCCGAGGACCAAATGATCTCGGCTTATGCCGCAACCGGCGCGCAACCCACTTTCGAGCTCTACACCGATGGCGGCGCCAGCGGCTCGGCTAGCTACTACCTACGGGCCCTCGCCAGGTATGGCTTCACGGAGGCGGCCGACCGAATGACCGACGAACTCGACGACGGCTATGCCAACGACATTTTCACCGGCCCAATCGGCGAGGGGCAGGAATTCCTCTCCTGGGAAGGGCTACAGACCGGGTATGAAGGGACACTCATTGCACGATTCGACTCACTCTACGCGATTGCCATTCAGAAAGGTATGCTCAAACCGTTTGCGCCTGAGTGGTGGCCGAAATGAGCCAGATACAAATTCCACCGATGGGCGCGCAACACTTTCAGGCGAAGCCTAATCTTTTCTCGTGTAGGTTTCTATCTCCTAGATTTTCCTGATGACTAAAAAATTTGACTCCCGAATATTCCGTGTCCCGATTTACTCAAGGATCAACCGTCCCCATTGATTCGGGTGAATTCGCACTTCTGACGGGATGTCGTTGTTGATTGATACCTCCGGGCTCTGATCAGACCACATATAGCGGATAGCATTTCGGGTTCCTCCCTTATTCCCATAGATCACGCCAAAGTCGCCTGTCAACTTGGTGCCGCTTTTGACTTTGTTTTTCACCTGCAATAGGGTCCACGGCACTGCGACTTCTACCACATATTCCTTCTTACCCATCTTGCAATGCATGGCGAGATCATCAACCGCAATCACTTCATCAACAACCTGTTTCCAGTGCGACTCATAGATAACCTGATTAGGTTTCTTCCCCTGAGTCTGGTAGCGGAGCAGGGTGGCTTGCATTTTGCCCTCGTGGTTACGCACAACGATGAGACGTATGTCATGAGCGCATGTCTGTTCAATACCCTGCCTGATGTTGCGTGGAGTTATATTATCGCCAAACTGCAATTCAAGGGCATCACCGGTCTTGAAAAAACGTTTGTAGTCGCGAGCGGTGTTGCTCAGCGGAGATTCATCATTGACCTGGAAGCGAATATACAGATTATTGTCATCGTATCCCGCCTGTGCCACAGCAGAACGATCCTCACCCGTATAAATTGGAAGAAGGGGTATATTTCCCCACTCCCTGTACTTGCCGTCCGCCGCAGCACCCGCCAGTCGTTTCAGCTTCGCCGTTTTTTTGCCGGTACGTGCCGTGACAACTTGAAGATTGTGCTCCGCATTCTTTTCGGACAGTTCGAACTGCGATTTACTGACCTTGACCTTACCTGTCTGTCTGGTTATCCCATCGAGGCCCTGCAATTCCCATAAACGAGCGTCGCAGTCACCACCGATAAAGTAAGTTCTGCCATCCTCGTGATTGTCGTAGAGATTGCCATTGAAATTTTCTACCAGGACCATGTGCGGACCCATGGTATAAGCGCTGCGCTGGTCTTCGCCAATAGCATCAACAAACAGGCCCGTTTCTTTGTCGAGAAAGAAGTACTGCCCGTAATAGCCTGTGACAGCTAAAAGCTTCTTGCTGCGCTGTGTTGGGAAAAGCATAGCTGAGACAATGAATCCCGGGCTATAGGCCTTGGAGTTCCATGCAAAAGCGCATTCAACATTACGGTACTCCCAGAGCTTTTTGCCATCAGCGGCGTACTTTACAACACGATGACCCGCGCCTTGCACCCGTTCTCCACGGTCGAGCGTACCGCTGGCAATGAGTGCATAGACTGTTCCGTCTACGTCTTCATAGAGATCAGCTACTTTCCCGCCCACCTCATCTGTCGCCACGGTTTCGAACTGCATGGGATCACCATAATCCAGGCCGCCCTGCTTGTTAAACCCATGGAAGCGCAATCTGGTGATCGTAAACAACGGAGTAGCCTTGGGCTGTCCCTGTGCGGCCCATTGTTTGCCTTCATACGAGATCAAATTCAGATTTTGGTCCATCGGTAGGCCAAAATACATGTTTCTGTATTTGGTCGGTTTGATTTCTTCTTCCTGTATGTTCCCGTCGTTGTTGCTGTCGACCCAAAGCTTTTTTCCTTTATCTTGTGTCATCATGCGCGGGACGTATTCATCACGGATTACCTCGTAAAGAACGGGTCCGTTATGGTTGTAAAAAAAGCGACGTCCTTTGTAACGCACATATTCACCTCCCCTGTGATTACCTCCATTGGTCCATGCCAGGCCGGGAATCTTGTGATTGCCGAGTTTCATGTTTCGCAGCAATGTTGACATTACCTTCCATTCACCGGTCTTGTAATTTATCCCGTATTGCACACCTTCCACATAAATGCGTTCAGGATCTTCAGGATCAATACAGGCGCGGGTAGAATAGGGAAGTGATCCGAAGAACTGCTCGTACAATTTGCCTTTCGGAGTCCATACCGAATACCGTTTCGGAACATCATCGGCTTCGGCTACCCAGAGACGACCGTTCTTATCCACTGCTATGCCTTGGGGGTTGAGCATGGCATGGGGATTGAACTTGCCAATCATCGGCCGGCCGTTATTAGCGCCGTACTTCTGTAGAACCTTGCCTTGGGGTGACAGCTTCCACACTTGCATGGTCTTGCCCCAGAGGGATACATAGATATTTCCAGCCATATCACTTGCCAGCATTTGAGGCTCATCCAAGTCCTTTTTGATATGTGTGACCTCACCCGTCTTTAAATTCAGTCGACCTAACACTTTGTCAGAAATTACATAGGCTTTGTCATCAGGCGTCACGGTCAACGCTACCACTTTCGCAACCTTCAATTCCTTTTCTAATTTGCCAGAAACGCGCTTTACGACATACACAATGCCACTATGTGAGTTGGCAATCAAAATATCGTCGCCAACAAAGGCTACGGATCTGGCACACCACCATCCGGCTGCTTTTTTTTCCGCCGCAGTTGCGTTTGGATAAATTTCAACGGCGCTTTTGCCATTCTCAAACGGCGCAAGCTGACCGTCCGCAAGACTGAACTTCACCAACTTGCCGTTCTGTGTAACCGCGTATCCAAATCCGTCGCGCAGACCGAGCGCGCGTACCCGTCCCATAGCAGCCACGGGGAAAAGGCGTTTGCCAGTGAGATCGGTGACAATCAGCATTGGTGCTGCTTCGCAACCGGTGGTTCCCAATACAATTCGTTCATCGGCATTGGCCATGATCCATGGCGTACGGTAGTCGCCAGCCCAGCCGCCGGTTTCATCCTCAGTCTGATAAGGGGGCGTTCCGCTCACGCCAATATTGCAGACGAGCCTGGGATGGATACCTTTATGAGTGAGTATTTTGTAGATGTACTTGCCCTGTGGTACTGGATTGTCTCTATCCGAGAGGCCATCCCACATGTATGTATGGTCGCCCATCTCATAAGGTTGAGCTCCTACGCAGGTACGAACAGTCTGTCCAGCTTGATTATAGATGGCAAGACTTGCCTTGCCGTCCTGCTTCATAAAAAAACGGATTGGGATATGGCCCTGGGCGCGGCTCACTATAGTCGAGGACACGAGTTTCAGATTACCTTTTTGTTCGACGACAGCTTCCCCCCAGCTTCGCGGTCCAGTAACCGTTCACGGGGTAGAATAGCAGGAGTGGGGCAGAAAACCAGCGTGGTT
>CAZNWT010000110.1:0-14523 GCA_964576795.1 uncultured Victivallales bacterium
ACACCCGCCCTTTGCTTTCTCAGGTTGGTGTCTCACTCACATTGGCAAAGAGGGCTTGCGCGGGCTTGAGAAATGAATCGCACGCGCTACCAATTCTTTTCCGGTTCCGGTCTCCCCCTCAATAAGAACCGTCGCATCAACACGCGCAACATCCCGAATGAGCTGAAAAACCTGCTGCATCAGATGACTCTTGCCCACCATCTCCTGAAATCGCGCATTCTCGTTCAGCTTGTTGCGCAGATCCAGCAGGTCAGAAACATCATAAAAATAGACGATACGCTGTGTTACATCACGCGGATCGGCCCGAACATCGACATCAAACCACCGCTCGCGCCCCGAAGTCGCCTTCAGATCCACCCGAAGCCGCTCGTGCGACGCGCGAGGGTTCGCTAATAACTGCTCAAACTGCTCTGCATCCGTTTTGGAAAATGGGAAAACCTCGCGCCAAGTACGCCCTTGCATTGCATCCGCATCGGTATGCAAAAGATTGAGCCCGGAACGACTCAGAAACACAACGTTTCCAGTCTCAGAAATCAGGGCCGTGGTCAGTCGAAGCTGATTAAACACAGCCAGCAAGTTCTCATTATTAGCACGGAGCTGTGCCAGCATTTTGAGGTGATCGAGCTTAAGAAGCGAAAGATCATTCGCTTGCTGCTGAGCTACCGCCTCTTGATTTGCCGCTTCTGTCGTATCAAGCAAGACAACCCAATCCCCACCATCGCCAGGAATAAAATGAACGTCAACAACCCGAAACTCATGAATAAGCAGTCGAGGAAGGTGGAACCAGCGTCCATCAAGCGGCAACATTCCCTCCAGGAAGTCAATCTGATCACACGCCAACGCACCGCTTTCAAACGGGGTCATGCCATAGCGATCACAGTCCCCCCCCCACTCCACAAGGATGCCATCGTGAGAAACAAAGAAATACGCCGGAAACTGGCTTCGCACAAAGAGCGATCTTAAATGTTCCCCAATCGGTGCGGGTAGATCCATTATAATACCTATACTACTCTAGGACAGCCTTCGCCAGCAGCGCAAACCCCTTTTCAACGCCCTCTCCCGTCTTGGCGCTGGTACGAATTACCGTCCAGCCCTCTCCTCGAAGGCTTTCCAGCGTGGCGTCATCAAACATCCATACATCCGTCAGATCAGACTTGTTAATCAGCAAAACGAAGGGAATCTTGCCAACATAAGACTCTACCCGTTTGCGAATTCGCTGTGCAATGTCCAGGGTGTCGCGACGCGTCCCGTCAGCTACCAGAAGGTATCCGGCGGCACCGCGCACATAGTTCATCCGGACTTCCTGAATATCGTCTTCACCGTAAATGTCCCAAATCAACAACGAAAGATCTTCGCCATTAATCACCATCTGCTTCTTGTCAACCTTAACCCCAATTGTGGTGTGATATTTTTCGGAGAATAGGCTGTGAACAAACCGGCTGACCAGACTGGTCTTCCCTACAGAGAAGGCTCCCAACATACAAATCTTACGCTTTACCATCTTGTCTCCAAAATATTCCTCAACAAGCATCCACCACCAAAAGAAATAAGACGCCCCACAAGCACCGGCTCTGAGAAGCGCATATTAAACATTGCCCCAACCCGATGCAAGGGAATTGGAATTAGAGCATTCTGCATCGTGGATCTGAACTTTGAATTCTATTACGGATGGGTACGATCGAACAGCGCAATTATCTCAATTCTCCTCACACATCCTCCTGTCGCCTATCCCGTTCGGTTTAACACTAATTAGACCCTGTCCGAAAAGGGTCTGTGCTGGGGATGCAGTTCGTTGGGAAGCAAAAGTCTGTGCCGATCCGATGGAGTTGACGGCAAAGTTGACGAAATAGTTAGGAACGCTGGAGTTCTCAAGGCAGTTCACGGTATAGGAAAATGGATGGATATGGAACCTATACCGAGAACTTTGCCGTAAACTGCCTCGAAACTAACTGCATCGTAAACTTTGCCGAGAACTACATCGGGGAATTGACGGTCTGGAACGTAGCGGACCAGCCTCAGAAACCTTTTCGGATAACGTCTAATTATCTCGAACCCTAATATTTCAACCTCGCTAGGCGTCTGAATGTATAAATTATCATTAAACCTAACGCCTCATTTTCCAACAAACCGTTGACATAGGGAAAACCATTAGCCATCATGCAAAGCTTATGAAAACGAGACGTTTACTACTTCTTTTGTGGATTTCTTTTGCTTTAACAGGCTTGGCCGTCCCAGAAACTGACAAGCTGACGCGCATCTACAAAAATGAGCTTTCGCGCCTGGCTTCTGAATACCAAGCTGAGCGAATTCATGCACCGCAAGACCACGTTGCCGCCATGCGAGCGCTTGAATCCGGCTACCAGCAATCGGGCGAACTCAAATCTCTGCTGGCGGTTCGCAAAGAGCGCAAGCGCTTTGTTGGAAATCCCAGCCCCTCCAAAATGAAACTCGTAAGCACTCCAGCCCACCTTAGAGCCATACAGGAAGCCTATATTTCCCAAAGCCAGAGCATTAGTGGAGATCACAAAAGAAAAACCAGTGAGCTTAAAGCAAAATACCTGCAAGCCATGGAAAACCTCAAGAAAGACCTCACGCGACAGGGCAAGATTCAATCCGCACTCGCCGTAATGAATGAAATTGAAGCGGTGAATTCAGGGCAAGGAGACGTCGACAGTCATGCTGTGAGTGGCGTCGTTTCACCAACACCCACTAGGCCAAATTCCTATAGCTCTGGAGATATTCTGGATATAGAAGCCCTCGGCAAACGCCTCCACGGAGAGGTTATGCGTTGGAATTCACACAGCCGACAGATCACGATTCGCTATGACTTCAGCGACGCCGAACAGATACAGAACTGGAAGGGCGGTGAATGGGATCAGACCCACAGCGCTCTGGTGTGCACGCGAACCGTGGCATGGGCAAAAACCCATTTCTTGCTCGTGCAGGAAATTGAGATTGATGCACTCTTTAAAGGATCCGAACAACATGCAGGAATCGTCATCGGCGACAGCCTTCAAGCCCACCTCACAAACGGCGACGCCCTGCAAGCCACGCTTTTTCAGACCAGTAAGGAATATCCCCTCTCAAGCTTCACCGTGAGCAACGGTAAAAACCTTACAATGCATCACTGCAAGTTAGCCCTCAAAAGTGGTCGAATCGAATGGTCCGTTGACAACTCGCGCATTCGGCGCGCAATCCTTGAGAGTCAGATTCGGTACCCAACTTATGTCGGCTTTGGCCACATGGGGGCCACCTCCGCATATGACAACATCACCATTACGGGAATCTTGAGTAAAGAGTACGTGGACTATCTGAAAAAGCAGCTCTGACCCCATCCCGAATCTCGGACTTGGAAATCATGCGTCGCGGGGATAAGCAATCCCCCTATTTCCAAATTTTTAAATTTTTAAATTTTAAATTTCTCGATTTACTCCCAGTGCGCGTACCCGCTTCGGAGCAATGGTGTTGCGGAACCATCAGGGGCTAAACACCGAATCACCCCCACATTTTCCGTCATACACCCAATCTCTGTGCAGGGGAGAACGAACCGCTCTACCCAAGCTGACACAAACGCGTCTCGACGCGGTTGCGGAACCGTAAACAACAACTCAAAGTCCTCCCCATCATAGAGCGCATGCTCTAAAGCGGTGGCAGAGTCCTTTAGCTGGGATGCAGCCTCGGAAATCGGGATTTGATTGCGATTGATATCGCACCCCACGTGGCTCATATCTGTCAGATGATGCAAGTCGGAGGCAAGTCCGTCACTCACATCAATCAGCGCGGTAGCCCAATCGCGCAACCAGCGACCTTCCGCAAGGCGAGGCTCAACATGCAAATGCCTCCCAAGGCGGCTACCACCAAGGCGGCCTGTTACAAAAATGCAATCCTCAGAGCCTGCCGTTGATCGCAACAACGCTTTACCAACGGGCACGGCACCCATGCCGAATACATGAATCTCAAGACAAGGGCCTTCAGCCATATCGCCACCAACAATGACCAGCCCGTGGGTTGCGGCAAGGGAGCCCATGCCCACATAAAGTGCATCAATAACAGCAACGGGGGTCGATTTTGGTGCCACAATATCAACAAGCGCCCAGCGGGGGTCTGCCCCCATGGCGGCAATATCGCTAAGCACCCGCCCAATTGCCTTGTGACCCACAGACTCTGGCACGGCATCCGCATCAAAATGGATTCCCTCAACAACGGGATCGGAGGTGAGTACAAGATCTTCATCCGTATCGTGGATTGGGTGAACAACCGCACAATCATCACCCGGCCCAACGATAACATCCTGCCGCCCAGGCAAGCGCTTGACAATCCGCTCAATTGCAGCAAGCTCTCCAATATCTCCCAATGTCTGCACGATCGTGATACCCTTTCTTTACAAAAACTGCACTGTCCGCCTTCCCCCATTGCTTGTACCGACCTTATGGCGACTCCGCAAGCACTGACAACCAACCTCATTCCACCCGATTGATACTTATCGACATCTTTGAGCGTTGATAGAGGTAGGAGCAACGCATGGGTTTGAGCCACCCCTCCCTCCGAACCGGACATGCGGATCTCCCGCATACGGCTCTCTGGTTAATGGTTTTACCGACTAGCAGATGAACGTAAAGAGTCTCTGGCTATAACAAGCGAGAACAGCCCGAGTTCCCAAAAGTAGGCATTTGGCCAGCGTATCTGATCGAAACCACCGCCGCGACCGCGACCTTTGTGGCGTTTTCGTAAAATGCTGCGCAGGCGCATCCGTACCCACCCGTCAACTTGTCTAAAGTATGAGGGCAGTGAATGTTTAAAGTACTCGAACCATCCGCGCAATATAGAATTCAGCTTACGGATAATCTCATCCATGCTGTGTCCATTGCATCTTTTGATCAGGGGCCGGACCTTGCTGCGTAGCTTCTTCATGCTCATAGGTCTCGCAAACCAGCGTAGCCGGTTCTGCGGGGTTCGGTAGAACTGGTATCCAAGGAATTCAAAGTATGCCTTGGGCTTGCTCATATCCGCCATACGGGTCTTCTCGGGGGTCAACCTCAAGGCATTCTCCCCCATCCATTCCCGCAGGTGCTCCAAAGCAGCCAAGGCTTCTTCCTCACTCTCGCATAGGATCACGATATCATCCGCACAGCGAACACTGGTGTATCCCTTTTCATGCATGAGCCAGTCTACCGGATTGAGATAAACATTAGCCAGTAGGGGACTCAAAGGACCACCTTGCGGCGTTCCCTCCTGGGGTTTCCATTGCTCACCAACCTCCATTATCCCTTGTTTGAGAAAGTCTCCGATCAGCGTTATCATTCGTGAATCACTAATCTGTTCCCCGATCCGCTCCAGGAGCGGTTCGTGCGGTATTTCGTCGAAACATTTACTCATTTCGGGGTTGCACGTCAGTAGATTAATGCTACTATTTTAGGGTGTATTTAATCATCACCATAGCGTACGAGTTCTGGGCAACTTTTGAGGCAATGGCGCCTTATCTCCTTTTTGGGTTTGCCATGGCCGGGATGCTGTCTGTCCTGATTTCGCCAAGCACAGTGGAACGCCATCTCGGTGGAAACCGGGCTGGAAGCGTCATACGCGCATCACTCTTTGGCGTTCCGCTACCGCTCTGTTCCTGTAGCGTCATTCCCGTCGCCGTTTCTCTGAGGAGACACGGTGCCGGAAAAGGCGCAACCATGGCATTCCTACTTTCAACGCCCCAAACAGGCGTCGACAGCATCATGATCACCTACGCCCTGCTCGGGCCCATCTTGGCAGTATTCCGTCCCATTGCCGCATTCCTGACCGGAGTCATCGGGGGACTAACCACCAATGCTTTACAAAAGCATACCCCTGAAACAGAAAGCCAACAGACCACCTGCACAGAGTCGTGCTGCTCAAACGACGCCTCCACGACCAGCTCTCGATGGATGCGCGCGCTGCACCACGGATTTGTGACCCTCCCCCGTGACGTTGGAAAATCCATGATAATCGGCGTTCTCATCGCAGCAGCCATTTCCACCTTCGTGCCCGAAGCCCAATTAGCGAAGATTTTGGGAGGCGGCATTCTCAGTATGATAGCCATGATGCTTTTCGGCATTCCGCTCTACGTATGTGCAACGGCATCCGTTCCCATCGCAGCAGCCCTCGTTGCCAAAGGCGTATCACCTGGGGCTGCTCTCGTGTTCCTGACGACAGGCCCCGCCACCAACGCCGCCGGAATCGCAGCCGTATGGAAAACCATGGGCAGTCGCACCGCACTCATCTATCTCGCAACCACAGCCACCACGGCTCTTGCTTCTGGCTTGGTTCTCGACCGCTTTCTGCGCGTGGCCGACATCACAGAACTCTGCCACAAAGGCGAAATGCTTCCCGCATGGGCACACACCGTTCTTGCCATAGGACTGGTCATCGTGCTTGTCGCTCCAGCGCTGCGCCGCCGAAAAAGCCCATGCTGTAGCGGCACGCCACCAAACGGATAACGCACTTTTTCAGCACCCATGTCATGTCTCGTTAATAGGCTTGCAATACAAAGGTGTCATCCCGAGCGGGGTCGAGGGATCTCCACCTAACGCGGGGACAAGATTCCTCGACTTCGCTCGGAATGACAGGCATTTTCATATTTTACTAATGCAATTCTGATATACCACACTAGGATAGATACGCGAACAAGGATTGAATCATATGACACCCAAGGAATTGGAACGCACCTCTTCAGCAATCACCCTCTCGGATATGGAGGTATTCATCTTTCCCGAACTGATGTTCAGCTTGGTACTGGCCAACATCATGTCACCCCGCATTTGGAAATGGCTTGAAGATCCCTGGTTCGCGGGCCTTGATAAAATGGCACCCTACAAGCGCATCACCCGCCTAAAGCAATACATCATGGATCACTATGCGTTCAATCTGGACCTCGACACATGGGGGCTGACCCAAACCGAAACCGAGACCGCCCGCTTCCGGGAGTTCATTGATGAATCCACCCTTTCACAATCCAATGCTCTGTTTGGCTATGAGGGCGACAAATACTACTTCGACATCGATATCAGAACCCATTTTGGCCTCGATAAATACGGCGGCAACATCATCCCCTACTGGAAAACCGAAACCGTCGAAGCCATGGATGCCTTCTTGCATCGCGACAACTACACAACCGGCGCAGGAGAGTGCGTATCACTGGCCGCGCTCTACGCGGCAGCCTTGTTCATCGTGGTGGGCATTCCTCTCAATGACATCTACTTGATGGCAACCCCCCTGCACTCCCAAAACTTCATCATCGTCAAGGACGGCATCCTGACAAACAACCGCCGCCTTGTAACCAAGAACATGTGGTGCAACGGAACCGCCCTTTCAGCCCAAGCTCGACGGGCCCTGGAAAACGAAAACGTCACCATCGTGTCTCACGCATCGGGGCATATCCATACGCTTTACAATGACGCCACGATTGCCCCCGATGCCTACACACGGTTCAGCACCAATCTGACCGCCTACCTGAAAACTCGCCTAAATAAAGAAGTGCTTGGCAACTTTTTGCGGCAGCGCCCAGACATTCAAAAGTGCTTCCAAGTGCGCTGGAACCGCAACGGTGCGGACTGCTTCATAGCGGCGGAGAAAGCATTCGGTTTCGAAAATGGAAGTCCCTATCGCATTACCGACAATACCCGGCCGAAACTGCTTGAAGACATTGATGCCGAAAACTTCGAGTGCAGCCCGCTTGCAAGTCGTATTGTGTTGAACGACCTCGAAGCCTTCGTTGCCTCGCACAACATTGACATCGACAAAACAAAGGACTTTAACAAACTCAAAGTCCAATTTGCCTCAAGCTGTCTGAACGCTGAAATCGCGCTTGAAAGCCTAATTCAGTTCTGCCAGGTCAAACCCCGCCTGCCGGACGCCACCGTGAAAGCGTTTGCCGAGAACCATGAACCCCTGGATATTCACCCTGCAATGGGGCGCGACGCCATCATTACCCGGATCGAGGCCATTCGCGCACAAAACCCCGTAGCCGATCTTTCTTTCTATGCCTATCGCGACCTGACCCGCATCGACCCCTCACCTTACCTGAAAGCCTGCATTGAGCGGAACCCTGTCTGCATTGAAGCCCTGCAAGAACGCCCGGAAGCTGAGGTCGTTGCATACATCACAGCGCTGCCATCACAATCCATCTACGATGACGCTGGACGCCTCGCGCAACCCGATGAGGTATGGAACTTTGGTCGCGGCGACGGGCTGGAAAAAGCCATGCTCCTGGCCGCAGTCTTACATGCTCGAACAGGTGCCGAGGTTACCATTGAAATCGACTCACAAAACGCCACGTGCCACCACCGCGACAATAAAACGCCATTTATCACCCACAAGGGACTCTCCCCCCAGACGTGGGAATGGCCTTTAGGCTAATTACCATTTATAGGCGATTCCGGGATTAGCGGGGAATAGTCTATTGATGATCGTCCTCAAACCTGAATGAGAAGCGATCGTGTAGGCCGTTCGGTTAAGGGTATCCGAGTAAAGGTGGCGACGACGTGTACGGGTAAATGTGAAAAGAGTGCGAAGCGCACACTTAACCGCAACACTTACTCGGATACGCTTAATAGGTCTTTGCTTGCCAGAACTCATAGCGCATTCACCTATAGAAAATACCCCGCTAATACCTAAAGCTTCTAATTTCTCAACCCTTGGCGTTGGTTGTTGGGTGCGAATTAAAGTTTCAAGCTCAGTGCAGCGTAACCGTTTCCTGATACAGCGCCACGTGGGTTTCCCATCCCAGACGTGTATGGATGTACTCAGAAAAGGCCGTCGTCGCATCTTCTTCACCATGAATCACAAAAACCTGCTCCGGTGGCGTTTTCAACCCCTTCAACCACCGCAGCAACTCGCCGCGATCCGCATGGGCCGACATGCCATTAACCTTCTCAATTCGGGCAAGCACCTCGCGCTCCTGCCCAAAAAGCCGAACATGCTCCACCCCCTGTAAAATACTGCGACCCAATGTCCCCTTGGCTTGATATCCCACAAACAGGATCACACTCTCGGGGCGCTCGATATTATTAGCAATATGATGCTTGATCCGACCGCCCGTACACATGCCCGAACCCGCAATGATGATAGACGTGCCGCCCTGAGTATTGATCGCCTTCGACTCCGCCGCCGTCCGGGTCAACGTTAACCCCTTGAAATCACAGGGGTGTTGCCCCCTGGCAATGCGATCCATAGCCTCCTCATCAAACAACTCGCGATGACGACGAAAGACTTCGGTCACTCTAATCGCCATGGGACTATCAACATAGACCGGAACCTTGGGAATACGCCCCGCAGCTCTAAGCTCACCCAGCCGGTAAAGCAACTCCTGCGTTCGCTCAATCGCAAAACTTGGGATCACAACATTGCCGCCTGCCTTGTGTGCAGCCTTAATCACACGTACCAGTGCATCGGGAATACTGGCATTATCTTTGTGGTCACGATTTCCATAGGTTGACTCTACGCAAACATAGTCAGCTTGATCCGCAATCTCCGGATCCCGCAAAATCGGCGTATTCCAGCGCCCAACATCGCCTGAAAACAGAACGCGTCGCGTCGCGCCATGCTTCGTAATCTCAAACAGAACCGACGACGACCCCAGAATATGTCCGGCATCGAAGAACTTCAGCGTCAGGCCAATCCCCACTTTCTGCTCTTTGCCATATCGTACCGGTTGCATCATAGGAACAACACGATCCACATCCTCCATCCGGTACAGTGGCTCATACGGGTATTTGCTAGTGCGCCCCTCCCGCTTATGCCGTTTCTTTTTGTATTTTATATCTTCCGTCTGAATCTTTGCCGAATCCCGCATCACAATCTCTGCAATATCCACAGAAGCATCGGTTGCAAAGACAGGGCCGTTGAATCCATCCCGAGCCAACTTGGGAAGCAATCCGCAATGATCCAAATGCGCGTGGGTAAGAACGACAGCATCAATGGTTGACGGATCTTCGGCAAAAGGTTCCCAATTGCGCTGCTTGAAGTCCCGCTCCTGATAGAGCCCGCAGTCAACCAACACCCGCACTCCATTCGCCTCTAACAAATGACATGAACCCGTAACATTCTGCGCTGCTCCCAAAAACCGTAGCTTGATGTCCATGCTGCTTCCTTCCTAAGTATCCTAATTGTCAAAGCCTACTCTGTGGCACTCATCCTACTTATATTTCCTCCCCATCACGAGCAGAAAACCGAACCGCCGAGATGCAAATCCTTTCAGCGATATTTTCTCGTTGTAGTCCCAGATTGCATCTGGGCTACCGGCCTTTGGCAGCAGAGTTCCGGGGCGAGGGCGCCCCAGCTCCATTATTGCAAAACAGGTCATTTTGTAACTATGGAGGCGGGACACCCTCGGGCCGCAGTTCTCCACAAAAATCCCTCTTGACCTTATCCACAAAAATCGCGTAGTGTTCCACCAAGTGGTTAGGTTCATGTTAGCGGCGTGTGCCGCAGGTTTTCAAAACAACCAAGGAGTTAACAGATGATCAAACGGTGGCAGCAGCGCAAATCAGACGGTTTCACACTCATCGAGCTTCTTGTTGTTATTGCCATTATTGGTATTCTGGCAGCCCTCCTTTTCCCCGCCATCCAGGGTGCCCTGACCAAAGCAAAAGCCATTAAAGTCGGCAGTAATGGTCGGCAATTGCATCTCGGTGTATTTGCAGCCAGCATTGAGGCTGCAGCGCTTGATCTTCCTGAGGCATGGCCATTAGATGGCGATTTCGCTGACAGCTGCGCATTTTTCGAGAATATTGTTACTAACGATATCGTAAAAGGCATCGACTGCTCCTACTTCAGCGCTCCCGGCGTAACTCCATCTAATCTAACCAAAGAAGACCTCATCACAACTCCGGGCTCGTTCCTGCCAGCAAACAACGCATGGTGCGTAACGCTGGATCTCAGCGAAGATACCCCCGCTACAGTTCCATTCCTGTTTACCAAAAACGTGAATGCTCCGCAGGCCGACATAAACACACTTGACACAGCAACCCCATTGATTCCTGGATCCAAGCCCTTCGGCGACAAACTTGGAATCATCATCACCAAGGGCGGTGCTGTCAAAGTGCTTCCGGCGAAAGTGTTCACGCTAGCGAATTTCAACCCCACAGGAACAGCAACGACCCCTACGGCATATAAGTACCTTACGCCTGATGGAAACGATCCTGAAATACCTTAATACTACCATTTGAAATGATGTGTTTTTACGGAAAGGGAGCGCTTCGGCGCTCCCTTTCTTTTGCCCCACCGGAGCCTGAACCGTGATCGCCAAAATCGTAGTCGATGTATCGCTTGACCGGGAGTTTGACTACACCATCCCCCCTGAACTTGCCGGTCAGGTCAAAATAGGCAGCCGCGTCTCCGTTCCCTTCGGGCGTCGCCATGTTGCCGGATATGTCGTAGCACTCACAGAAACCAGCACATTACAAACCCTCAAACCCATCCACGCCCTCATTGGCGATAAATCCTACATCGACAATACCGTTCTTAAGCTCGTGCGCTGGATGAGTGCCTACTACTGCGCCGCCCTTGAACAATGCATCCGCACCGTCCTCCCCGGTGCCGTCCGCCGTAAGAACAGCAAATTTAAACAACAACGATGGGTGCAAGTAAATTCGAAATCAGGAAATGAGAAATTGGGAAATGAGAAACAGCAAAATGTTCTCGCGATACTCGCAGAACACGATGGGGAAATGCCGCTTCAAGATCTAATGAAAGCGGCAGACATTTCCGAATCCCCCATCAAGACACTAGCCAAGCGAGAACTCATCACCATCGAAACTCGCGACGACATTCGCGATCCCCTCAAAAACTATAACATCCTCCCCACCGCCCCCCTGGAACTCATGCCCGAACAAGCAGAAGCACTGGAAAAAGTAAAAGCTGAAATGGGAAAGCTGAAATTTGAAAAGACCAACCAAGAACCTTCTGAATTTCAGCTTTCAGCTTTCCAAATTTCAGCTTTTCCCAAACCCCGCCCCATCCTCCTATACGGTGTCACCGGAAGCGGAAAAACCGAGGTCTATCTGCAAGCCATCGCACACGGACTCACTCAAAACAAAGGCGCCATTGTTCTTGTGCCCGAAATCTCGCTGACACCCCAAACCATCGAACGCTTTCAATCTCGCTTTGGCAACCAGATTGCCGTCCTGCATAGCCACCTCTCCGAGGGCGAACGTCACGACGAATGGCACCGCATTCGCGATGGCGAAGCCCGTGTCGTCATCGGTGCCCGCTCAGCCGTGTTTGCCCCCGTCACCAACTTGGGACTTATCATCGTCGACGAAGAGCACGAGCCCAGCTACAAGCAGGCCGAAGCCCCGCGCTATAACGCCCGCGACGTCGCCGTCATGCGAGGACACTTCAGCGGCTGCACCGTTGTTCTCGGCTCCGCCACACCCGCCATCGAATCCTGGGCCAACACCCTAAATGGAAAATACATCAAAGCCGTACTGCCCCGCCGGGCAGACAGCCGCCAGATGCCCGCCATGCGCATCATCGACATGCGTATCGAAGCCGAGCGCACCGGGCACGTGAATGTATTCTCCAAAGAGCTGCTCGATGCCATTCAGATGCGCCTCCACGAAGGTGAGCAAACCATTCTCTTTCTCAACCGCCGCGGATTCTCCTCCAGCCTCGTATGTCCAAAATGCGGATTTGTGTCCGAATGCCACCAATGCAGCGTATCGCTCACCTATCATCGCACTGAAGAAACCCTACGCTGTCACATCTGCGGAGGCTCCAGACCCGTCCCATCGAAATGCCCCGAGTGCGGCGATCCTGCGTTCCGCTTTGCAGGGGCAGGAACCCAGCGGGTGGAGTCCGTAGCAAAGAAATGCTTCCCCAAAGCACGCATCATGCGAATGGATGCCGACACCACATCCCGTAAGGCAGCCTATGAAGAAATTCTCGGAGCCTTCCGAAATGGCAAGATTGATATCCTGATCGGTACGCAGATGATTGCAAAGGGCTTGCACTTCCCCAACGTCACCTTGGTAGGGGTTGTCTATGCGGATCTCAGCCTGCATATCCCCGACTTCCGGGCTGGAGAACGGACTTTCCAGCTCCTGGCCCAAGTCGCCGGACGAGCCGGCCGCGGCGATGTTGCTGGTCAGGTCATCGTGCAGACCTACACCCCCCACCATGCTGCCGTGCAAGCCGCCCGTCGGTTAGACTACGAAGGGCTCTGCGCCGAAGAAATGGAATTCCGCAGCGAACTCAACTATCCCCCTTCTGCCCACCTCATTTGCATCACACTCAAAGGCAAA
Organism: uncultured Victivallales bacterium; assembly: GCA_964576795.1. Classification (GTDB taxonomy): domain Bacteria; phylum Verrucomicrobiota; class Kiritimatiellia; order UBA8416; family UBA8416; genus JABGOW01. Next base: position 13,269 of record CAZNWT010000110.1, read on the forward strand.
ACCGAAGGAGAAGTTAAATACTGCTCCGAGATCCTTTCTAAACGTCTGAGCGCTAGTACGGGAAATTCCGCAATCGTGTCGGAATCGTGCCCCGCCCCACTTGCCAAAGCAAAGGGATACTACCGGTATCAGGTGATGGCACGCGGAAAATCCGTTCGTGCCATATCCACACCGCTCAAGCAAATCCTCAACGAACTAAAAATACCCCGCACCGTATCCGTCGCCGTCGATGTCGACGCCATTGATTTGATGTAAATCCCCCGAAACTATGTTTTACAGATTTGAACAAAGAGGCAGCAAAGAAAGCGAAGGCAAGCCCAAGTTTCCTTGTTCTCTGGAATAGGTGGCCTTCTGTATTCCTTTGCTTCCTCTTTGTTCAAAATCCCAACTGGAATAGATGGCCTGCGCTCGCTAACGCGCGAGCGGCTTCGGGGCAAGGGCGCCCCAACTCCATTATTGCAATATGGGGTTGGTTTGTTGAGATGGAGGAGAGACGCCTTCGTCCCGCACAATTTCTATATGTGAGAGAGTTCCTTGCAGTCACGCCCCGCGAGCGCTAGTCTTTCGAAACACGAAATTTGGGAGGATAAATAATGCAAAGATTACACCATACTCAGCTATGGCTACACGTCAGTGTTCTGCTTCTTTTCATTGCGGGCGGATGCGCGACCTCGCCAAAGCGCATCGCGCGCTATATTGAAAAACATCCCGAACGCCCTGAAAATATTCAAACCTCGCTACAACAAAATCTCGTCGTGGTCGGCATGACGCCTAAAGAAGTGCGCCTTTCGCTCGGAACCCCAAACCGGGTTTCGCAGTCTGGAACCGGAGCTAACACAACTGAAACGTGGTTTTTCTTTCGCCAGCGGAAGAAGACCAGTTCACTTAACACATCCCCATTCTGGTCCTTTGAAGTACCAAAAGCCACAATCTACTTCTCTTCTGAAGAGCTCGTAGACAAAGTGTCATTCTACGAAGTCACACACACAGAAACAACGCAACAGCCCCCTCAAACAACTCCGCAAAACGAAAAACTAAATCCTGAACCGCTTCGCTATACACCAACTCCTGCTGAGCTGCATGTCAAAGGTTGGCCCACAATTACACTGGGCGGCATATCGACCATGGGAAGCAACCGCAGTGCAGTTCTCAACGACTCCGTGCTTGCCCCCGGGGAGATTATCAAGGGCGTAACCGTGACCAAAGTCTTCGCCAATGGGGTCCTCTTAGAATACCGTGGTGCACGCGCATTTTT
>CAZNWT010000111.1:0-14342 GCA_964576795.1 uncultured Victivallales bacterium
AATGGAGGCGTTGATTATCAACGACTTACGACTTAAAGTGCGAAACTCGGGCTAGAGACACTACTATTCTGCTGGTCTTCCAGCAAGAGAAAGGAAACGGGAATACACACTTTTCGAAAGCTCAAGCCTGTTTACCCAAAGGACGCTGGGGACCAGACCCGTTATAGGGCACTAACAGGCCGAAGTGCTAGCATTCCAAAAGCGGAAATAACCTTAACCCCAATAGCTCAACATACGCGCAGGTGGGGAGTTCCGGCTCCGCTCAACTACCGAGAACCGAGGCCATACTTCTGCATGAAGTCGTGCTGCATTGCTCGTAGCATATCAACCGGGGGCGGCATCCAGCCAAAATGTTCCAGGAACGATGATGCCGTATGGAGAGCCAGGCTGCCCGGGTCGGCCAGAAGATCAGAAAATGATGTATTTTCGCACTCTTGGAGTTCTGGCACGTGAGCTTGGTAATGACCGCGAATGAAACACTCCTTCCAGAAGAACAGCATGCGCCCCTCAACACCTTTCATGGAGATGCGGATCTCGACGTCGCCATCGAAGGATGCACGTAGTGCAAGTCGAGCAGCGACCTCGTAGATTTCGGTAACCATCCAGAGGCAGTTTTCTACGCTGACAAAACCTGATGGTGGAGGATCACACTGATTAGCTGGCGTAAAGAACTGGAGTTGGTCCATTGTGTCTTTGTTGATTGAATCTTCGTAGAAAGGGACATAGCCAACCAGTTGGCCGCTCTGATAGAGACGCCAGTATTCAGATAAGGGACTAACCCCATGGTCTGCACGAAAGGAGACCCAGTCGGATCCGAGATGTCGCTCATGTATGTCCACGTGCGGAATGTGCCTATTGCGGGCGTAAACTGATGCCGCTTCGATTGCGTCAGAGCACTCGGTTAGCGTGGCAATCCGCTTTTGGTCAAAGCTGGACGGTCGGATGACGACATGCCAGTGCCCCTGCGACTCAATCTGTGTGAGGATCTTACTCGCCTCATCACCCTCACCCTTTAAGTCCTGCAATTGAGATTCAAAGTCATCTTCGTCTGACGGCCTCGCTTGCCGAATTCCCCCCACATCCTCGATTGTCTGAAGCAGCCGCCGGGCTCCTTTCTCGCTTGCAGCAGTAATGATCTCTCGCATCTCTGTTTGGGATCTGACTTCAGTGGTCTCGGGCATACGGCGGGATCTTGCGTATATTGCGCCTTGGCGCAGCTCGCTCGCAGCATCGCGCTTGCATACAATGGGAATGTCATCAAATTCGTGTACGACAATGGCAAGGAAGTCTGTTTCGTCAGACGTAAAACGATGGAGTTCGATTCTGACATAAGGATCGGCAAAGCGGTTAATATAGGCGGTGATGTCGTCTTCATTGAATGTGGAAGCAGCGTCTTTCGATATCCCGGTGGGGGTGAAGCTGCCTCCTTTTCCCTCTTCCATGCCGACGACGATGGTGCCGCCGCCACGTAGATTGGCCATGCCTAAAGCTGTCTTTGCTATGCGGTTCTTTATCTTATCCCACGGCACGCTCCGTTTGTACTCAACTTCTCGCGTTTCTCTGCCAAGAGTTACCAAACTGGCAATACTGTTGTTCATGATGTCCTCGTCATGGGAACAGAAGAGTTTAATCGTGCAGAGACCTCTTCAGGGGACAATGTTGAGCGAGTGATGAATTTTATGCTAGTCGTGTCGTCAGAGCTCCTTGGCTTTCCGGTCTCAGAAAGGATCGCTGTGCTAAAAAGCACAACGGCATTGTGGCCTCGATGTTTCGCACTTGAGTACATGATTCCGTGGATTGACTCGCTGTTTGGAAGACCTACCCGCCGGATATACTCGGTCACGATCTGACTAGGCACGTATTCAACATGCTCAAAGCCATCTTTGCTGACGGGGGCAGTAATATGATTTCTGAAACCACACAAGAACTCGATTTCATCCTTCGTGTCGTGCCGTTCAAGGTCAAAAATCGAAGGAATCGAAGGGAGCGCGGTGAGATCTACGACGGTGACTTCCTCATCTAGCTGAAACTTTCCGATTGTAGCTCGATTGTCGTGCTCGTGAGGGGCATAGGTTTCAAGAATTGTAGTATCCGAATCGAAAGCAGCGTAAAACATCGAAATGCCAGCTGGACTCATCCGGTTGGATGTTTTCGCGCGGTCGGGCTGCCTAAGCTGGCCCAGTTCTCTTGGATCATCTGGAAGCTGTGGTTCATTATGGAAGCGGCAGCGAAAGAGTGTAGTGCCTGTTGGCAATTTCCTTGTAAGTCCGAACCGCTGAATGATCGAGGCGAGAGCATCGAGCATTTGGGCTGCGGGGATGCCATCTGGCTCGCGACTGCTTTCATGGCGGTCCTTGTCGCGGAAGAAAACGTACCGAGATTCGTGCTTAACAACGTTACAGAACTCTTTCCAACTCCAACGTAGAATGTCTCCCCCTGTGACGCCATGGTTTATTCGAGCAAGTTCAATGTCATCCCCGAACGCCTCTATGATGTCTTCCATTAGATCTCCACTATTGTCAGACACCTCTACCCAGTCTTGGATAATATCGCGCATTTCATGCAAAGATCCTTGAAAGCCACCTTCCCTGCCAGCATATGAAAGTTCAGCTTCTGGGCAATTGTATCGAGTGCGGATCCCGAGGTTGATCAGGTCAAGGACCTTGCCTAAGTGAGCTGCGATTGGCTCCCCATTGTCAGACTCTCGTTCGCAGTAGAAACAAGAATCGGCAGATGCGTGGGCTTTAACAAATGAAGCCAAGGCAGGATCATTAAAACAGTTTGCGCAGACATCAGGAAACGTTTCTTCAGCGAAGGGCCTATCATCAATCTCGCGTTTTGCCTGTCCCATCGTAATCTCCCTCAGTTCGCGACAATCACGCGGCCATGCCTTTGATGATGAGTTCCATTAGGAGTTTGCCGAAGGTGGCAGCCTTGCCTTCGTCATCGAGGAGTTGCCGGGCTAGAGTTTCGTGAACATCCATGCTGTCGATGACTGCCTTTTCGACTGCTCCATGGAAGTCGCCTAGAAGGGCTTGTTCTGGGGTGTTGTTCTTTAACTGTTCTATAACCGTGACGTTCTCACGCACTTTGTCGGCAATGGTATGCGCGTAATTCACAACGTCGGCATCGGTGAATTCTCCAGCGAAGAGTTCATTCAGGCGGGCAATGATTTGCGACAGAAGCTCATGCTCCTGATCCTTGAACTGCCCGCTGCCAAGTGCAGTCGTACCTTTGAGTTGGGAATCTTCATGATCTTCATGGAGCTTGATGTGCTGTGGCTTGTTCTTTCTGAGCTGGTAACGCGTCATGACGATGTCTGAGATGTCGACGGCTTCCAGGTCACGATCTTCCCGCAGCAATGGCCGCAGGTGATAGGCGTAGATGGAGAGTCTCTCAAGTTCCTCGTCGTCGTAATCTACGAGCTGCGACATGAATTCGTAGAAGCGGACGAAGGTTCCTAGATCCTTCTTGAAGATATCAAGAACGTCTTTCTGGTGCTTGAGCTCTTTGATCCGTGAGTCGGCATTCTTTTCCGCTACGGCATCATTGCTGGTCTTTGCTTGTTGTTTAGCGGCCTCGGCGTCGGCCAATTTCTCGACAACCGCCTTGTAACGCGTTCTGAATCTGTCCATCGCGGGTTTGCAGTGCGCAGTGAGTGCCGACTGGCCTTGGTCTGGGTCATAGAACGCATTGACGAACGCTTCGACCTCATTCCATTCAAAAATGCGCTGTTCGCATAGCTTGTCAAAGAGGTCGTGGATGAGGTTGGGGTTGGACACATTGGCTAGTTCGGCAGTCCTGTAATATGGCCGAAAGGCTTCAAGAATATCTTTGGGATCGTTGACGAAGTCCAGTACGAAGGTTTGCTTGCCGGGATATGTTCTGTTGAGGCGGGACAGGGTCTGAACGCAGTCAACTCCCTTGAGCTTCTTATCCACATACATGGCACAGAGTTTTGGCTGATCGAATCCCGTCTGAAACTTGTTAGCCACCAACATGACGCGGTATTCATCCGTATCGAAAGCCTTGCGAAGGTCTCGCCCCTTCAAGCCTGGGTTCATATTACGCTCGTTGAATGCGTCTGACCCAGACTCGGGATCATCGACTACACCAGAAAACGCCACCATTGCCTGGATCTGCTTGTAGCCCTTCTCCTTAATGATCTTGTCGAATGCCAGTTTATAGCGCACGGCTTCTTTGCGGCTGCCCGTGACCACCATGGCTTTTGCTTTGCCATCCAGCAAGGGAGCAACACAGTCGTGGAAATGTTGAATGACAATCTCGACCTTGCGCGTGATGTTTGTGGGGTGCAGGCGCAGCCATTGGCCGATGCGGATTGCCGCTCGTTTACGCTGTACTTCGCTGTCTGCATCGGGGGTCTGCTGGGCAAGCTTCAGCGCCATGTCATACGTGGTGTAGTTCTTGAGCACATCAAGAATGAATTCCTCTTCAATTGCCTGCCGCATGCTATACACGTGAAAAGACTCGGGGATGTTGTCGGCGGATGGCGGGAGACTGGGGTCAGGGCAGCGCCCGAAAAGTTCAACGGTTTTGGACTTCGGGGTGGCGGTAAAGGCAAAGAAACTCAAGTTGTCCGCAGTACCCCGTGAAGCCATTGCTGCGGCAAGTAGATCCTCTGACGTGACTTCGTCATCATCAGCCCACTGCTCGGCGTTGAGCACCTCGCGCAGTTGCCGTGCCGTCTGGCCGCTCTGTGAGGAATGGGCCTCGTCTGCGATTACGGCATACCGCCGCCCCTTGAGTGTTACGCGTTCGCGGATGGCTTTCAGGACGTACGGAAAGGTCTGGATCGTGACGATAATGATGGGAGTGGCATCTTCCAAGGCGTTGGCCAGCTGTTCTGATTTGCTTCCTTCGCCTTCCTCACGGCTAATCCGGCAGACCACGCCACTGGCATGATCGAACTGATAGATGGTTTCCTGCAACTGGTCATCAAGCACGGTGCGGTCGGTGACGACGATAACGGAGTTGAACACTTTTTGGTCTGCGGCATAGAGAGAGGCCAGTTGATGAGCCGTCCAGGCGATAGAGTTTGATTTCCCTGACCCCGCGCTGTGTTGAATCAGGTATTTATGTCCGGGGCCTTCGTCGCGTGCGGTGTCAATCAGTCGCGTGACGACATCCCATTGGTGATAACGCGGGAATATCATTGTTTCCTGAGTGTACAGTTTGCCGTGATCGTCCTTTTTCTCTTCGACCTGAAGGTGGATGAAGCGCCCCAGAATCTGTAGCAAATTCTCTGGGGAAAAGACCTCTTCCCAGAGATAGCTGGAGGCATAGCCACCACCTTCGGGCATATCATTGCCGGCGCCGCCGTCATGAGTGCCCTTGTTGAATGGGAGAAAGAAGGTCTCCAAGCCAGCGAGCTTTGTGGTCATCTGCACTTCGTATTGGCTGGCGGCAAAGTGGACTAGAGCCCCGCGCTTAAAGGTGAGCAGGGGTTCCGGCTTTCCGTTCTTGCGCTTTGGCTGGCGATCCACTTTGTACTGTCGAACCGCGCGCTCGACCGACTGTTTGAATTCTGATTTCAGCTCAAGTGTCGCCACAGGAATTCCATTCACGAACAGGGCCAGGTCGAGGCGGCCCGTATAATCGTGGGGGGAATAGGCTAGCTCCGGCACAACCCGCAAGCGGTTTGCCGTGTAGCGTGCCATTGTTTCGGGATTTAGATCATGATCCGGCTTAAATTGACAGAGACGGAACTTGGCTCCGTGATCCTTGAGGGTATTACGCAAGACATGCAGTGTGCCCTTTTTGCCAAGTTTGCGTGCAACCGATTGCGCGAGGGCCGTTTCCGGCTTCTTTGGATACACCTTGCAGAACTTATCCCACTGATCCGGCTGAGTCTCACGAAGGTAGCCTACAAGATCCTCAGGATACAGTGCATGTGCCTGATCGTACTGCTTGGATTCACCGAGTTTCCAGCCATGGGAAATCAGGTGATCAACTATATCCTGCTGGAATATTTTCTCGTTAGCGTTCTGCATAACCTAATCCCCCGTCGAAGCAACCACAATGTGCTTCAAGGTGAAAACCGAAAAAAGCAGCGATGATGCCGAAATTATTGAAAGCCCGACAGCTGCCAAGCACAAGCCGCCAATCCACTCCAGAGGTAGTTCTTTCCTAAACACAAGTGGCACAGAAGCCAGTACCACTGCGCATCCACACCATACAATTCCAACATTGCGGCGGTATGCCAATCGCCAATAATCAGGCCATTGGTGCAAAACCGCATCCCGCTCTGAACGCGGTTCCGTTAACTTGAAAGCAGTAAACACTACTGACCCCAGAAGAGCCGTTGACACTCCAGTCAACCATTTGATCGTATCATCACTTGCAAGTAGATTTCGCCCAAGGTAAATCAACCACAGTCTCTCCCATGAAAACAATGCGAACACGATCACAATCCAGAGCGACTCCACCGAGATGCCGACAATTCGAATTATCTCAAACATCTTCTTCATCAACCATGCTCCATATGACGCTCGCGCTCAATTCGATCAAAGATCAGACTCGCCTCTTCAAAAAGAGCAGCCGGATCTGGGTCTCTGCCGAATGTAAAGTTCCGATTAGTCTCAGAGGTTTTGATTGTAACCATCTCCTGCCCTTGCTGGCGCCCCTGAACCAAACCTTCCCCATAGCCATCTGCCGCCATAAGAATTGCTGCATCACCAATAGGCAAAGGCTTAGACGGTAAATACTGTTCTGTTTCCGTTTGGTTCACCACGTTTTGTACGTGCAACGGTAATTCCGTGTTAAGCGGAGCATCGTCTCCTGCATGTTCCCGCACCGACATGCTATCTGAATTACGGCTGTCGATGTACTCCTTCAAAGACTTCCACAATGGCCCGAACAGAGGGTTGGGCGGATTTACTTTGGCATGAATCTTATAGATGCCATCCAACTTGCTAAGTTTCTCCGCAAATGTTCGCAGATCGGAGATAAGGTTCACCGTGCAATCCACGAAGAAATCATCGTAAGTATTGGCGATGATGTTTGCAAAATGGTAGCCAAATTGATGTTCATTGATGTGGTTGGGCTGGGTAGTGAAAACAACTCCAGAGTACTTCGGAATGTAGATAAACGTGCTCGACGCAATCCGCAGGTTCGGTTCCATCTGTATCGCCTCTTTCTTCGATGCAGGGTCAGAGATAACGACCTCGCCATCCGGATGGAACTTACTAAGTTTTGCAAACACGAAGTCAATTTCGCGAATCGTGTAGCGCGTTGCATCGAAGAACGACCAGCCTTTTCCCCACCATGCGGTAGGTTTCGGATTTAACACCGCATGGATAAGTTTTTCCGAATCAAGCAGGCCACCTTTTGCCACGCGCCCCATGTAGTAAGTAACATTGTTCGCCATCTTGACATTCTCCACAATTACATTGGTTTCCTTAGCTCATCATTGATACTCAGCCCCACACCCACAACGTAAATCAGGGAGGCTCCTAAGCAGTGGGGCCATTTCGGAAGGAAGTCGGGGATGAGAGCAATCAGTATGCCTGCAAGAATCGCAATCACAAATATCTTCAAGAAATCCCAGAGCTGCAGTTCGGGAAATAGATAGGCGATGAGAAGAAAAAGAAAGGGAGCCGCTCCGCAGACGCCTCGAATCCACCATGGGCTGGCCTGTTTAGGAAGGAGCAGGTTCTCGGTTTCCTTGGTCAATTCGTGCTGCATCTCAACTTGTGTAGCTCCCGGTGATACCGACTCAATCAAAGCTGCGATTTTGGTTAACCTCACAAGCCGAAAATGATCACTAAACTGCTCGAACAGAAGGAAGGTGTAGGCCACCAGCACAATACTCCAAAAAAGTTTGGATGGTGCGCTCTTGCTCATCCAGTCAATCACTTTTGTGACGCCATCCATGCTCATCACGCTTTCTCCCGCACATCAATCTTACCCGTTACTGCTGCCGAAATGAGGGCGGTGCGCCGCTCTTTCATTAGCTCGATGGCCTGCTCCGCTTTGGCGATGAGGTTGTCGATCTTGGTGATTGCTATTTTCAAATAGTTGACAATGGCCATCTGTTCAGAATAGGGAGGAACTGCGAGATAGAATCCTTTAATCGAATGCTGGGTGATATTGTTAGCCAGTCCCTCCGCCCCGTTTATTGCAATCTCAATTTGCCTTCGGACAGATTGCGAGAACATTTCATAACAAAGGAATTTCTTATCAACCGATTCCTTGGTTTTGAATCGAAAGGTCTTATCGGAGAGCAACAGACCACTACGTACTTCGTGTACGTAACCAACAGACCCAATAAGATCGCGCGATCCGCTTGCACGAGACATGAGTAAGTCTCCTTGTTTTACTTCATATTCTCGGAACGGTGTTACGTGTATGGGCAAAGCCTTATGTTCATTCGCATCAAACTGGCCTCGATTTACGCAGCCAGATTTCAGAACACCCCATTCCGTTGAGTCTGCAAGACGATTTTCACACTCCGGACTCTTACCTTGCTCCAACCCATTCAAGCTATGGCGCAGTTGTTGTGCTCCCCAATGCTCAGGAATCGCGCCAAGCCATTCGATGCCGGAGTCTTTCATGGGGACATCAGGGTTTAGGCCCTTGGTGACGGCGTGAGAGATGACCGCTTGGCGCTTCTCCTTGAGCAGTTTGATCATCTGCTCCTGCTTCTCAATCAGCTTGTCGATCTTTCCCGTTTCTCGATCCAAGAATGAAGAGATAGCCTTCTGTTCTGGGAAGGGCGGAACAAGCAAGAGAAGCCTCCTGAAGTCCTGAAACTTCATCGACTGCCGCAATCCGCCTCCCATGCCATAGAACACTTTTGACGTATCATACGAATGGAGAAGTTTGTACAGGTAGTCGGAGTGCATTTGAGAGCCATGACGCAGGCACAAATATGCTGAAGTAATGATTCCTCGTTCCGTAACCCGCCCAACACGTAAGCTTCGTTTGTCATTCTGAAGGTCTGTCAGTCGAAGGATTATGTCGCCCTTGTCGACTATCTGGTATGTATCGAACGACTCGGGCAATAGGCCAAAATTGGTCTCAACATCTCTTCGAATGACGCTACCATAGCTCAGCGAGAGAACATTAGATTCTGCCCCACTGCTGTTCCTGTATTTACTTTCGCAGGCAACAGCAAAAGTGGGTAGCACATCCCAGTGTGCTGGAACTGAATCAACCCATTCGAGCTCCGATTGCTTGTATTCAGCGTATGGATCAAAGTGGAGGCGAACAGGTAAGCTCACGTCGTGGCTCCGATCTGCCAAATGGGCCGGGATTCCCAATCAGCGGGGAAATCCATGTCAGGAGTCAGAGTAGGATCTAGCGTCTTGATATGATCAACCAACCGCTGAGGCCAGTGGCTTGTGGGTTCGATGATTCGCATAAGGTGAACGAGGAGAACCAGAGTGTTATAGATCTTGCTTTCCCGTTTTTGGGAAGACTTGGAGGCGGACGGCGGGGCAATATGGAAGTTAGCCCAGAGGTGTGCGGGCTTCTTCTTCGGCAACTGAAAGGTGACGACAAAGCGACGATTCCATATTCGGCTATGGTGGGCTGCTGTATTGCGCATGACTGAAAGGTGATGAAGCAGTGAGCAGAAGGTCTTCTCGTCGAGCTGGTAGGTGTTGGCGATAGACTGGCGAAGTGAGGGTGGGCTCAGTTGCCCCAGTAGATTCGAGAGAACCCCGAATGATGCAATCTCAACCACCGCCCAGATTGGGGGCCATTTCATTTTGAGGACATGCCGGTGGTGCTTAATGAAAGGTTCTTTCTTGTTGCGCTCCATCTCGCTGTGAAGCCTTGATAGCGTTCGCTCATGGATCAGTTGGTTGCTGAAGTGTTTGCTTTCAAGGTAGGCCAGCGGACCAAGTTGGTGGCCTATCTCGTATGCTAGGCGTGAGCGAACCGATATTTCGACGCGCTTTACGGCCTCCAGCACGAATTGGCGGAGAGTTCGGTCGAAATGGTAGAGATCCCACAGTTGGTCAAAGGTTGTGCCGGGGATGAAGCTGTCGGGATCACCCTGCACAGTAAAAGGAAAGCGATATGCGGACAGGCGGTAGTAATTGTGGTGCTCAAGGCAATGCAGAGCAAAGGGTTCGTCGGAAACGACGAGGCCCCGCGACTTAAGAATACCGAGCTGATCGGTGAGGGTGGCGGCTGGTTTGCTCATGCGCTACCCCCAGAAATGAGTAACCTCCCTGGTGCGCCGTTCTTATGGGAGGCGTGGGAGGTATTGTTGAAATCAAGTATGGCTGAACGTTTTCTTTTGTCAATACAAAGAACTTTGAACATTCGTGGGCGAATCTTGGCCTGACTGGTGTTCACGAGTGCACCTCCTGCAATAGTTCCATAATTTCGGCGGTGACGGCATCGAGGTCTGCGTCGATGGCTTCGAGGGGGCGCGGCGGCTTGTATTCATAGAAATGACGATTGAAGGGGATTTCGTAACCGACGATGCCAACCTGGCCGTCCTTCTCGTCTCTTTTGGTTTCGTCGATCCAGGCATTGGGAACATGTGGGAGGACTTCTCGTTTGAAATAGGTGCCAATGGACTCGCCAAGTGGGACGTTCTCGTTGTCGCGCAGATCTGGATCGGGTTCGACGTTGCCTTTTTTGTCGGTGCAGATTTCTGCTTCGTCGTCGTGCTCGGCAAGGTGCTTGAGGAGTAGTTTGTGCTGGGTGGCCGACAGTTTGACTTCAAGAGCTGCCTGAAAGGTATCGCGGGAGAGGTATTTATCTTCCAATGCTGCGAGGGCGGCGAGGGTCTGCTTCTGGAGTTTGGCGTCCAGTCTCAACCATGCCTTGTCGGTCTGTAGGGGTTCGAGTCGTTCCGGATCTTTGGGATAGATGGCCAACTGTAGGGGACGCTCGACTGTGATGCGTCGGTAGCCGAATTCCGTGGATTTGAAGATCTTGCAGACTTTGGAGCGCTTGAAGCCTCCATAGAGCCGGACGATCTTCTCGATTTGCTCTTCGGTCAGGAATTTGCGTTTGGCCCCGAGGGATTTGCGCATGGATTCTGAGATCTCCGTGGCATTGATCAACTGAACTTTGCCTTTACGCTCAGAAGGCTTGTGGTTGGATAGAACCCAAATGTAGGTGGCGATGCCGGTGTTGTAGAACATGTCTGTGGGGAGCGCGATGATCGCTTCGAGATAGTCGTATTCGAGAATATGGCGGCGGATCTCGGATTCGCCGCTCCCTGCCCCGCCGGTGAACAGTGGTGAGCCGTTAAGGATGATTCCGATGCGGGAGCCTCCTTCTTTTGGATCACGCAGTTTGGAAAGCAGGTGGAGCAGAAATAGTAGCGACCCATCGGAGACGCGGGGTGTGCCGGGGCCAAAACGTCCGTCGTGCCCCTTTTCTTTGTGCTCATCTTTGACTAGTTTTTCGACCTTCTTCCAGTCGACACCAAAGGGTGGGTTGGAGAGCATGTAGTCGAAGTGTTCAGAGTTCAGTTTGTCATCCGACAGGGTGTTGCCCAGTTTAATGTTCCTGACATCTTGGCCTTTGATGAGCATGTCACCTTTGCAGATGGCATAGGACTCGGGGTTCAATTCTTGGCCAAAACTCACTAGGCGAGCTTTTGGGTTGAGCTCATGCAGGTATTCCATACCGGCTGAGAGGAACCCGCCGGTTCCGGCTGTCGGATCGTAGATGGCGCGCACCACGCCCGCTTTGGTGAGGATATTGTCATCAGCGGCAAAGACGAGGGACGTGGTGAGGCGGACGATATCACGCGGCGTGAAGTGCTCACCCGCAGTCTCGTTGGATGATTCAGCAAAACGTCGAATCAACTCCTCAAAAATGAGTCCCATCTCGTAGTTCGGAACGGTCTTGGGTGAAAGGTCAATACCGGCGAACTTCTTGGCCACTTTGTAGAGAAGGTCGGAGTCGTTCAGTTTTTCTATAAATTCGCTGAAGCGGAAATGCTCAAAGATCTCTCTTGCCGCGGGGCTGAAGGATTGGACGTAGGTTTCAAGGTTATCGAGAACCTGTGTTTCCCCAAGTGTTCCCAGATCCATGGGAGAGGTGTTGTAGAAGCTCAGCTGGGCTTTGTGGAGTAGAATCTTCTCGGCAGCATCGGGGCCAAGTTTGGCGCACCGCTCAACTGACTTGAGGACGGCAGGCTTGGTGGGTTCAAGGACGCACTCCAAGCGCCGGAGGAGCGTAAACGGGAGGATAATGCGCCCATACTGAGACTGCTTGAATTCGCCACGAAGCAGATCAGCCACTGACCATATGAAGGCAGGCAATCCTGAAAATTGTGTGTTCATCTGAACTCCTGGAACGATGGTTATGAATTTCGCTCAGCAGTGGCTGGGCAAAACCATAGAGGTTTTACATTAATAGCGTAGGATATGGAACAAGAAAGAACGGAACCAACCCCAGTGAAGACGACGTGCTTTATGATGTCAACGAACGGGTCACTGTTGGGGGCGATTCTGCGGAGGAGCTGTAAGCGACGAACGCAGAGCGGGTTGCGGGAGATGGCGGTTAAGGCGGTGGGGGCGCGTTGACGGAGCTGGCGCTGGATAGTGGTTGCGCGCTGGTTACCGAGTGGTCGCTGTGCCGTATTCGGCGCGGCGAGCACTCGGTAACCTATTTCTTCTCGGCAGTTGCCGTTCGCTTCGCTCTCTGCTGCCGGTTACGACAGCCAGTTGTTCGCTAGCTCTCTGCGCGCTTTTCAAGTTCCGCGATGCAGAGCTGAAGTCCGGCGACTTTCTGAATGATCCAACTTTGGAAAGCGAAGTGTCGCTGACCTTTTTGCTCGGGATAGGCTGCGATGAGCTTGGCGTAGTGTTCGTCGAACTCGGCGATGAGATCGTCGGATTTCTTTTCGACGGCTTCGTTAATTGGGTTGTTGATTACTTTTAGTTTCATTTCTTCTTTCAGCGTCGGAGTGTAGCTCTGATGCGCTTCTGACGCAACGTCGATAGCGATCGCGTTTTTTCTGTTTAGGAGTTCCGATATCAATGCGATTGAGATGTGAAGTCCGTTTTGCATCATGCCGCGGATGCGGCTTGGAACGAATGCGTGGATCGTTGGACGCTGTCCGGCACGGTCGTAGACGGTGGCGGACAAGGGAGTGTGAAGGGTTCCATTTATGGGAAGAGGGAACCGTAGGTTTCCTTTTCTGGAGGGGGGTGAGGCTCCGCCGGTCCACGTGTGGACCGGTGGAGGTAGGGGGGAACCTTTTTTTCCGCGAAGCAGCGTAGCGGCGACCGCAGTGCGGGCAAGCTTGCGCAGACGTCACGGCTGGCATTTCCGGGGATGGGGTTTTGCGTGCGAGATGGGGTTTGGGTTTGCTGATGAGGTGGTGCGTGGGGATTGCGGCGGCTGGTTTCGCGCGCGCTGTAAAGAGGGGTATGGGGATACTTCCCCTTCCTTCTCTTGCAGGCGATTCCCGCGCGCGAGCCGCCGCCGTCCCAAGTGCAACGGGCCCACCCCCTGGGGGGTGAAAGGCCCAAGGGGGGATTTCTAGATTACCGCCGGAGGCATTCCTTTTTGTTCCAAGGGTGGTGGTGGGCTCGGTCTTGAAAGGCGGCGAGATGACGACAGCGGCAGACGGGACTGTGGGTCTGCGTAGAGGGGGACGGGGTTCGCATCCCCACAGTAACGGCGGACGATGGCGGCAGTTGGCCGCCTCCCTGGGGGCCGGATTGTTCGTGCGGTAATGGGGGGGCATGGAATTTCCGCACGATCTATCCGGCCGGGGTCTTGAGGGTGGTGGTGGGTATAGTTTCGTATTCGTTGCCGCCGGAGGCGTTCCTTGGAGTGGCGGCGACCGTGTGAGGAACGAGCCGGTCGCAGACCGACGTTGCCCCCCAAAGCAGGAAGTCGGGCATTCAGGAGAGAGCACGGAGTGCGGCCTGTGTGCCCGACTTCCATGGGGGGGTTGGGGGGATTGGTAGAGCGGCGGAGTGGTGTCGGCCACCCAAGCAGAGAACGTGTTCAGCGGCTGCCGTATTCGGCAGATGCTGGGCGCGTTCTCTGTGCAGGGCGGCGACAAAAAAACAAAAGAGAGCCGTGCTGTTCCCCCTGGATGGGTTTTCCCCCCTGGTGGATTTCCTTTTAGGAAGGGGGCGCCTCGGAAAGGGGGGTCCGGCGGGGAAAACCAAGGCGGGGGAAACAGCATGAGTCGACACCGCCTGCCGCGTTTGACGCGTAGCGTCTGCTGCCAGAGGCATTCATTGTGGGGGCCGATAGGCCGGGGGCATTGGTTCCAAGGGTGGTGGTGGGCTTGGTCTTAAAGACGGCGAGATGGCGAGATGGCGACAGCGGCAGCGGAACTTGTCAATAAAAGTGAGACACATTCGTACATTTTCTAAGCTGCCTTT
>CAZNWT010000112.1:0-14243 GCA_964576795.1 uncultured Victivallales bacterium
TTCCTCGCGACAGGATCAGACCCCCGGCATTGCCGCCTATTTGGAACCGCTGGGAAAGCGGAGAGGCGTGATATCTCACAATCAGGGGTAATCACGCCCCAAGCAGGCAAAGCCGAAGCAAAAATGAAGAAGAATAACCGCAATACTAATCATGTAAACGTTAAGATTAGCCAGTCCCTCAAGCCTAGCGCTCGCTCCGTTCGAATCCAAAGCACCGACTTTGTTGGAGCACTCCAAAAGATCCGTCCACTCTCCACTCTCCACTCTCCACCCTTCCCTTCCGTGTCCATCCACGGTTCAAATCCTTAACATGGCAGAACGCATGAGTGCCCTTTCACGGGGGAACCTTTCACTTGACATTTACCCTCGCTAGGTCTTCTATCATCACGTCGGACAGGCGCGTCCCTATTGATTATTGTTTGGTGTAGCTGATCGGCGTTCTAGCGAACATCTTGGTGAGGGTTTTTAGGTGCGATAGCCTGAACAGTGTTTTCAGATAATCGCGTAACGCAGAAAGGAATGAATGATGAAATTCAACACTATTCAGAACTGCACGTTGTCGGCATTGTTACTCCTGAGCGCAGGTTGTATCACGGCCCCGCTCAAGACGACTCCTCTAACGACAAGTCTTATTAAGCAATATAACCTTGGGCCGACTGAGTTGGCTGCGCTTCAGTATTATCCTTCAGATGATATCGAGTTGACGATGCAGGATGTTGCCAGCACTTCCGGTATAAAGGGCACAGGAGTGAGCCTCGAATCAAGGCGGGTTATTGACTATGTCGTCGTTCCTGACATGACCCCTGGGATTGCCGTTAATACATCTGATGAGAGTTTGGAGATTGCGTTTGAGGAGGGAAGTTCTTTCACCTTTTCCAATACTGCCGTGCTACGAGATGGCACTCGTAAAGAGCAAAGCCTGTTTTCTTTAGTTCCTGATCACGTGTTGCCGGCAGAAGAACGCGGAGAACTTGGGCCCTACGCTTATACTTACAGGGGCAAAGAGTACCACTCACGAAGCGGATCATCGGTGTACTTGCTTGTCGTTGAGTCCAAGATCAACGAGGTGACAAAGACCAAGCACAGGATGCAGGGACTAAAGATCGAGAAATAGTTTAGCATGATTCGAGGCATTATCTTTGCGCTTGGCGTGGTTCTGTGCTCTGGGATATGGGCGGTTTGGATCGCCAGTCGAAGGTTACATCGTGCACGACTTATGCAGATGCCTTTTCCGGATGCATGGTGTGATATTCTAACATGCAACTTGCCGCCCTATAAGCAACTCCCTGATGCATTGCGTAGTCGTCTGCATGGATATATCCATGTTTTCCTCGCAGAGAAGTATTTCGAGGGCTGCGGTGGGCAGGAAATTTCGGACACGGTGCGAGTGACGATTGCTGCACAGGCCTGCCTGCTGCTTATCGGTAGGAACACACAATGCTACCCAAAATTACGCTCGGTGTTGGTCTATCCGCACACGTACGTTGTTGGCGGCAAAGACGACTTTGGTGGACAGGCGCAACCCCCCTCTGCTCGTTTGGGTGAGTCGTGGCAATCCGGAGTGGTTGTTCTTTCATGGAATAGCGTTAAGGGAGGCGCTACCAATTTCGATGATGGTCACAACGTCACGATCCACGAATTTGCCCATCAGCTTGATCAGGAGGATGGGGCCGCAGATGGCACCCCCATTCTTGATGGCTTTTCCTGTTATCGAACATGGGCAATCGCGCTGTCTGGAGAATACGGTTCTTTTTTGAAACGTGTTCGATCCTACCGTAAAACCGTTATTGATTCCTATGGGGCGACAAACCCTGCAGAGTTTTTTGCAACAGCATCGGAGGCCTTCTTTGAGAAACCGGATCAACTTCACGAACGGCGTCCAGACCTGTTCGCCGAGCTAGTGCGATATTACAAGCTGGATCCACGCGATTGGTGAGATCTGTAATTTTTGCTCTCTTTGCGGGGTAATGTCTGCAACACTCTCAACGGATTTTTTATAGGACAGCTGTGTTGGTCATTAGCCGTGGTCGTTGGATCACGGCCAAAAGATGATTGGGGGAGTAGCATAATGAGTGATGAGGTGGATTCCGCACGGACGATGCGGATCAATTTAGGACCAACAAAACGACTGCGGGCAGCAAAGGGACATACGGTGACGATATGCCCCCAGCAGTCAGGCGTTGGGGCTACCTCATTTGGACTCCAGTCTCAGCGGGAGATGGAAGGTGTCTCTGCGTCAGACTATGAGCGACTTCTTCAGAGTATTTATGATGCTGTCTTGATTACGACTTCTCAGGGCGCGGTATTGGAGTGCAATCACCGTGCGGTTGAGTTTCTTGGTTATTCACATGCGGAACTCCTGAATTTGAACGTGACGCGTCTCATCTGCGGTGTGGATGATGTGGTGCTGTCCTCGATACGCAAAAATCTGCTTGAACATCGTTACACCCTCATTGAAGGCACCTGTCGACGCAGGGATGAAACATCGTTCCCATCGGAAATTGCGGTCAATCGACTGGATTTGGATTCTTCAGGGCGACTTTGCTTTTTCATCCGAGATATCTCTGTTCGTAAGCGCGCACAGGACGCGTTGGAAGAAGCGGTGGAGAAGCTGGAGGAGCACGATCGCAATCGTTCGCAGTTTATTTCGAACGTCTCTCATGAGCTGCGTACACCTCTCACCTCAATGATCTATGCAATTTCAAATATGCTTCGTGGCGTTGTGGGGCCATTGTCCGCACATGCAACAAAGTACCTCGATATGCTCCAGGGGGATTGCAAGCGGCTGTTGACAACGGTTAACGATATTTTGGATTTGCGAAAGATTGAGTCGCAAACATTAGTCCTCGCAAAAACACGCGTGCCCTTTGGTCGTTTGATACGCCGTAGTGCGCAGACGCTAGCTGTTCTTGCAGAGCAGAAATCAATAGAGCTTGAAATCGAAACAGGGGCGGGGCTGTGGTTCGTAGACTGCGACGCGCAAAAGATTGAACGTGTCGTGCTCAACGTGGTTGGAAATTCGATCAAATTTACGCCTGAAGGAGGCCGTATATCGGTGAAGGTGTCCGAGGACATGGATCATTCTGGCATGGTTGAAGTCATGGTGGATGATGATGGCATCGGCATTCCGAAGGATGTCTTGGCACGTGTGACAGAGCGCTACTTTACGGTGGGAGATCAGCCGAGCGGATCCGGCCTTGGTTTGGCAATTTCAAAGGAAATTGTTGCCATGCATAATGGTGAAATGAAGATTCTGAGTCCCGTGCCTGGCACCTCGCGAGGAACAAGAACCTTGTTTTCGATGCCTATCACCGAGCCACCGACTGTACTGATTGTTGATGATGATCCAGAGGTGCTTCGCTCACTGGATTCACAGATTGTTGAGCATGGTTATCGTGTTTTGGCTGCCCGTGGAGGGATGGAGGCGCTCGAGCTGGTTGAGAGTGAATCGCCCGATATCATTATTCTGGACTTAGTGCTTCCTGATATTGAAGGCAGCGAGGTTGTTCTTAGACTCAAAGCCGATTCATCGACTGTGCGGATTCCCATCCTTGTGTTGACGGGGGCACATCTTAGTCGGCAGAAGGCGGATATATTACGTAATTTTGGAATTCCGGCGATTTCCAAACCTTGGGAAGAGTCAGAATTGCTGGATGGTGTGGCAAATGCATTTTTGGCAAGTGCACCATTTGTGTTACACTAATAACGGGTAACATCCCTGCAGAGAGGGATTTCCGTTGACTTTTGTATGTTTTATGCGTTGACTGCTTCCCGTAATATTAATGCCTACTATTGAGGAGGGACACTTGATGTCCGAAGAGATTAAACGACAAATATTGTTGATTGACGATGACCCTAGTTTGCGTACGACGCTGGGCGACTTTCTTCGCTTTGAGGGCTATAAAGTGGCTACGGCGGAGAGTGGAGAAAAGGGGCTTGAAGTACTGGATGCGACTACGCCTGACCTGATTATCCTCGATATGAGTATGCCAGGCATTGGCGGCATTGGCTTTCTTAAAGCCATTTTGGATGAGAATGGAAAACCATCGCACCCTGTAGTCGTCCTGACTGCTCGTGCCAATATGGCAGAATTTTTTGCCAATGTTGAAGTCGATGGGTTTATTGCCAAACCATGCGATCCTCAGGATTTTCTGATGGAAGTGGGACGAATTATATTTCTGCGTAGTGGAGAGCAAAAAGAATCCCATTCAGATTCAGAAAAACATCTAAAGTTACTCCTGGGGGAGGATGATTCCGCGATTGGCAAGCGGTTGAGCGATTGGTTTTTAGCACAGGGCTTTATTGTCGATCGCGTTGAAAAGGGCCCCGAGGTGCTTGAGCGTGCTATTATGTCACGACCAGATGTGATTGTAATGAACTTAATTCTGGAAGGCATGAACGGTGGTGCAGTTGCCGATATGCTAAACGTGATGCCTAATACGCAGAGCATTCCAATCATATTGCATGATGGTACCGGTTCATTGCTGCCGCCTGCAGCAGGGAATAAATCCGGGGGGGGGATTATTGCAACTGTCGCCAGTAATGAACCCGATGCAATCCACAAGGTTGTTGCCAAGATTCTAGGCTAAGATTCTAAGATCCAAAGGACTGTCGCATGCGTTGCCCTAAATGCTCCCATATGGAAGACAAGGTTTTGGATAGTCGCGTTGCGCGCAATGGTGATGCGACGCGTCGCCGTCGAATCTGTATGGGCTGTGGTTATCGCTTCACAACGTATGAAGAGGTTTTACGTCCAAAGTTGCGAGTTATAAAAACGGACGGACGGCACGAGGAGTTCGATCGAAATAAGCTTATGAACGGCATTGAACGCGCTTGTGAGAAGCGCCCGATTAGCGCGGGGGAAATTGAGCAGCTTGTCGATAGTTTGCTCGAGGAGATTGAGAGTGAATATGAGCGAGAGGTGCCAAGTGAGATGGTGGGCCAGAAGGTGATGGACCGCCTCGAAAAGCTTGATGATGTTGCATTCGTACGGTTTGCATCGGTCTACCGTCGTTTCCGTGATGTGAACCAATTTGTGAATGCAATCAAAGACATGATTGGTAAGGCGTGATCTGGATCCCGAACAACGATGAGCGTGAAAATGGCACGTCGGTGGTATCGCATATTGAGCGTGTGATTGCTGAAAACTGCGGTGATGATCTCTTGTTGGATAGTGGACAGGCTACAGAGCTTGCATCTGCAGTCGCAACCTTTCTGGAACAGTCCCAAGACTCTGGATCCTATGTGGACTCAGGATATTTGGTGATGCTGGCCTCGAGGGCACTGTCGTCTCTCGGGGAGCAAGGCGCGGCACATCGTTTGCTAGTATTCGGATCTGGCTTGGTGCGACCTTCGGAGTGGGAGGTCACTGGTGGTGAAGATGTGTGGACGCTGGACCTGCGCCAGATGACCGTTCGTGATGATGCGGCACTGGAACTTGTGTTTTTCAATAGTTTGAATATTGTTTTAGCCTGTATTGCAGATGTCTGGGAGCAGACTCAGGGTCGTGGTGTTTTGGGGTTGCGCCATGTCTGTGATACGGCGACAGCGGTGCTTGGCGGCGGCAAGCCTGGGGCCGTGTCAGCTCTTGCATCCGAGATTCGAAAATCGTGCGAAGCAAAGCTTGCTCAGATTTATACGGAGCGGGGCTGGCAGCACATTCCGGCGGTGATGAATCTTGATTTGTGAGCCACTTCTTTTTTGTGGGAGACTCAGTGACACGCTTAAGTAATAATGATCGCCATCAGACACGGCGCGGGTTCTTGATGCGGGTTTTGGCAGCACTTACTGTGCCCAGTCTCATCTCCACGCGTACGGCAGAGGGAGCCTTCGTCAAGGAGGCGCTACCCCCCTTTGATCTGTCGTTTATGGAGGATGCATTTCTGTTGATGCGGCGGGAGGTATGGACACGCGAGGAGCCTCGGGTTTGGCTATTGCGGGAAGCCGGAGCTTTTGATCGGATTACGGTACACCATCAAGGGGGCCGACAGAGCATAACGCGTGTTCAGAATGCAGTTGCGGCTGAAATTGATGCTATCTATGGTGGCCATCGAAATCGCCGGTATGGGGACATTGCCTACCACTTTATTATCGACTACGCTGGGCGTGTGTGGGAAGGCCGTTCGCTTGCATATGAAGGTGCGCATGTGAGCCATCAAAACACCCGGAATCTTGGCGTATTATTACTTGGAAATTTCGAAAAACAGTCGCCATCACAAGAATCCATTGCGACAACCACAATGCTTGTGGATTTGTTGCGGGATCGGTTTGGAATAAAGCGGCATCGCGTCTATGGTCATCGTGACCTTGGTTCGAGTGTTTGTCCTGGAAAGCATTTGTATCCGCACGTTGTAGCATTGCGTAAAGGGGAGGGCGGCAGTTCAGCCCCCACCGTTATAAAAGGAGAAGAGCATGATATCGGATAGCATTATTCGTGAACGTCTTAAGGACACTTTGGATCAGTCTGAGTTCCCCCCGAATTGCGCTGCTGAGCGCGGTAAAGTGCGGGAGTGGTGTAAGATGGGTGACCAGAGAGTCATTGTGACGAGTGATCGTATATCAGCGTTTGACTGTGTTCTGGGAACGATCCCGTTCAAGGGACAGGTTCTTAATCAGCTTGCCGCCTTCTGGTTTGACAAGACGAAGGATCTCATTCCAAATCATATCCTATCCATGCCTGATCCTAATATTGTCATTGTCAAAGAGTGTGAGCAGTTGCCGCTTGAGTTCATTGTCCGTGGATACATCACAGGGGTAACGAAGACCTCTGCTTGGTATAACTATAAAAATGGTGTTCGTAACATGTGTGGCAATGTGTTGCCCGAAGGGCTCAAAAAGGATCAAAAACTCAATTCTCCGATTGTGACGCCGACCACCAAGCATGAGAAGCATGACCGCAACATTTCACGCGATGAGGCGATTGCAGAGGGCTTGATCGACAGTGCCACATTTGATGCAGCCACAGGGCTTTGCATGAAACTCTACCAGTATGGCGTTGAGTATGCCGCAACCCGTGGATTAATTTTTGTGGATACGAAGTATGAGCTGGGTAAAATCGACGGTAAGATTGTTGTGTCTGACGAAGTCAATACACCTGATTCCTCTCGCTACTGGTACACCGACACGTATCAGGAACTATTTAATGCAGGCAAGCCTCAGCGCAAACTGGACAAAGAGTATGTGCGTGAATGGCTCGCTGCACAGGGCTTCATTGGTGACGGTGAAATTCCTGCACTTAGCGAAGAGGTGCGTGTTGAAGCTGCCAAGCGCTACATTCAAGCATACGAGCTTATCACGGGACGAGAGTTCATTATTACCGATGAGCCAATTGCTGACCGTGTGAAGCGTGTGCTAGCCGAGGTCTGCTGCTAGCCTGAAACGTCCTCGCTTCGTTCGTTTTGAACGCCCAACATCGAACAGCCAACGTCCAACATCGAACGGAGAGAGAACTCCACACTTTGATGTTGAGTATTTGATGTTCAATGTTTATTCCCAAGTCCCCCCCTTTTGTATAACTTGTCTTTCGCAACTCGGTGGACCGTGGCGTCCCGACGCGGTTTGTGCAAATAGGGGGCCTGGGACTGAGGCCGTCTCGACCTCTGGTCTCGGCTGGCACTCGGAAGGCTTTCGCACTTGCTCAACGGCCGTCCGGAGGTCGACTGTCCACCTTGCGTCGATTTTCACCACGGCTGGGCGAGTAGCTCAGCGTAGAGCCGTTTCTATACGCTTGATCGCTTCTTCAATATTCTTCCGACTATTGAAAGCGCTGATGCGGATATAGCCTTGACCGCATGCCCCGAAACCACTACCCGGTGTGGTGACTACGGACGCCTCATTCAGCAGTTGATCAAAGAACTCCCATGAATCGGTTCCGGTACGAACCCAAATGTAAGGGGAGTTTTCGCCGCCCACAATGTCATACCCTAGAGCCGAGATGTGCTCGCGAATCAAGGCCGCATTAGCGAGATAGTAGTCTGTAAGCTGCTTGACCTGCTCCTCGCCTTCCGTGCTGTAAACAGCCTCGGCAGCGCGTTGAACTGGATATGACACCCCATTGAATTTTGTGGTGTGTCTACGATTCCATAAGGGGTGGAGCGGCTGTTCGTTTCCATCTGAATCGTAAGCCATGCAGGATTTGGGGACGATTGTGTATGCACAACGCGTCCCTGTGAACCCGGCGCTTTTGGAGAAGCTTCGGAACTCGATTGCAACTTCGCGAGCGCCTTCGATTTCGTAGATAGAACGGGGGAGTGAGGGATCGCGAACATAAGCTTCGTAAGCGGCATCAAAGAGAATGAGAGCCTTGTTGGCGCGTGCATAGTCAACCCACGTTTTGAGCTGGAGTTTGGTCGCGGTAGCGCCTGTCGGGTTGTTGGGAAAGCAGAGGTAAATCACATCGACGGCATCGGTGGGGAGTGCGGGGACGTAGTTATTGTCTGCGGTACTTTCGAGGTAGACCATTCCCTGATAACGCCCGTCCTTCCAGTCGCCAGATCGCCCGGCCATGACGTTCGTGTCAGCATATACAGGATACACAGGGTCAGGGATGGCAATTCGGGCATCGGTTGAAAACAACTCTTGAATGTTGCCACAGTCGCATTTGGATCCATCGCTCACAAAGACTTCATCGGCGGCAATATCGCACCCTCGGGGCTGATAATCATGCTTCGCAATGGCCTCACGGAGGAAATCGTACCCTTGTTCGGGACCATATCCACGAAAGGTTGATTCCGTTGCCATTTCGTCAACCGCATTGTGCAAGGCTTCGATACAGGCGGCGGGAAGCGGCTTCGTGACGTCGCCAATTCCAAGCTTGATAATATCGCGATCTGGATTTTCGGTTTGGAATGCCGCGACGCGCTTTGCAATATCAGAGAAAAGATAGGAGGCTTTAAGTTTCTTGTAGTTGTCATTGATTTGAATCATGAGAGTTCCTGTTCAGTTCGTTTTAGGTCTTGTTTTACGGGATCCAGAATCCATCGTTTGTTGTACCAGAACCACTGTTCGGGTGCGGTACGGATTTCACGGTTAATATGGTCTAACACAATCGCGGTCATTCTGTGAATATCGGTTTGTTTGTCAAGAGTCAGGTTGGGTTCGACCTTTTGAAAAATGCGAATCCGGTGCTTCGTCCATCCAATACGGTCTACAATGACCAGAATAATGGGGACCCCCACCATGCGAGCAAAACTTGCCATACCTGCCCCGAGATTGGCATTGCCACCAAGAAATGGCATTTCAAGGTCGGGTGTCTTCATGCGAGCGTCCGGCACAATACCAAGCATGTTTCCGTTTCGCAGATGGGTCACAATTCCCTTCAGCACCCCCGGTTTTCCACGTGTTAATGAGGTCATGAATGGAGCGCTGCGTATGCGGTCAAAGTATGCATTGACAAGTGGGTTGCGCTGCTTTGCCACGACCACAAGCAGAGGAATCTCGTTTTGTGCGATGGCAAAAGCCCCCAAATCCCAATTTCCGGTGTGCGAGGTAGCGATGACGGCTCCCGTCCCAGACGCGACCTGCTGTTTAAGCGTTTTTATCGTTTCCGCATATTCAAAATGTTGGTTGCACCATTCTAGTGTGGTTTTTTTGGATCGAAGAATTTCGATGACGTGAAACATGAGATTGCGACAGCATGTCCAAGCCATGCGGTGGTACTCGGGGGTAGAAAATCGGTCTCCAAATACACTTCGCATACGACGGATGGTTTCGGATCGTCGGAATTGACAGACGTAAAAAGCAAAGCCCGCAAGCATCCATCCCACGGCAAGGGCACCGCGATAGGGAAGGAGGTTGACTAAACCAGAGATGATGCGAAGCAATACATATTCGACAATGTGTTTGGGTCTATACTTCATGGCATTTTGCTCCGCCGAATAACGTTCAAGAGAGGGCTCTGTGTCATCTCAATTGCTTTGACCGGACATACCTCGTGGCAACAACAGCAGCCGATGCACAACAGGGGATTAAGCGTCGGACGTTCATTCGGCAACATGGATAGAGCATCGACCGGACACGCCTTAACGCATTGTCCGCAGTGAATACAGACAGTCGAAATCACAGGACGAATCCATACGAATGGCTCAATGAGACGAGTGACCCATTTGGGGATCAAACGCACAGCAAGGGTGCTGGGAAGATCAAGGGAGCGGGTGGTTGCCCTTTTGTTGCCAAAGCAAACATCGTGGAGTTCTGCATGGACGGGCGTTGCCGTTTCAACATTTGGAGGAAGATAGGGGACACTCCGCGGGGGAATGTTCAGCAGCTCGCAAAGGGCAAGGTCCATAGCGGCACCATCTGCAGAGGCGGCAATGAAATTTAACGCAACTGGCGTACCACCGGAAGGACCGGCTCCCTCCATTCCGATGATGGCATCGGCGATGTTGAGGGTAGGTTTAACCGTCTGATAAATCGCCCAAACAAGTTTGCCGAAGTCGGAAGGTCTGGCAAAGCGCTTATGAAGCAAGGTCTTTTGATAACCGGGCACTGCGCCATAGGTATTCTTTATAGCGGCTGTAAGCGTTGTTAATACATGCGTTTTGACTTTGGGCATATTGATGACGACATCCGCATCTTGAACCGGATTTGCAATATTGAAGGTGAATCCATCTTGATGATGCCCCTTGGATCCAGCCGCTTCGAATTGGATGAGCGGTGTGTCTTCCTCCTGGCATAGCGCGACAAATCCCGTGCGCTCCATCACGCGCTCCACCTTGACGGCACTCGCAGGACTATCACCCACGCTCGGGATACCTCCTGCTGTTTTTACCAAGCGGATCACAGCCCTCACAAGTTCGGGATGAGTGGTGACCGCCTGTTCAGGGAGTCGATCCGTGAGCATGTTGGGTTTGATAAGTACGGACTGCCCCGTCGATACAAAGGCCTCGATGCCGCCCAGTGGAGCCAAGAGCGTCCGCAAGACTTCGGACAGATCCTCACTATAGGACTCGCAATGCGCTATGGTTACAGTTGCCATCTGGTACCGTTCTTTACTCTACTACTTTCGTTTCTGAATCAACATTTTGGCAGGATAGCGAAAGCGATTGAATTTGTGAAGAGCGCGCTTTAAATATTGGCAGGATCGCTAGTGCGATTGAATCGTGGGGACGTTAAAAGTTTAATGAAAACAATAAAAACGAAGACCAGTCGACGAATACGGGCGACCCTCCGTCGCGCTTCGCGCTATAGAGGGCAGGCTGAGAGCGGATAACGAATAGAGAACGAGAAACCACTTTCTCCAAGTTACAGCTTTGCCATACAGCGGAATATGTGCAGTCCGTTTCAGAAGATGTGAAATTTGGATAGCTACACGTTGCGGACGGGAGACACCGATATCTGTGCCAGTTCGTAATTTTTTTCCACAGGTTTCGACTGTGGTGTGTAAATAATGCGACAGATTTTGACGTTTAGGGTTGATCCTTTTTCGTCTCTTCGCTATCTTGCAGACTCGTCTTACCGTAGTCTCAGTTTGATTACGGGAGAATTGTGGAGTGAGTGTTGCGCCATAAATGGATGGTGCGCATAACGAGAGAAGGGGTTGTAACGTGGATAACTTGGTTCAGTATGTGTGGTGGATCGCGCCTGTGGCTTCAGTGCTGTCGCTGGTATTTGCAATGTACTTCTACAGGAAGATGATGGCATCCGACGAGGGGACGCCACGAATGAAAGAGATTGCCGGACATGTGCGAGATGGTGCTTATGCCTATCTGTACGCACAATACAAGGTGGTTGGCATGGTATTCGTGGTGCTATTTATTATTTTCGTGCTGCTGGCCAAAATTGGCATCCAAAATCCCTTTGTGCCAGTTGCCTTTCTGACGGGTGGCTTCTTTTCGGGACTCTGCGGTTTTCTGGGGATGAAAACGGCAACCAATGCTTCCTCGCGTACGGCACAGGGCGCATCTGAGTCTCTTAACCGTGGTCTACAAGTGGCCTTTCGCTCTGGCGCTGTGATGGGACTTGTGGTTGTTGGCTTTGGCTTGCTGGATATCTGCATCTGGTATTTTGTTCTCGACCAGCTTGTCTATACGGCCGAGCACATGAAGACTGGCTTAGATTTTCTGGGTCTTACGCTTGTGCATCCCGGCATAGGGGATCACCAGAAGTATGTTGAAATCACGACCACAATGTTGACGTTTGGCATGGGTGCTTCCACGCAAGCGCTTTTTGCCCGTGTTGGCGGTGGTATCTATACGAAAGCGGCTGACGTTGGAGCCGATCTCGTGGGTAAGGTTGAGGCCGGAATCCCCGAAGATGATCCGCGCAATCCGGCAACTATTGCCGATAACGTAGGCGACAACGTGGGCGATGTTGCCGGTATGGGGGCTGACCTCTACGAATCCTATTGCGGCTCCATTCTGGCTACGGCGGCTCTGGGAGCTGCGATTCCTGCACTTGGTGTACGGGGGGTATTGGCTCCCATGATTATTGCGGGTATCGGCATTTTACTCTCGATCGTCGGGTGCCTGATGGTGCGTTGTGGCGATAAGGCAGACATGAAAACGCTGATGAAAGCCATGATCACACCCCTTTGGCTGAGTACGGGGGCTATTGCACTGGCGACGGCCGGTATGGCTTGGCTTGGCATTGTTTCGTGGGGAATTTTCGGTTCAGTGACGGCCGGGTTGGTTGCCGGTTGTGTGATTGGTTTGCTGACGGAGTACTACACCTCCGATGCATATGCCCCCACACAGGGAATTGCCGAGCAGACCAAGATGGGGCCTGCTACAGCCATTATTGATGGTATTGCCGTTGGAATGTTCTCAACCGGCTGGTCGACAATTACTATCGTGATCGGCATTCTGGCTGCATTTGGTTTTGCGGGTGGGTTTTCAGATTTTGCCATGGGGCTCTATGGAGTTGGCTTTGCTGCAGTGGGTATGCTTGCCACACTCGGCTTCTCGCTGGCCACGGACGCTTATGGTCCAATCGCGGATAATGCTGGCGGCAACGCCGAAATGGCAGGATTGGGGGAAGACGTTCGTAAGAGAACGGATGCTCTTGATATGCTAGGCAATACGACAGCGGCGATTGGAAAAGGGTTCGCAATCGGTTCTGCAGCTCTTACTGCCATGGCGCTTCTGGCTGCATATCTTGAAGAGGTTCGAATCTGGATCACCAAGCTTGGTGCGGAAACGGGCTACCGTTCCATTGGAAAAGTGACCTTTATCATTGACGAAGGAAAAGCTGCCGCTGATGGAATTACAGATGGTGTAGCTATTGCAACGGCTTCGATGATCGACTTTTCAGATGCCTATAACCTGAGCGTTTTGAATCCGCAATTACTATGTGGTATTTTTCTCGGAGCAATGATGGCGTTCGTCTTCTGTGCCATGACAATGAAGGCAGTGGGTCGGGCAGCAGGAGCAATGGTAAATGAAGTGCGTCGTCAGTTCCGCGAGATTGCAGGTATCATGGATGGCACAGGAACGCCTGATTATGCCAATTGCGTTGCGATCTCCACCAAGGGAGCTCAGAAAGAAATGCTTGTACCCAGCTTGCTGGCAATTGTTGTGCCGGTTCTGGTGGGTGTCCTCCTTGGGGTTTCCGGTGTTATTGGTTTGCTTGTAGGTGGATTGACTACGGGATTTACCCTTGCATGCATGCTGAATAATGCAGGTGGTGCATGGGATAACGCTAAGAAGTCTATCGAAAAAGATGAGAAGACTTACGCGCCTGAAGATACGGAGAAGCTGAATCCTCTCACGGGAAAGGGCTCTGATTCTCATAAAGCTGGCGTTGTCGGCGATACAGTGGGTGACCCGTTCAAGGATACGTCTGGCCCCAGTCTCAACATCCTTATCAAACTTATGACCATGGTTAGCGTGGTATTCTCGGGAGTTGTGGTTGCCTACGGTGATCAGATCCGCAATCTTGTTGACTTGCTTACGTCCGGCTGCGGCTGCAAGTAGCAGGATACGATACGATAGAGTTCGACAGGGGGCTGGACATTACTGTTCGGCCCCTTTGTCTCTCAAACATGACACAAGGACTACGCATGAAAGCAACCCTGCTTGGAACTGGCACCTCAGCTGGCATTCCGATCATCGGGTGCAAGTGCGCAGTGTGTCTCTCAACCGATCCCCGCAATCGACGCCGTCGCACATGCCTGCATCTCGAGACCCAAGAGATACACATCCAGATTGACACACCGCCTGATTTTCGTGAGCAGGCTCTGGCCTATCAAATCCCTAGCCCGAGTTTCGCACTTTAAGTCGTAAGTCGTTGATAATCAACGCCTCCAT
>CAZNWT010000113.1:0-14231 GCA_964576795.1 uncultured Victivallales bacterium
TCGAGACGGGAAGTATAGTTGTCGTCACCCGGGAAGTGTTATTGTCGTTGACGATCGCCATCCTCTGCCCCATCACAAGCCAGATGAAGGGGTATCCATTTGAAGTCAAGATTCCAACTGGGTTGAAGGCCTCCGGCGTCATCCTGTCGGATCAGGTCAAGAGCTTGGATTGGCTAGCCAGAAAGGCATCACGAATCTGCTCCCTTCCAGAAGCGACGGTACGGCAAGTACTGAACAAGGTCAGCACTTTGCTTAACGTATGACAAGACTTGGAGCCGAATCGGGTGGCTAACGTCAGTCGCGACAGGACTTCAAGGAATGAAGATCGTCGAACCAAACATTGGACAGGGATCGTCTGAAGCTGCGCCGAGCGCGTCTCCAGACGAACCGTCAATGTAAGCGTTAGGCTAAAGAAGATACAGCAGGCAGCTTGACATACCATATTTAGACTAGTACATTATTGATATGTGGGAGATATACGAACACCATTCGCTAGTCAGGAAGCTTCCTCGGATACCAATCGAAGTGCTGAAGCGATATGAAAAGTGGAAAGACATTGTCAAGGTCTCGGGGCCGGAAAGCCTTAAGTTGATCAAGGGGTTTCACGACGAATCTCTACGGGGCAAATGGCAGGGCCACCGCTCTTCAAGACTCGGCCTGAAGTATCGACTGATTTACAGTATTGAAGACCAGAAGCTGTATGTTCGAGTGATTGACATAACAGCACATGACTACAGGAAGAAGTAAAATGAAGAACTACCGTAAAGCCCAAAAAACTATAGACGTCTCCGTGGGAGAGTCCGTCAGAATCATTAGAGAACTGCAGGGCCTCAGCCAAACGGAGCTGGCAGTGCTGTCGGGAATTCCCCAGTCTACTGTTTCTGGAATTGAAAATGATCGAATCCAGATTGGTGTAGAGCGAGCGAAGATGCTGGCGCGAGCACTCAACTGCCACCCTGCTGTCCTTGTCTTTCCCGGTTGGCAAGTCAAAGATCAAAAGGCAGCCTAACCAGACAAATGGAGCGTAGCGTCTAAAGCCGCACTCTCATTTGTGATGTTCGATTTTGAAGAATGGATGCTGATAACCACTTGATCTTGTAGCCCATACGGGCTATTCTAGTCTCAAGAAATGGAGGATTCCGAAATGAACCGAACAGCAACCGTCAGGGCAAGGGTTGAACCAAGTCTGAAAGCAGACGTAGAGAAACTGCTTCACCGCTTGGGCGTCACGACAACCGAAGCGATAACCATGTTCTACAGCCAGATACGCCTTCGGCAAGGACTGCCTTTTTCTGTGGAAGTTCCCAACGCAATCACACGCAAGACATTTGAGGCGACGGATCGAGGCGAAGACCTGAATACGTACAGTAGTCTCGACGACATGTTTGAAGCGCTCGACAAATGTTGACGCTGAAGACTACCAAGCGATTCGAGAAAGACTACAAGAAGTCCCTCAAATCAGGACAAGACATGTCACGCATCGAGCGAGTCATGACTTGGATCGCCAAGGAGCAGCCTCTGCCCTCGGAACTCCGCGACCACAAGTTGATAGGAAACTATATGGGTAGACGAGAATGCCATCTCGCCGAAGACTGGTTGCTAATCTACAAGCTTGAAAAAGACATGGTGATATTTGAGCGAACAGGCTCACATTCAGAGCTGCTGAACAAATAGTAATCGAACAAGAAAAATCCCTTGAGACGTTCGCACAATGATGACAAATATACATATTGCATGGGTCGGGTTCCTGTTGGGGTGCATTTCTGGCGCCGTTACCGGCTTGTCTTTTTACAACCGCGATTGGCTCGGGGGCTACTCTTCTTGGCAACGGCGGATGATCCGGTTAGCCCATATCTCATTTTTCGGTATTGGGTTTCTCAATCTCTCATTCGCTCTAACAGCACGGTCTCTCGGTTTTGAAACAGGTTCATATATCACGTCGGTTCTGTTGATTGTGGGAGCGGTTGCAATGCCGACCGTCTGCTATCTGTCAGCATGGAAACCCATCTGCCGGCATATATTCTTTATACCGGCTGGATCGGTTACAGTTGCCATAGGTCTTTTTATCTGGAGGATATTTACCCAATGAATATTGGCCTTTTCCCTATGAGCGGTATAAGGGTCTGCGACTCGGAACTGCTCAGTCTTGGACTCACATTGCCTGGCTTTGTGGAAAGAAGCAAAACGATCGCATCATTACCGAGCCTCGGCCTACTGACATTGGCGGGGATGACGCCAGAACGACACCGCGTACAGTATGTCGAAATACCGGATGGAAACAGTTTGCCTTCGCTCCCGAGCGGTCTTGACCTTGCTGCGATCTCGACCTACAGCGCACAGATTGACGAGGCATACACGCTGGCCCAACGGTTTAAAGAAATGGGGGTACCAACAGTGATTGGCGGGCCGCACGTTACTGCTCTCCCTGACGAAGCGGCAGAGCATTGCGATGCCGTGGTCATCGGCGAAGGAGAACCCGTATGGCAGCAGGTTCTGGAGGACGCTGAACGCGGGAGCCTTCAGCAGTTCTATTGTACGGACGCCGACGAGTTCGACATGGCCGATGCACCCACCCCCGCATTTGAGTTGCTCAACATTTCGCAATATAATCGTCTGACTGTCCAGACCAGCCGAGGGTGTCCTCATCATTGCGAGTTCTGCGCAAGTTCGGTTGTGTTGACGCACCGCTATAAGCAGAAACCCATTGACAAGGTAGTGGCCGAAATCGACCGTATTTTGAAGATATGGAAGCGCCCATTTATCGAGTTTGCCGATGACAACAGCTTCGTCAACCACGCTTACTGGAAGGAACTCTTGAAGCAACTCAGAGGAAAAGGCCTCAAGTGGTTCGCAGAGACAGATATCTCTGTGGCTGATGATGAGGAACTACTGGACCTGATGCGAGAAGCGGGATGCGCGCAGGTGCTAATAGGACTGGAAAGCCCGACTGATGCAGGCCTGCATGGGCTTGAATTGAGGAACGACTGGAAGCTCCAGAAATTTCCGCAATACAAGAGCGCAATCCGCGCGATACAAGAGCGCGGCATTACGGTCAACGGCTGCTTTGTAATCGGCCTAGACGGCCACACGACAGATATCTTTGAGCAGGTCTACTCTTTCGTTAAAGACACTGAACTCTACGAAGTGCAAGTCACAATTCTAACACCTTTCCCAGGCACCCCTCTCTACACGCGCCTAGAGCGGGAAGGACGATTGATAGAACCACGAAATTGGAAGAAATGCACCCTGTTTGACATCAATTTCAAACCTGCGAAGATGTCAAAAGAGGAGCTGCACGCCGGATTCAAGAGACTCGTCGTTGATCTGTATAGCGACGAGTTTACCAAATGGCGCAGAGGCCGTTTCAAACACGCCATCAGAGATCAACATCAGAAAGGAGTACGCACATGAGATCCAAACGGGCGATTCAGGCATTGTTCTTTGTGGCCGCAGCTTACGACGGGGTGCTTGGGGCTGTCTTTCTGTTCGCAAGCGGCCCTCTGTTCGAATGGGTTGCCGTCACGCCGCCGAATCATCCGGGCTACGTTCATTTTTCGGCGGCTTTACTGATCGTTTTCGCTGTCATGTTCACGGCCGTTGCCCTGCATCCCGTAAAGAATCGCTGTCTCATTCCTTACGGTATCTTGCTCAAGGTGTCCTACTGCAGCGTGGTCATCTTTCACTGGGTTACTGCTGGAGTCCCAAACATGTGGAAGCCATTTTGTATTGCCGATCTCGTGTTTATGATCCTCTTCACTTGGGCCTTGGCAGCGATAAAGAAAGAAGCAGAGGAAGACAGATGAGGCGCCAACCAGACAAATGCAGCATACGCGCTGGAGCGCGCCGCTGATTTGCGATCGTTGTGGGAGCTCGGGGTCAGATCTGAATGGCACTTACTTAAAGGCTTAGCGCATCGAGATTGAACACCCAATATCCAACGGACTTGCACCCCATTTACAACACGCCCATGCTGGGCGTACACAAAGAAATGCACTTTACCAAAATGGACGGGCCCACTTCAGAAAGTGATTCCAACGGTTCGGAAGGAAAACATAATGATTGAGCGATACCTTGATGATCTAGAGAGCAGGATTAATTCTGAAGTCGAGGACCGTCTGCTGGCGGAATGGGAAGCCTTCACGGAAGGCCATTTCGGCGGGGCGATCTTCTCGCCACGGCGAACCAAACAGGTGCCGCCCGGAATCGAGTGGCCCAAAGTCAGTATAAATCGTGCACAGGTGGATCTCGATGCAATGCTACTTCAGCAGTACGGCGAGTGCTCTCGTCAGCTTGCCAGCGGGGCTGGCACCCTGATGGTGGTCCGAGCCAACTACGGTACCGGGATCATACCGACGTTGTTCGGTGCGGAGTTGTTTGTCATGGACGAATCGCTCAATACACTACAGACGACCAGGCCACTGGGCGCAGAGGCTACGCAGGCGTTGATTGAGCATGGAATTCCAGAGATGAAGAGCGTTCTCGGATCGCTGGTACTAGCCGCCGGGAAACGTTTTGCAGACATCGCGGCCACATATCCGAAAATAGGAAAGTACATCCACCTCTATCACCCTGACATGCAGGGACCCATGGATCTTTGCGAGATGCTCTGGGGAAGCGAAATGTTTATGGATCTGATTGACAAACCGGAAAGGGTCCATCAGGCGTTGGAACTTCTGACTGACACCTATGTTTGCTTCATGAAGGCGTGGGAAACCGTCGCCGGCACCAATCCCAAGTCCTGGGCAGCACACTGGGGAATGATGCACAAGGGAAAGATCATGATCCGAACCGATTCAGGCATGAACCTGTCGCCGCAGATCTATGACGAGTTCATCCGTCCGTATGATCAGCGTCTGCTCAATGAACTCGGCGGAGGTGCGGTGCACTTCTGCGGGCGTGGCAGTCACTACATTGCAAGTACCTGCAGCATGAATCGAATGTACGCCATAAACCTGAGCCAGCCACAGCTTAACGAAATGGAAACGATCTATCGGAACACGGTCGACAAAGGGATTTTGTTATTGGGATTCAACAGAGAATATGCCAACACGGCGCTGGCCGCTGGACGCAATTTGCATGGTGCCGTGCATTGTTGGTAGAATGACATGGAGTTGTGGAACCAGCGCCTGAACGGTACGGCTTCGCCCCCTATTATACGAAACGTTCACTACAGAAAGTGGAGAATAATGACACCGAAGGAAATCGTAAGGCACACCATCGACTATACTGATCCGGAGCGAGTCGCCCGTTCGTTTCAAGATTCCGACATCTGCGGAGTCGGCTGTACTGCGACGACACATGCAACAGAATGGCAAGAAGTCGGCAACGGACGTTGGGAGCGAACTGACGA
The DNA here is from genome assembly GCA_964576795.1 of uncultured Victivallales bacterium. Taxonomy (GTDB): domain Bacteria; phylum Verrucomicrobiota; class Kiritimatiellia; order UBA8416; family UBA8416; genus JABGOW01. The sequence goes on from CAZNWT010000113.1 coordinate 5,351, forward strand.
ATGGGGCAACATCTGGGGACGGGTGGACCCGACGTCTAAGGGCGAGGTGGTCAAAGGAGTTCTCGAGGACATTTCGGCCATGGGCTCTTACGTGTTTCCCGACCATTCCTGTCCAGAAGACTATGCTTGCGTTCTACAGCAGCGAGACAAGGCTCCGGACAAGTGGCTTAATGGCGGCATCCCCGGGTTCGCATTCAATATTGCCCGCAAGATGCGCAAACTGGACCAGTATCTAATGGATCTGGTGCTGGAAGCCGCCCGTATGCATGAACTGCATGACCACATTGATGTGATGGTGGAGGACATGATCCGGAACTACGCTGCCGCCGGCGTGGATGGCGTTATGTTCTGTGAAGACTGGGGTACCCAGAACCAGACACTAATCAGCCCTGACATGTGGCTGGAAGAGTTCTTTCCCCGTTTCCAGAAACTCTGTGGCATCGCACATGACCTCGGAGTGAAGGTGTTTATGCATTCATGCGGGAAGATCGGAGCTATCATTCCAGGTTTGATGGAAGCCGGAATTGATGTCCTGCAATTTGACCAGCCTGATCTTCACGGAATTGATGCTCTTGCCTCCCACCAGAAGCAGGGCAAGATCACATTCTGGTGCCCAGTTGACATTCAGAAGACGCTACAGCAACGTGACGAGGCCGCCATTCGGGACAAGGCCAAAGAGATGCTGGATGTACTCTGGCATGGGCGTGGCGGGTTCATCGCCGGATACTACGGAGACAACGAGTCGATAGGGCTTGACCCTAAGTGGCAGGACTACGCATGCGATAAATTCATAGATGAAGGAGTCGCGACCAGATACTCGAAGGACCATTGAGCAGCGGACACCAAAATGCACGCTATGCGCTACCGCACAAGCGTGAGTGACGCGTTCGACCTACAGGAAAACCCATGAAACAAGAAACGATGACATCACGGGAGCGCGTTATTCGCGCAATGAACCATAAACCGGTCGACCGAGTTCCTATTGACCTGGGAAGCCACATGTCGACGGGCATTTCAATGTTCGCCTACTGGAACCTGCGCGAACACCTAGGGATGTCAACAGACCGCATCTGGATCCCTGACATGGTCCAGTGCCTCGCCTATGTGGACGTCGACATCCTAGAACGTTTTCATTGCGACTGTATCCTTCTGGAGCCGCCCTACCCCAGAACATTGCGATGGAACCCGCGCGATAAGTATACCTTCACTATCCCGGAAAAAGCCAATCCCCAACAATGCGAAAACGGAGACTGGCTCATAAGTATGAACGAAAAGTCCATGCGCATGCCCGCGGGCGGCCTTTTCTTTGACGGCGCATGGCTCAACGACTGGGGCGATGGATCCGAGGACGACCGCATCGCTCTCTACGCCAAGGAAGCAGAACGTATCTTCAAGGAAACGAACTACGCTACGAACTTGCTCGGCTACAGCCATGGCCTCGGCCTTTCGTCGTATGCCGCAGGCAGCATCGATGAAGCAATACGTGCATTCGATGATCCGGAAGCCGTGCACGCGGACCGAGAAGCCTGCTTGGCCAATAGCATCCAGCGCATGGGCAAGATCATTGACCGTTTCGGCCCATACATCCAGCTCGTGACGATGTCCGACGATATGGGCTCGCAAAACGGGCCCATGTGCAACCCGACCTATGTCGAAGAGTTCTCCATGCCCTACTACAAACGCTTCTGCGAATTCGTCCATGCTAACAGTGACATCAAGGTGTTCCTGCACAACTGCGGTTCGATCAGACCCCTGATCCCTATGCTTATCGATGCTGGAGTAGATGTCCTTAACCCAGTACAGATATCAGCCGATAATATGAAACCACAAGATTTGAAGGATGATTTTGGAGATAACATCTGTTTCTGGGGTGGTGGCTGCAACACGCAGCACGTATTGGGAGAAGGAACCCCCGACAGCGTTGCGTGCAACGTTCGTGAGCTAATGCGCACATTCAAAGCTGATAGTGGCTTCGTCTTCAATCAGGTTCACAACATCATGGGCGATGTTCCTCCCGAAAACATCGTAACGATGCTGGACACAGCCTACGAAGAGAGTTTCTATCAAACAGAATAGGGAAACAATAGATGCATACAATGTCGTCTGGACTGTCCCAAGCCAGAACGCTTCAGAATCCATGCCGTGCGGCGGCGGAGACATCGGACTAAATGTGTGGGTTGAAAACGGCGATGTTCTCTTTTACATGCAACGGAGTGGAAGCTTCGCCGAAAACAACGAGTACCTGAAACTCGGCCGGATGCGCCTCCAGCTTGATCCTAATCCCTTTGTCGGTCCAAATGCAAAATTCCGTCAGGAATTGAAGTTATGTGATGGATACGTGGAGATTCAGGGAAGCTGCAACAACGGAAAGCCTCTCGAAGCTACCGTACGCATCTGGACAGAAGTGAAGCGTCCGATCATACACGTAGAGGTCGAATCGAGCCAACCAGTCCTCGCCAGGGCCTCGTATGAAAACTGGCGTCTGGCGGACGAGATGATCCCGAACAACGCGCGGCGGCGATCTTTCTTCTCCCTGAACAACTATCCCGGCGATGTAAAGTTGAGTAAAGACCACATCGCGCATGTCGCCGGGGGTGTTCTATTTTATCACAGAAACCCAGGCACAAACACTCTCGTGAACATGCTGATCAAACAGCAAGGTTTGGAAACGTTCGAAGACGATATCACCGACGACCTGCGCAACCGCACCTTCGGGGGGTTTATAACCGGCCCCGGGTTCAAGGCGGAGGGAAAATCGCAAGGAAAATACCAGACCGCAGTCTTCAAGGCCTGGGATTTGTGCTCAGAAACCGCCGCCAGCACTCACCAACTGCGGATTGTCACGCACATCGCCCAGACTGACACACTCAAAGATTGGCAACAGCATCTACAAGCCCTGGTCAACGCTTCGGCAAATGACCGGGAAAAGGCGCGCAAAGACACCGCCGCCTGGTGGGCCGGGTTCTGGGGCCGCAGCTGGATCATCGTTCGTCCTGACAAACCTGATCCCGCCGACAAGGCGTGGCGCGTCGGCCGCAATTACAATCTATTCCGTTACCAACTGGGGTGCAACGCGTTTGGCGAGTACCCATCGAAATTCAACGGAGGAAATTTCACCTTCGATGCCAATCTCGTCGGCGGCACAGGCAAGTCTTTTGGCCCTGACTGGCGCAACTGGGGTGGTGGTGTATTCACGGCGCAGAACCAACGACTTCTGCACTGGCCCATGCTCAAGTCCGGCGATGTGGATGCCATCCTACCTCAGTTCGAACTCTATCGCAAAGCCTTGCCCGGCGCCTTGGCGCGAGTGCGGAAGCATTTCGGCCACGATGGCGCCGTCTATAGCGAGTACATCGGCGTTCCGGGTCTTGCCTTGGGCACCGGGTATGGATGGGAGAGCGGCCCGCGGGGACGTGGAAAAGAGATCCCTTTCGGGGACCCGCGTGCAGACGCAAACCGAGGCTACAACGACCTTGTCGAAGAAGGCGTGATGGCTAACCCGTCGATCTCCTACCATTGGGAGTCCCAGCTAGAAAACGCCTACATGATCCTCGAGTACCATCGCTTTACTGGGGCTGATATCAAAGAGTACATTCCCTTTATCGAGAATGCGGTGATCTTCTTTGATGAACATTACCGAAAACGGGAAAAGATGCGCACGGGTCGCGAGCTCGACGCCCTGGAAAAACTGGTTATCTACCCGTCGACCTCCTGCGAGTCTTACCGCGGCGCAATGAACCCCGCCGATCTCATCTCAGGCTTGCGCGCTTGCCTTGAGGGCATTTCAGAACAGGATGACAACGCTCTGACACTGAGGAACAAGGCTTACTATCGCGCGTTTCTCGAAACACTGCCAACCTATACCTATGCGGAGGTTAAGGGAGACCGCATCCTACAGCCTGCCGCCAGCTGGAAACTGTATGCAAATGTGGAATGTCCACAATTCTACCCGCTCTTTCCTTTCAACCGCTTCGACCTCTTCGGGAAGGATTGCGACCATCTTCAGGTTTTTCGCAATTCATGGAAACATGGAAAGTTCCCAAAGAACATGGTGCAGAGCTGGCACCAGAACGGCATTTTCTTTGCGCGCATGGGCATGACAGAAGATGCCAAACTGTATACCTCTCAAAAACTGGATGACAGTCCGCGCCGTTTCCCTACATTCTGGGGGCCTGGCCACGACTGGGTGCCCGACCATAACTGGGGCGGAAGCGGCATGCTCGGCCTACAGGAAATGCTGATGCAAACCATCGGTGACGAGATCCTCCTTTTGCCCGCCTGGCCGAAGGAATGGGATGTTGATTTCAAGCTCCATGCCCCTCGCAAGACTACGGTTAGAGGCAAGGTGAGGAGCGGAAGAGTGGTCGGCTTGGAAGTCAATCCAGAGTCGCGCAAAAAAGATGTCAGAATAGCGAGTAATTTAAAGAGCTAACGAAGATCCAACAAGACAGTCGGCTCGTATCAAGAAATAGCCGCGCTTCGCACGACCATTTCTTGAACGGTCATTGTGAACGTTGACTGGGAGAGAAAAGTATGTATCGTGCAATCCGCTTTCCTGAGAACCCCATTATCCATTCCGGACTGGACGACCAGATAGGCACAAACATCAACGGCCCCTCGCTGATCCGTGTGCCGAACTGGGTACCGAACCCATTGGGGCTATATTATCTCTATTTTGCCCACCACCAGGGAGCGTTTATCCGTATGGCGTATGCGGACGATATCCACGGTCCGTGGAAGACGCTTGAGGGAGGCGTTTTGCGACTGGAAGAAACGTGTTGCAGGAATCACATTGCCTCACCCGATGTGCATGTGCATGCGGAGAATAGAGCGATCCGGATGTATTTTCACGGGGTAACGCATGACGGGCAGCGCAGCTTCGTCGCCACCTCCTCTGACGGACTTCATTTCAATGCTTCGGCCGTGGTGCTGGGGCCGTTTTACTTTAGGGTTTTCAAACACAAATTGGCATGGTTTGCCATCGCCAAGACTACTGATGCACCAGGGGGAGGCGTGCTGCTTCGCTCCAGTGATGGTGCCGGAGCATTTGAGCGTGGACCGGATATATTGCCTAACCAGCGACATGTGGCAGTCTTGAAAAGGGATGATAATCTGCATATCTTTTTCAGTCGTGGGGAAGATTGCCCAGAGCGAATCCTGATGTCGACGATGTCACTCAAGGGAGATTGGAAAGAGTGGCATACATCGGATGTTGCCGAAATGTTACGGCCGGAAACGAAGGAAGAAGGATGCCACTTGCCCGTCCATCCCTCTCGTTTCGGGTCTATTCATGAGCCCGTTCACGAAGTACGGGATCCTGCGATTTACGAGGAGAACGGTAGACAATATCTGCTGTACACAGGAGCTGGAGAAAGCAACATTTGCTGTGCAGAACTTGCTGAAGAGACGGACAACCAACAACCACCTACACGCTAGCAGCAGGGACGCCGCAGCGTAAGATGAAACGTTAGGAAATGAAATCATGAAGCTGACATCGGACTGGCATATCCATTCACAAAACTCATGCGATGGGGCCTGCATGACGGTCGCAGATCTGGTCCAAGAAGCAGACGCAAAGGGGATTCTGGACTTTGGATTAACGGATCACGTGCACACCCCGTTTAACCTGCCGGATATTGCCAAGTCCAGGGAAGCGTTTCTATCCACTGGGCCATCTCCTCGTTTCCATTTTGGGGTTGAGGTGAGTTGTGTGTCGCAATGGGAAATTGATGAGATCGCGAGTGGCAGACATGATAATCCCGTTTACGGTCTGCGCTCGGGCGGGCCAGCGGGGGGTGACCTGGCTGTAGGAATCACAGCCGAGTACCTCGCGAAGCAAGAGGTCGAGTATGTCGTTGGCGGCACGCATTGGCCCATGTACGTCCCAATGGAACGTGAGGCCGTGATCCGTGACTATCACCGACAGAACATGTTTCTTGCAACACATCCGCTTGTTGACATTGTTGCCCATCCTTGGTGGTGGATGGGGCACTGGGTAGACAATAACGGAAACTATCCTGCAAAACCTTGGCTTAACGACTTCAGCGTTATTCCTACATCAATGCATAGGGAATTCGCTGCGGCGACGATCGAGCATAAAACTGCAGTTGAAATCAATATCGGAGCAATGCTGCTAAATCCACGCTATCCAGAGGAATTTCTTTCCCAATACCTGGAGTACCTAGCTGAACTCCAATCACTGGGAGTTTGTTTCAGTATTGGTTCCGATTGCCACAGCGCTCACTATGACTCTGATTTTGAGAAGACCGGTCAGTTGCTGGAAAGCGCGGGAATCACCGATGCTTTCTGGGGCCTCAAGGCAAGAAACGACAAAAAAGGATCTTCCAACAAGCCGGCTGCAAGGCGCCAGTAATCCAGATCGATAAGGTCTTTGTGAAGCCGAATAAGAAGCCTGAACACGTACTTTGAAAAGCCGCGCTTCGCACGTCTTTCCAAAGACGGCAAGTCACGACGTTGTCTGAATAACTACAGATGATCTAGTCTGATGCATACGAAATAGGCTGGATCGCAGCTGATCCGGCACACAAAGGAAAGGGCCTGATGCAGAGCGTTACAAACGCTGCCACTCAGGCTCTGCTCGAACACGGAGCCAGACATATCTACCTACTCACCCACAACTGGCGACTTCCTGCAATTAAGACTTACCTCAAAGTCGGTTACAGGCCGCTCTATCACAAGCCCAGGATGAGAAGGCGGTGGCACGAACTGTTTCTTAAGTTGGGTCTGGACATGCAGGAATATGCAGGAGTTGATATTGACTTCGAAGACGACAACCAGGAAAGCGGGCCAGCCATATGGACCCCAATGCAAATAAAGGAGAACGCAAGAAATGCCTGACTACAAAAGGGAAACCACCATTCGCATCGCTAAAGTTACCCCATGGGATCAAGGGGGGGGCGCCATTCATGGCCCGAGCCTTTTCGGAGCTTCGGTCAACAAGCCTTTCTCATACGCTATACCTGCGACCGGCGAGAGACCCCTGAAATTCACCGTCGAGGGCCTTCCGGAGGGATTGCGACTCGACCAAGACAGCGGACGCATAACCGGTATTGCTCAGCACGAGGGGGACTCAAAGGTCCTGCTCACAGTGGAAAATCAGCACGGTACCACAGAGAAAGAGTTTACTATTGCCGTCGGTCGTGGCTTGGCCTTGACTCCCCCCATGGGTTGGAACAGCTGGAATGCGTGGCGACGATGGGTCAATGCGGACAGGGTGCACGCAGCCGCGGAAGAACTAGTCGCGACCGGTCTTGCTGCACGAGGGTATACGTACATCAACATCGACTCATGCTGGCAAGGGGAACGCGGTGGCACGCATGGGGCGATCCAGCCGAACCGCAAGTTTCCAGACATGGGATCACTCGCAACCCGCATACACGACATCGGACTCAAGCTCGGCATCTACTCCACGCCATGGACGGTGCCCTGGGGATGCAGCGCAAAGCAGGCCCAGGAGGATTGGAGTGGCCCCGGTCTGATCGGCGGTTCATCCGGCGATCCCGATCCAGACTACCAGCCGCAATCAATCCCGGAGGGGCGCTACATAGGTATCGGCAAACACGAAGCACAGGACGTGGCACAGTGGGCCCAATGGGGAGTGGACTTTCTCAAGTACGATTGGACACCCACAGACCCACAATCACTGAAGCGTATGGGGCGCTTGGTCAAGGAGGCCTCACGCGATATTGTGCTTAGTATCTGCACCTGCGCTCGTCTCGCGGATGCTGATGCCATCAAGGTCTGGGCAAACATGTGGCGAGGGCTTCCCGACACAGACGATGAATGGTTCAGCGTCATGAAGAACGCCTTCTTATTGGAAGACTCGCGCAACGAGGACTGGCGTCCGCACGTTGGGCCAGGCTCGTGGAACGACCTGGACATGCTTGCGCTTGGTCCCCAATTTGAGAGTGCCGCCACGTGCCGTCCGAACAGGCTATCCCCTGATGAACAGATCACTTCGATGACGGCATGGGCGCTCTATCCCTCCCCACTCATGCTGAGCTGCGATCTCACTGCCATAACGGATTTCGAGTTGCGGCTATTCGGGAACGAGGAAGTGATCGCCGTGAATCAGGACCCACTGGGGAAACCCGCAGTGCGTTTCAGCGAGAAACAAGAACAATCACGTCAGAACGCGAAGCCGCAACTCAATACGCGAATCTGGACGCGTCCACTCGTGGATGGGAGTGTTGGCGTGGGCTTTTTCAATCTGGGAGAAGGTCCCGATACGCTCTCTATCAATCTCAGGGATCTCGGCTTCGCCGGGCCCGTCAGCGCACGAAATCTCTGGGAACGGCGCGATATGGGGAGGGTACAGGGCCAGCTGTCTGTTGAGGTCCCGGCCCATGGCGCCCAACTCGTCATGGTGAAGCAGTAGCAGTCTGTCGCAACAAAAGAACATGAGGCATAGATCGAACGTTTTGTGGAATTTCTTGGATGCCGCCGATGTTAACGTTCCGGAAACCATCGAGGGGCAAAGCCTGATGCCGTTGCTGAAAGGCGACACTGTCAAGTGGCGCTCGCACTATCACCACGAACACTCCCCATGCTATACGCCGGACAATGCCTACCAGTGCCTGACCAGCAAAGATTGGAAATACGGCAACCACTCTTCGATTCCGTATTCATTCTACTTTACGACGTGCAACAGTTAATTCTTTTATGATATCTATTTAGAATAGATAGTGACTGTTAGACAAACTGAACAATTTTATCAGGAGAAATCATGCAATCATTCGTATCTTTGTTGACAACTATAATCATCTTTTTAAGTTTATTAGCGCCAGTAGGAGCAGAAACAAAACCCCAATATCCTGAAATGATGTTCATCATTGATGCCTCTGGTTCCATGTGGAATAAA
>CAZNWT010000114.1:0-14196 GCA_964576795.1 uncultured Victivallales bacterium
TTTCCTCGCGACAGGATCAGACCCCCGGCATTGCCGCCTATTTGGAACCGCTGATGGGTGTGTTTGCAATGGGGGACTTAATGGGTGTATGTGTGTGTGTGGAGAGTAAATATGAAATGGGAAACTAGGAAAGCTGAAACGGGAAAGGTCTAGTTAAAACGAAATGGCTCACCCTGAGAAGTTCTCTGGATGAGCCACATCTTTCAGTCAGACTTGCTATTGAACTTGTTCTACAAGAATGGTCTCATCAATCTGCTCGCGTAGCACTCGCTCAATGCCCTGCTTGATGGTCATGGTGGCATGTGGGCAGCTCCCGCATGCTCCTTTGAGTCGAAGTTTCACGTTTGTGCCATCAATTTCGGCGACTTCCATATCGCCGCCATCGGCTTGTAGAAATCCGCGAAGTTCTTCAAGTTTAGCTCTGATGCTCTCTTCCATGATATATCTCCCTGCTATGTTTCGTCTGTTCGTCTCAATAAGATAAGAATAGTGTCACTAGAACCGTATGGGATCAAGCAGGAAGCAATATGATTGAAGTAGGAAGCATTAATGAGTTGCAAGTAGCCCGCGAAGTTGATTTCGGGGTTTATCTCAAGGGGGCGGACGATGAGGAAGTGCTGCTTCCAAATCGACTTGCTCCAGAAGGCTGTAGCATAGGGGATTGGCTTGATGTCTTTATCTATTTAGATTCAGAAGACAGGCGGGTTGCGACATCACAAACGCCTTATGCCATGGTTGGGGATTTTGCGCTGCTACGTGTGGCAGCTGTCGAGACCGTTGGTGCATTCCTGGATTGGGGACTGAGCAAGGATTTGCTTGTGCCATTCCGAGAGCAGAAGGTTCGCTTGATTGCGGGGCAATCCTATGTCGTCAGAGTTTATCTTGATGCACAATCTGGTCGTATCGTGGGCTCAACAAAACTGGATCAATTTCTGAATCCCGATCCCTGCCCCTATGCGGTTGATGAAGCTGTTGAGCTTATGATTACCCAACAGACCGAGCTGGGGTACAAGGCCCTAGTCGATGGTGAGTTCGGGGGGGTGCTTTACAAAAATGAAGTGTTCCAGCGCCTGAATGTCGGTCAACTGATTCAGGGGTACATTAAGAAGGTTCGTGAGGATGGTAAAATTGATCTCATTCTAGAGCGCCCGGGGTATGATAAGATTGACGGTATTGCGGGATCTATTCTTGAGCACCTAAATAAAAGTGGCGGATTCATTCCTATAACGGCCAAGAGCCCGACAGATGTGGTTTACGACACATTTGGTGTCAGCAAGAAGAATTTCAAAAAGGCGATTGGGGCGCTCTATAAACACCAGCAGATTACCATAGATTCAGATGGCATCCGGTTGGTGAAATAATGGTGTCAGCCGACAGCGTGCATAAGAATGCTGCCTCTGAAAGCGTAAGCTCAGAGGTCGTTGCCGTGGCAATGAGCGGCGGGGTGGATAGCGCTGTGACTGCAGCCCTGCTTGTACAGCAGGGGGTTCGTGCATTTGGCATTACGGCAAAGATGACACAGGAACATTCACGCTGTGGTTCCGATGAGGACATTTGCCGCGCTTCCCGGATGTGTGAGCAATTGGGCATTGAGCACCATGTGGTTGATGTTTGCGACGCCTTTCAGGCAAAGGTGATAGAGCCATTCATGACGTCATACTTGTCGGGGCAAACGCCAAGTCCTTGTGTGATATGCAATCGCGAGATCAAGTTTGGAATCCTTCTGGATCATGCTATGGAACTCGGGGCAGATTGCCTTGCTACAGGGCACTATGTGAGAATAAAGGAAGCCGATGGGCACCTGCATCTCCAGCGGGGTGTCGATAGTCGCAAAGACCAATCCTACTTTCTATCTCGGTTGACACAGGAACAACTACGCCACTCTCGATTTCCTCTTGGACCCCTTCAGAAAACTGAGGTGTCGCAACTTGCCGCTGACTTTTCCCTAGAGGCACGCAAGAGCCGCGAAAGTCAGGAGCTGTGCTTCGTAACCGAGGGTACACATGGGGACTGGATTGACCTGCGTAGCTTCGAGAGTAGGGGGGCTGGGGATGTAGTAGATCAAGACGGGAATGTGCTGGGGCAACACCGAGGCATTCATCACTATACGATTGGCCAGCGCAAGGGTCTCGGAATTGCCGTGGGGCACCCCATTTTCATTTCAGCTATTGATGCCGAGCACAATCGGATCATGGTGGGGGATCGTGAGCATGCTCTCGGCACAACAGTAAACCTACGCGATATGCACTGGACTCAAGGCGAGGCTCCTGCAAAGCAACAATTCTTGTGTCAAGTTCGATACAATCATCGTGGCGCGCCATGTCACATCACAGGGGGAACGGAGGGGGTGGTCACGGTTACGTTTGACGACCCCCAGTTCGCCATTACGCCGGGACAGTTAGGCGTTCTCTATGATGGTGACTGCGTGGCAGGGGCTGGCTGGATCGTTTAGTAAATGCGAAATTTGGAAAGCTGAAAATTGGAAATGGGGGATGTCGGTTCAGGCTCTTTCACTTGCTCAACGCCGTCCGGAGGCCGGCATCCACCTTGCAGTCAATGTGTCCTTCGCAACTCGGTGGACCGTGGCGTCCCGACGCGGTTGTGCAAGTAGGTGTGGCTCTCCGACAATCCCTGCCGGATTTCCCAATTCCAGAGATGTCACCATGCGAATGATCAGCTCTGGATCTTTGGACGGTGCAGAGTACCATCCTACGGAAATCACAGCACAGAATTCGAATAGCGATTGACTAGAGCAAAGGGGATAACCCAATCTCTATCTCCTGGTCTTACTCCCAACCAAACAGGTGCGTTCCATTGGTGTAGGTTTGCTGTGCTAATGCTTCAACCTCAATGCTGCGCACTTCTGCTAAGCGCTCTGCAACATGCAGCACAAATCCCGGTTCATTGCGTTTGCCGCGCATAGGGGCGGGGGCGAGATGCGGCGAATCGGTTTCGATGAGAATGCGATCTTCAGGAATCATCTTGGCCACCTCGCGTAGGGAATCCGCATTAAGGAATGATACAATTCCACTGAAGCTAATGTGGTAGCCAAGCGAAACAAGCTCTGATGCAAAGGCTGCATCGCGGGTGAAGCAATGAAGGACACCGATACGGTTGGAATCCCCTTTCCAGGAGCGCGCATGATCTTTGAGTGCGGAGAGCGTGTCGGTATCGGCATCACGACTGTGGATCACAACCGGGAGTTGCACGTCGTTTGCGAACGCGAGCTGTTTGCGAAAGAGCGACTGTTGCTGTTCAGCAGTCTCTTGCGAATAGAAGTAGTCGAGACCAATCTCGCCTATAGCGGCGACGTGTACGCCACGGGTGGGGAGTTGGCGGATGGCAAGGTGCAAACGCTCTAGCGCGCCGTGTTGTGCTTCGGGGGTATTGAGCTCTTCGATTTGGTCACGATCAAACCCAAGTGCGACACGAAGCATGTCGGGGTAGGCTGTTGCGGCATCGACGGCAGCTTTGTTCAATTCACAGGAGCCCCCAACCGCTATAATGCGTGTAACTCCCGCTTCGCGGGCTCGCGTGATCTGGGCTTCAAGTGAGTAGTCGCCGCCAATCTTACTAAAATGGGCATGTGTGTCGAATAGTGGCATCGAAGCTCCTTGGTGTGGGGGTGGTTGGACGTATCTCACTTCTGCGGTGATTTCTTCTAATCGTAATCCTAATCGGTTTTTTGGGCTGGCCGTGTGCCGTAGTCGACCGAATCCTCATGGACGCGGCTGGGAGAGCTGCTGCGAATGAGACCCAAAGACATTCAAATTCTCGTGATCAAAACTTGTTTTCATGCTTGGCAATGTACTGAGTTGCCCGTTGCTTTGGCAAGATCTCGATTAGGATTACGAGCAGGATTGATTCGGAAACTTTTATCAGCCCAGCAAAACAGATATTCACAACTTACTTTCTTCAGGGTCTTGTGGCTTGAATATACGAGTTGGCATGTATACTCTGGCGGCTGATCCAAATAGGACAGAGTATTTCGGAAGCGTAACATATGTTGTGTCCAACTAAAGAAGAGTACCTGAAGTTTGCCGAGGGACATGATGTTGTCCCCGTCTTCAAGGAGATTCTTGCAGACCTAGAGACCCCGGTGTCGGTCTTGCAACGATTTGCGGAGTGCGAGAATGCCTTCCTGCTTGAAAGCATGGAGGGTGGAGAGACTTGGGGCCGTTATTCCTTTGTTGGAATTGATCCCGAGCTTTTGTTTGAAACGGATCACCGCAATGGGGCAACGGGGCAGCTTGAGGCCTTGCGGGAAATCTACCGTGATCTAAAAGTGGCCGAACTACCCGGGTTGCCGCGTTTTTTTGGGGGCGTCGTGGGTTTCGTTGGCTATGAAGCCATTGGTGAATTTGAGCGTATGCCTCCACCAAAGGAGGGATCGCAGCGAGTGGTTCCCCGTAGCCGCTTCCTCAAAGTGGATAAGTTGATTGTTTTCGATAATGTGCGTCACACTCTGAAAATTGTATTTTGCACCCGCCCCGGTGACGCGACATCCGAAGAGGATGCGTACACTGAGGCCACGGCACAAATTGAAGCGATAGCGGCGGCGCTACCGGAACAGAAAGCACCTCCCGTTAAGTGTTATCCAGAGGTCAGTTTTGATTCCAACATGACGCGAGATGACTACAAGACCATCGTAAAGAAGGCGAAGCAGTACATCGTGGATGGGGACATTATTCAAGTAGTGTTGAGTCAGCGTTTTTCAGCACAAACCGAGATTCCTCCTCTGCAACTCTACCGGGCATTGCGCCTTCTGAATCCTTCCCCTTATACATACTTTCTGAAACTGGGAAGCCAGACGCTTGTGGGATCATCACCGGAGATTATGGTACGCCTGACGGGCAGTCGTGTGGAGGTCCGCCCGATTGCGGGTACGCGTCCTCGGGGATGTACCGAGCAGGAAGATCGCGCCTTGGCAGACGAGCTCCTTTCGGACGAGAAGGAAAAAGCTGAACATGTCATGCTTGTCGACTTGGGTCGCAATGATATTGGCCGAATTGCCGAGTCCGGGAGCGTTCAGGTTTCAGATTATATGGTGATTGAACGCTATAGTCATGTGATGCATATGGTTTCGCATGTGGAGGGCATTCTGCGTAAAGAGTTCGATGCTTATGATGTGCTGCGTGCTACCTTTCCGGCAGGGACGCTTTCGGGGGCGCCAAAGATTCGTGCGATGGAAATCATTCATGAGTTGGAGCCGTCGCCACGGGGAGCCTATGGGGGTGCATTGGGCTATGTGAGTTACACGGGGAATATGGATGTAGCCATCACGATCCGGACACTAGAAATCGAAGCGGGTGAAGTCTCGATTCAGGCCGGTGCCGGTATCGTGTATGACTCTGACCCCGATCGCGAATATGAGGAAACCTGTCAAAAGGCACGCGGCATGCAGAAGGCCGTTGAGATGGCAGCAAGAGGACTTGAGATTTGGAAAAGCTAAAATTGGGAAAGCTGAAGGCTAAAATAGAAACGTTGCCATGATTATACTCATAGATAACTACGATTCGTTCACCTACAATCTGGTCCAAGTCATGATGGGGCAGGGCGCTGACATCCAGGTGTTCCGCAACGATGAAATCACAGTCGATGCGGTTGTGGATGCAAAGCCGGATGGTCTGGTGATCTCGCCGGGGCCCTGCACACCAAAAGAGGCCGGAATTTCAGTCAAGCTAATCCAACGCATGAGTGGCACGGTCCCCATTCTGGGAGTGTGTCTAGGGCATCAGAGCATCGGAGTTGCTTTTGGGGGGACCGTTAGTAATGCGAAGAGCATTATGCACGGCAAGACATCAATGGTTCACCATGAGGGCGGCACCCTTTTTCGGGGGATGAAGAATCCATTTCCGGCAGGGCGTTATCACTCGCTGGCCCTGATGCGTGATGACTTACCTAAAGAGCTGATCGTCGATGCCTGGACCGCTGATGACGAAATCATGGGAATGCATCATGTCGAACACCCAACCTATGGTGTGCAATTCCATCCTGAATCCGTATTGACTCCCAGTGGCAAACGGCTATTACGTAATTTTCAGCAATTGGTAGAAAGTGTTGACCGCGTCTAGCGTGGGTGATTCAGCATAGCAGGAGGCTCTTGCAAACGCGTGCAGGGAAAGGGTGCCTCACCTCCATTGTTGAGGCTAGTTGTCTTTCTGGAGGTGGGACGCCCTCGTCCCGCGCATTAGACCAAGAGTTTTGCAAGCAGATTAGATTACAGACTAAGAGAGAATGGAGTTAGGCAGATGAAGGCATTTCTTCAGAAGGTGACAGCGGGCGAGAATTTAACGCAGACAGAGATGGTTGCGGCTTTTGATCAAATCATGTCGGGAGAGGCTACACCGGCCCAAATTGCAGGTCTCATTGTTGCGCTGCGAATGAAGGGCGAATCCATTGAGGAAATCGCCGGTGGTGCGGAATCTATGCGTCGCCATGCTGTGTTTGTGGATTGCACGGGGCTTCAAGTTGTGGATACGTGTGGAACGGGCGGGGATTCTTGCAATACGTTCAACATTTCCACAACTGCAGCATTCGTTGTGGCCGGGGCGGGGGTTCCGGTCGCAAAGCACGGAAATAGGGCCATTACAAGTGCATGTGGTTCCGCTGATGTCCTGATGGCTTTGGGAGTTAATCTTGAGGTGACCACTGATGTCGTTGAGGACTGCATTCGCGATGTTGGAATCGGGTTTATGTATGCCCCGAAGATGCATCCTGCCATGAAGTACGCAATGGGGACGCGGCGCGAACTGGGTGTGCGCACCATTTTCAATATGCTGGGGCCACTGACAAACCCAGCGGGTGCCAAAGGTCAGATTATTGGTGTATTTTCTCCCGAGCTTACGGAGCCTTTTGCTCAGGTTCTAAAATTGCTGGGTAGCCGTCGCGCTTTTGTGGTTCACGGGCAGGATGGTATGGATGAAATCACAAGCACGACGACATCGCGCATCAGCGAGCTTGTTGACGGCACGGTCAAAACGTATGAGTTCGATCCTCTATCCCTGATTGAAGACTATGCCGATGCGGCCGATCTGGTAGGGGGTGACCCTGAAACTAATGCTGCAATTACGCGTAGCATTCTGGAGGGGGAGGCCGGTGCAAAACGGGATATAGTATGTTTGAACGCAGGTGCTGCAATTGCAGCAGGGGGGGGCGCCGCTTCACTTCATGAGGGGTGGCAGGTGGCGTGCGAATCCATTGACAGCGGCAAGGCAAAAGCGGCGCTTGACGGGCTTATCGCGGCAACACAATAGAGCCGGAAATCGGATTATGAGTATTCTTGATGTTATTATGCACGAACGCCGATCTGCCGTAGAGGCAGCTCGGGACGAAACCCCTATTGAGCTGCTTCAATCTATGGCGTCTACTAGGTTGCATCATAGCCTCAAGGATCGTTTGAGTATGGAGGGCACACACATCATTGCGGAGATGAAGAAGGCGAGTCCCTCCGCTGGACTGCTGCAAGATGAGTATGATCCGGGGACGATTGCGCAATCTTATTTCAAAAATGGCGCTGTTGGAATTTCGGTTTTGACCGAACCGCTGCATTTTCTCGGCCGGGGGGAAGATGTTCAAACGGTACGTGCACTGGTGGACCTGCCAATTCTTCGCAAAGACTTCATGTGCGATCCCTATCAGATTGTCGAGTCGGCGGCATGGGGAGCAGATGTCATTCTTTTAATTGCTGCTGCGTTGAACGATCAGAAGATGCGTCAGCTCTATGACGCGGCCCTTGAGCAAGGGTTGGACGTTTTGGCAGAGGTGCATACTCTTGATGAGCTTAAACGCGTCTTGCCGCTCTCAGAGGTGATTGTGGGCGTTAACAGCCGTGATTTAAAGACGCTTACGACCAATCTCGCTGTGGCACATGATCTCATTCAGCATATTCCTGAATCACGGCTTTCGATTGCGGAAAGTGGAATTCGGCAGCGGGCAGAGGTTGAGTCGCTAAAGGTGGCGGGCTACAATGGTTTCCTTATCGGGGAGGCACTTGTAAGCCATAATGATCCCGGTGGCCGCCTGAAGCAGTTGATCGGTTGATTACGGGGATGAGCACAATGGAAGTCAAAATCTGTGGTTTGACGAATGTTGAAGATGCGCAAGTTGCCGTAGCCGCGGGCGCTGACTATCTTGGATTCATTCTTTATAAAGAATCCCCGCGTGCGGTCACGCCCCAACAGATCACACATATTCTATCTGCGTTGGGAAATGGCATCCGAGCGGTGGGCGTCTTTGTAAATGAAGTCCCTTCACAAGTTGAGGCCATTGCCAAAGATTGTGGCTTGTATGCTGTTCAGATTCACGGCGATGAAGATGCAGGCGGATTTGTGGACTTTTCCATTCCCGTATGGCGAGCACTTTGGGTTCGTGATGGCGGTGCACATCCGGATCCCATCGTATGGCCTGCGAGCCGTTATGTGATTGATGCAGCTGTGCCAGGGCAGTATGGTGGCACCGGGGTTGCTGCCGATTGGAATGAAGCAGCAGATATTGCAAAAGAGTGCCCGGTAATGTTGGCTGGGGGGCTTCATCCCGCTAATGTTGCGGAGGCTATCCGGAGTGTGCGTCCAATGGGCGTGGATGTATCAAGCGGCGTCGAGTGCGATCCGGGACGAAAAGATCATGATGCAATTCGGACGTTCGTTGCAGCCGCGAAGAATTTGAAATAGGGAGTTAGGTGTAATGAATCAACAACCAGATGAAAAAGGTCATTTCGGTGTCTTTGGCGGGCGCTATGTTGCCGAGACGCTTATGCCTGTGCTCGAAGCGGTAGATGCAGTGTATCGTGATGCGCTTGCTGACTCTGAATTTATGGCGACGTTTCATGAACTGTTGGCGTCGTATGTGGGACGACCATCGCCGCTTTACTTTGCCAAACGTCTGACAGAGGCATGGGGTGGGGCACGCGTGTATCTGAAGCGAGAAGATCTTAACCATACGGGCGCCCATAAGATTAACAATACGTTGGGACAAGCTCTGCTGGCAAAGCGAATGGGGAAAACCAAGCTGATGGCGGAAACGGGGGCGGGACAACATGGCGTTGCCACCGCAACGGTTGCCGCTCTCTTTGGGATGTCATGTAAAGTTTACATGGGTGAAGAGGATATTGTTCGTCAGGCCCCGAATGTAAAGCGGATGGAACTCCTCGGTGCAGAGGTCGTCCCTGTGACCAGCGGTACGCGAACCCTGAAGGACGCCATGAGCGAAGCGTTGCGCGCATGGGTTTCTGAAGTTAAGGATACCTTTTATGTGATTGGTTCCGTAGCCGGGCCTCATCCTTATCCAATGATGGTGCGTGATTTTCAGCGCGTGATCGGCGATGAAGCCCGTCTTCAGTTTATGGCAATCGAAGGCGGCCTTCCGGATGCGGTGATTGCCTGCGTTGGGGGAGGGAGCAATGCTGCCGGAATCTTCTGTGCCTTTATTAACGATGCCGATGTTCGTTTGATCGGTGTTGAAGCGGGGGGCTACGGTTTGGAGAGCGGTCAGCATGCTGCCAGCATTATTGCCGGGCAGCTAGGCATTCTCCACGGGAGCAAATCCTATGTCCTACAAGATGAGCATGGACAGATTCAGAATGCCCACTCGGTGAGTGCGGGGCTGGACTATCCCGGCGTGGGGCCTGAGCATGCGCTATGGGCGGATGAAGGGCGTGCAGAATATCATGCCATTACTGATGTCGAGGCGTTGGAGAGCTTTCATGAGCTGACGCGCCTTGAGGGAATTCTGCCCGCCCTTGAATCCGCGCATGCCGTGGCCGAGGCCAAGAAAATGGCTGTTACGCTCGGGTCTGACCGTACAATCATTGTAAATCTCTCTGGGCGAGGGGACAAGGATCTCGATACGGTCCTTAAGATTATGGGGGAGAGTGATGAATAGAATTGATGCAACATTTGCAAAACTCAAAGCCGATGAACGCAAGGGGTTAGTCGCATTCCTGACGGTCGGTGATCCTGATTTAACTCAGTCAGAGCAGGACATTCGAGATGCCTTGGATGCAGGAGTCGATGTCCTTGAGTTGGGCGTTCCCTTTTCCGATCCAACTGCAGATGGTCCCACGATTCAAGCGGCCTCTTTCCGGGCACTTCAAGCGGGGGTTACGCTGCAAGATGTCCTGATGCTTGTGGGGCGTATTCGTGAGGATTATGAAACGCCAATTGTACTCTTTGGTTATGCCAATCTTCTCTTTCGCTATGGCTACGAGTTGGTTTGCAAAGATGCTGCCAGTGTGGGTGTTGACGGTATGCTAGTAGTTGACCTGCCATTTGAAGAGTCGGATGAGATTCGCCAGCATATGGATGCACAGGAATTGCATTTTATATCGCTTGTGGCGCCTACGACATCAGCAGCGCGTCAAAAACGTATCCTGAAAGATGCGAATGGATTTGTGTACTACATCATGGTAACCGGTGTTACTGGGGCGCGTGCGTCTCTGGCAGATGACCTCAAAGGTCGGCTCACAGAGCTACGGGAGGCAACCGATCTTCCGGTCGCAGTTGGTTTCGGGGTTAGCAGTGGTGCTCAAGCCAAAGAGGCCGCAGAGTATGCCGATGCCGTTGTTGTGGGCAGCGCTCTGATTTCAGCAGCTAGTAAGGGAAATCTCGAGTCATTGGTACGAGAGATTCGCTCTGCACTGGATGAAGGATAACCCAATGTCCAGGACATTTGAGTATTCCCTTCACGTGCCATACGCAGACATCGACGGTATGGGCATTGTTTACTATGCTAACTATTATGTCTATTTTGAGATGGCGCGCGCGGCATTGCTTCGCGAGATCAATCTTCCCTATGGCGAAATGGAAGCGCAGGGAGTGATGTTGCCCGTAGTGGAATCGCACTGCGAGTATAAGCAATCCGCACGATATGATGATGAGCTTGTTGTCTACTCCACCTGTCTTCCGTTTAAAGGGCCACGCCTACGAATTGAATACGAAGTTACCAGAGGCGCTGATCGTATTGCCACCGGCTATACGCACCATGTATGTATGAGCCCCGCTGGCAAAATCCTGAGACCAACAGCCGCACTGCTCACATTGTGCGGTTCTTCACCCCCGCACTGTGGAACACGATGACGGGGATGCGGCTCATTTCTGAAACCGCACAACCGTGGCCCTGCACACCGGTGTAGGCGAGAAAAGTGGGAAACCCAAGTAGAACTTGACTTTTTCCTAATCGTGATCCTGTTCATCATTCGGCTTCTGAGACCCTTTTGTATATCATGACAACAAGTCCATGTTGCATCAGGGAAATTCGGGTTTTCGTCTGCTCCGGTCGAACGGAAAACTCCCCGAGCCCGTCATGATCGGTCAGTTCGTAGCCCGGGACCTCAATCACTCCGTTCAACTCCGACCGGTGACTCTGGGTGGCGATGACCGCCAGTTCGTCCCCGGCGGTAAAGACAGCCCACGAGAACTCCGAATTATCGCACGAAGCTCCATCCGTATCTTGAAATCTGCCGTTCAAGATCAGGCGGCGGTACTTGTTCCTGAGCCGGTTGGCCCGGGTTAAATAGGCTTTGTAGACCGGCGTTTCATCAATTAGCGTGCGGCAGCGATGAACTTCCACATCGCTGACCAGTCCCCGCAAGAGCGCTAAATTCACTCTCCGTTCAATGTCCGTATCGTCCCGGATTTCCCGGTCGGAAATCAGGGCCTCGGGAAAGGTGTAGCGGAACAGTTCGATAAAACTGGTCAGTTTGGGTTTTTCTCCGGTATTCGCCCAGTCGTTGGCCGCGATATTCCAGCCGGGAAACGAGTGGAAATAGTCGGCGAACGGACTGGTGAAATTAGTCGCGCACTCAACCCCAAAACTCATTTCCGGATCGCGTGCCCGGAGGTATTCCCGAATTTCTTTCATTTGGGAGATTCGGACGGCGCGGGAATCGGTCGCCGGGATTGGATGCCCGTGGTTTTTACCAAAACAAGGAAGTTCCGGAATGCCGATCTGGTCAAAGAAAACGCCGTCGACGCCGAGCTCGACTGCCGTGTCGACATATCTTTTAAGGATATCCATCCATTCTCTGGAATACGGACACGCCAGCGCGAAACTTTTGTGCATGCCGGCGTCTATTTCAGCGCCGCGCTTACGGAACAGCATCGCGGTTTACTCAAAGGTCAAGTCGTGGTCTCCAAGGTACAACCCGTTTACTGCATCCGCAAAGATGGCAAATCCGTTATCAAACCACGGCATGTTAATTCCGCCATTGTCATCGGCCATATACTGTGTGTGGCACTTTTGAATGGCTTCGGCCACGTTGTCGATCTTGACATGGCATTGGTTTCCGCTGGCCGAACCGCCGTAAAGCGCTTGCGAGCAGGTGAGATTGATATTGGTGATGGCCGGAAAATTGAATTCCCGGATCACCCGGTCGTAATTGGACGCGTTTTCGAGGTCCGCCGAAAAGTGAAGTTCGTCGCCCTGAAGTTTAATGGTGAAAACCAGCTTGAAATCCTCGAGACCGCAAGGTGTATTCATCGAGTCATAAGTAACCTGCAACTGGTCATCGGAGATGTGCGCAATATGCGGGGTGCAGTTCTCCGCCAAGATTTCCTCCTCAATCACTTCGTCGTGTGAATACATAATGCGCCAGAGTCCCTGCCCGCCGGCATAATCATGTCCGGTTCTGAGGTTGAGCAGCCCAATAAGGTTACCGTTCGTATCCAACTCACAACGGATGAGCGAATTTGCTAATCTGTAATTCATGCGTTTGTTCCCTTGCTACTACATGCGGTTTACTTAAATCATATAGAGTAACCTTCTAATAAGGAATTGCTTTTCAGGGACCTAGCAGCCTGTCGGTCTTTAAAAAACGACACGATTAGCTGTTTTGACCGTTCGCCGCAATTACATCGCTTCTGCCTTATGCGTTCAGGCTGCTGATAAAAAAACCCTCGAGAGGCCCTTTCAGCGAACTCCGACGTCGATTCTTCGCGACGAGACTCCTCCTGTTAGCTTTGATAACTACAATTGTGTAATCATCCCGCCTCTGGAAGGTATTTCTCCCCAACCAGATTAAACATTCGCTTCATATTGTATGCCAAGGTTACCAAGTTACATTCCAGTTCAACCTTTGGTCTGCCGCGAAGGCGGATGCTTTGATCTTTTTGCGAAGGTAGATGTGGGGGTGGGTGCCATCGCCGGAGGCGATGGGGGGAAGCGGGCTCCTTGTCAGACATTAGAACAGGCGCGTGACGGCATCTGGGCGTAGCGTAAGGGGGGGTACGCTGTCGTGGGATGAAGCTGTAACTGTATGGGTGGGCCCCGGTGTTTATGCGCAGGACCGAACGTTCGAACTGACGGCGTAGTGCTTGCAGAGGGGATGAAAGGGTTCCGCGATCTGAGTGGAAGTGAAGACGCCCCTGTCGATCTCGACTTTAAAGATGTTGTTGAGTCAGGCAATTTTGCTTTGCACTGGCGGGCGCGTCTTGGTAAAGAGCTTCTGGGTTTTGAAAAGATCCCGTTTTCAGAAATAGGACTTTACAAAGACGCCTACCGCAGAAATGTTTCCGCTGCTGAGTGACCGGTTGCTTCCGTCGAATACGCATGGTACATATGCGAGAGTATGGCCAGTTTCGCAAGCGGGGCTGTACGCTTTTTAATCAATGGAAAATGGAGAATGACAATGGCATCTGCAGTAATGGATCAAGTGCTGGCTGATATCAAAGTGGCGATGAAGGCGAAAGAGAGTGAGACTGTTGTGGCGCTGCGAACATTGCACGCGGCAATCAAGGACCAGACGGTCAACGCAGGAGTAGAACTCACTGACGAGGTGGTCGTCGCGGTTGTTTCTAAGGCGATCAAGCAGCGAACCGACTCGATTGAGCAATTTACGGTTGCGGGACGTCAGGACCTGATTGAAGTCGAAGAGAAACAGATTGATCTCTATCGCAAGTATCAGCCGAAACAGATGGAGCGGGCTGAGATCGAGGAGGTTGTGAAGGCTTGCATTGCGGAGAGCGGTGCGACCTCTAAGAAAGAGATGGGCAAGGTGATGAAGCTTCTCATGCCCAAAGTCAAGGGCCGTGCCGACGGCAAGCTGGTCAATCAGGTTGTCATGTCGCTGCTGCCGTAAGGATGCTGTAGGCATCCTCAAGGGCAATGACTTTAGGGACGTTCAGTGCGTTAGTTTGGGGAAAGCGGCAGCGGTTCCAAATTAGGAAATCTTCGAGTTGCGGGAGGGGCTTCGGACATGAA
>CAZNWT010000115.1:0-13760 GCA_964576795.1 uncultured Victivallales bacterium
TCATGTCCGAAGCCCCTCCCGCAACTCGAAGATTTCCTAATTTGGAACCGCTGATTTGGTAGGTGAAGTGGTTTTGCTTCAATATCGGTTTCGGAGAATCTCTGCATTCTGACACCCGTTCTCAAACATGCAGCACGTACGAACTTTAATAGGTGTCGCATCGGCCGTCTAGCATGTTTCGAAAAAAGAATGAGGTTGCCAGTGTCTCAATTGGTTACTTGGTCAACAATGAGCGGCTCAACGATCACAAGTAATACGTTGAGCGACTGGTTCAATGTTCTGGGCAGCGAAGATGTTTATTCATTAGAATTAGGGTTGGCCGATAAGGTCACCGGCATCCTCATGCGATTTCCATCGTACGGCCGCGGCAATATGGTTGCGGTCGACATCAATGGCATCTTCAAGCGTGTAGCCTGAGAGGGGCTGGTTTGCTTTGTCGCGCAGCTCAACCCAGACCTGACCAATTGCAGAACAGTCCACATTGAGTTGCAGGTGTGCGCCGGTAAAGGTAAGCGGCGGCGAGGTAAACTCCCCTCCCTCATACGCCGCATCGGCCGACATGAAGCCGTCGAGGCGTTGCCGAAGCCGTATTAGGCCACCTTTGCCGGCGGGATGTGTCGGATCATAGGCGCCATGCGTATGAGATGTGCCGCAGTAGTGCATGATGATCTCGTCGCCAATTCGTAGCATGCCCACACTCATGTAGAGCTGACCTGCATCACGGGCTCCGTCGAGGCCAAGGGGGATGTAGGGGCGGCGGTCAGGTCGGGTGAAGTCGATGCCATTGCGGCTGACAGCGAGTTGCACATCAACGGGGCCGTCGTTGGCATACCGTCCACGTGCGTCCTTGCCCTGTCGTGTGGTATCAGCGGTATCACCTACTGGGTAGTGCCTGTAAGGCGTGGTAAAGCTGAACCAGGCGTCATCTGCCCAGGGATACTTGTGCATGCAGGGGGTGTAGAGATCGGTATTAGGCGGGTCCAGTTCATCACAGGCAAGAACGGTGAGGAAATTGTTTGCGGCTTTCTCGTGGTCTTGACCGAGTTCGATCCAAGGTAGATTGAGCGGATCATCAACGGCGATGCGCCCCACGGTACGCCCATGAGTGTGAGTGCGGACATAGCCGACATATTTCCCAATCGTGTCGTCGTAGAGGATACAGTTGCCCGTATCGTGGAAATAGTCAGATACCGGGCCCGCGATATTCCAGTCGAATCCATCCGGCGAGGTAACCATGTACAGCATGCTGGTGGCGATGAACTTCTTCCCTTCCCATCGCGGAGCGATACAGTCCCTTGACGCTAGCCAAGAATCTGTCGGCCATATCCGTACCAGGTTCTTGTAGCGATGCTCATCCGGACCGTTGGGGTCTTTCATGACCGCGCCACCTTCGCTGCCAGGCATGACGATGTTGTTATCCGAGTTGCCTTGCCAAAGGAAGCGGTTGACATTCTTTCGTTCCCAGTTTAGCCCGTCGCTGCTCTCCGCGTAGCAGATGGCGCGGTCTTTGCAGGGATGATCAGAAGTGGCCTGTTGGGGGGCTATAGCATCGTACCACATGCGATAGCGTCCTTCGTCCTCCATGATCGTGGACCACGCACTAATTCGGGCGGCTTCCCACGGCATTTCTGGGACCAACACTGGCTCACATTTACGTGCCGGGTTGACCCGCAGGTCATGTTGCGCTTCTCGGCAAACCACTTCTTGTCAATAAAGAGTTGTTTACGGCTGCCAATCTTAAAAGTATCCATCTCTACCCTCTAATCGTGTCCACTTCTATTTCCTATCTCTGCGGCGGGCTGTCAAAATGTTTAGAACAAGGCCTCGGCATTTTCTAGCGAGAGGATAACCAAAGAATCAGGGACGGACCTGAATGGCACTTACTTTAGCGAATCTAGCAGCTCCCGAGGTACAGTGCATCTTCTCAATATCCAACAACCAACAAGGAATGTCCAACCGAACAAATTGAGAGCAGATAGCATTCCAAGGCCTTAATACGCATGAATGCTACCATGTAGTCTCTTGCTCTTTCCATTGGATATTGGAAATTCCTTGTTGGATATTGGGTGTTCAATCTCGATGCGCTAAGCCCTTAAGTAAGTGCCATTCGGGACGGAACTATACTTTTGCTCGCCTTCGTATCCTGCAGCAATGACACTCAAAGCCCCATTTTCCTCCCCCGACGGGCGTGGCAGCCTGAGCCCGTGAAAAAGTTGGAACATATTACAGACAGAGCACCGCTTCACTGATGAAAAGTGCAATCTCACCTGTTATTTGTGATCGTTGGCCGTTCCGCTGTCCGCAATGCTCGAAGTAACATGTTGAGGTAAGGCATTTTATAAAAAAAGATATTTAACCGATTAACCAATATAAACAGGACGGATAAGTTTTTACATTAACGGTTCTTCGCTATTTTGAACGGGTAATGGGATCGAACCGGGGAAGAGTAATTAGATCGTGAAGAAGGAACTCTTAGTCGCCACCCCTAGTCGGATACGCTTAGTCGAACTGCTTAGTCCTTGATGACGAGGCAGTTGTCGACTAAGCAGTTCGACTGGGTGTAAACGCCGAAGTGTTGGGACTAAGTGTGAGGATTAAGTGTGAGGATTCCAACAACACCTCCTTTTCCATGGTGTTCGTAGCTGAAATGAACCGGTCAGGGGAGTATTACCCATTCAAAGTAGCGAAGAGCCACATTAACGGTTTTAAGTCGTTGATAATCAAAGCCCAACCCCGAAGCGAGTTCGGGGTTGGGCGTTCAACTCTTCTTAGCTTAACACCTATGTTTCTTGTTCCCCTGTCTCCAGGCACGGCTTGGCCCAAACGGGATACGCCAGCTTGTCGGTGCTGCCGTCCGATCGCACGAGCAGCCGCAGCATCTTGCCGCCGCGCACGTCTGCCTCCAATACCACTGCGGGTTGGCCGGGAATCAGCAGACCGCTGTCGCATACGCGGCGTCCATCGACCAACACCTCGAATGTCGCAGCCGCTTGGCGCTCGATGCCCGACAGCAGTCCTGCTTCGCAATGGAAACGGGCGAATGTTCCCTTCGGCAGGCGATACTCCAGCCACGCGACCGGCTCGACCGACTCGAGCGGCAGTGCGTGCGGAATCGTGCAGATCCCCTGAACCGGTTCCGCGATGACCTCCGTCCCGTCCAGGCGATACACCGACAGCGGTTGGGCATGACCGTAGGATTCGACGGTGATCCAGTCGCGAAGCGGCCTATGGCCGAAGTTATACTCCACATCGTAGCGATCGGGCGCAATATCGCGCAGATCGCAGGTTCTGAGCCGCCGACGCTCGGCCGATGGAATCGATACTCCGGACAAGACCAGGGCGGTGCAGCAGAAATCCGCGAATAGCGCGGCTGCATCGGTCACGATTCCGTTCAGCAAGCGGGTCGCCGGGGCATGGCGTCGCCGGTAGATCGCCTGGGTCATTGGGATCAGCGCGGCGACGCTCGCGCGGAACAGCGTCTCAAAGCGTCCGGAAAGGCGGAACAGGCATTCAGCCTGCGTATGCCCGAGAACGCGGGGCCGGCGACGCAGTACCTTCACCGTCGAGGGAATGTCCTCGATCATCCGGTGGTATTCACAATTACGCATTGAAGGCGGCGGCGGGAACAGCGTGGCGATTTCAAGATCGTAATGGTGGGCGGGTTGTGCAAAATCGGCGACCCAATGCGAATAGACGCCAGCGAATCGGGCCGCCTCTTGCAGGTCGCCTTTGCGCAAGCTCGAAACGACCTTGCGCAGATAGAACCGCGAGTCGGGTGCACATGCTCGCCAATCCGCCTGCGCGCTGTTGAAATGAAGTCGGCAGGCGCGTTTCGGGAAATAGTGACGCCAGGGACCGGTCTCGCCGCGCAACAACGCGAGTGCTTTCTGATCTGGTAACATGCAGCTACCGAGCACATCCCCTTCGAGCGGCGTCCACGTCTCCGCGGCCCAGGCCGGAAGATTGGTCAGTGCCAGCGAGACGATGGCATGGTGTTCAGGACCATTCATGTCTCACACTCCGCCTTGATGAACGATAGCGCCTCGTCAAGGGCGCTCACGAAAATCCCACCGTTGGCTCCATCGCGACGACACTCGGTTTGGTCTCGGTTTACAATAAACACCCGCTCAATGCCGGCCGCCCTCGCATAGTCGAGATCGAAAAGCGGATCGTCGCCGATCATGACGCAGTGGGCCGGCTCCGTGCCGGTTCGGGCACACAGGGCGTGGTAGAAACCGGGGCCACACTTTCCTCCCGTGCTGACCTCTTCGCCGCCGAAACTGTCGTCAAACACCGGCGACCCCGTTTCGTTGGCAAGCCCGCCCGAGGCCAGTTTGCCGAGAATAAAGAGGCGAGGGTTGGTGGTGGCGGGATAGACGCGAATGCCGGACAGGGCTTTGAGCCCCAACATGAAGCGCTTCGCATCGGGGTAGATTGCGTAACGCGCTCGGAAGCCCTTCACGGTATAGGCCGCCAGCATGCCGTCTGGAATGCCCAGACTACGGTCGGCACCGAACGGCCAAACGCCGCCAGGCGTGGGCGCAAATTCCTCCTCCGCTTGTCGCCCGCGCTCCTCTGCCTCATCGAGAGGCAGCCCGCGCTCTACCAGAATCCCGACCAGCGGGTTCGATGGCGTTTTGACCTTCGAGCCGTCAGGGCAGGAGTACGACAGTGTCCCGTCTATGTCCACAAAAACAACCTTCGTTACCATCGCTTTACTCCAATCTTCACTTGTCCAAATTGTTCCAATCTGGGTATCCCCTTTAGTCTAGTTGCAAACGGGGGCACCACAACTCGTACTCATAATCCCAATCGTAATCCTAATCGGATTTACGTCAAGAAGCGATAGGGATTAGGATTACGGGTAACCTGGTAATGGTTGCCAGTCGAAGAGGGTCGCGCCTTAAGACGTGTAAGCCTCTCTGGGTAAGGTTTAGTCAACCGCCTGGTAGTGAAAAGACCGAAATCGAAAGGAAGAAAGTACAGAGAAAGGGGGAAATGATCAGATCGGCCCGCATCCGCGTGGTCGGGCATCTGAACGACTACGCCATAACGGATAACAGAGAAAACAAACCTCGTCCTGTAGCCATGGGAGTCCCCTGCCTACTCGAAATTAAGATTAAGAATGACGGTGGGGCGCCATCCCTGTTCGGTTCCAAAATAAATGGGGGTTTTTAGCGGAATCCACTATCTTCATTTTGGAAAGCAGCTCTCTTGCTATCTGAGCACTCTTCTTGTTCTTCTCCATCCTCTACATCTATTCGTAATGGTCTCGACATCCATCAACGAAACCGCACAACACAATACCAGTCAAATCAATTATAGTTAGTGGAGTGTCTGTTGAAAACTCGAGATTCCTCGACTTCGCTCGGAATGACATCTTCGGGACTCGCAAATTTTCTAATGAATTGTCATGCTGGTCACGACTTACGTTGGGACGAAGCATCTCGCCGAAGGCGCCGCCGGAAGTTATTCATCAGCCACTAGAGACCGCGCGATCCTGACGCCTAGCGTCAGGGGTCACTCTGAGAGGGCGGAGCTAGCGATAGAGCGAATGCGCGGGGTCGACACGTTTTCTACTTCTCTTAAAAACGCCCGTTGTAGCCTGAGGAGCTCAAGTGGTTTGTCGATAGGGGTCATGTGGGCGCTTCCCTGTATGATATGATACTGGGGGTTATTGGCAAACTCAGACTGCCATTTAGTATAGGCAGGCGTACATAGATCGTCGTTTCCGCAGGTCATAAGAACAGGGATATCCAACGTGGACAGTTGAGAGGTTACGTCGACCGTCTTTAGATTTCCCGGCACATTCAACTCCGAACCGCTTGCAACCATAATGTCGTGGATTGCGGCATTTCGTGCAGCAATCAAACTTTTCATCGCCTCAGGTAATGGCCAAGTGTGTGTAACATGCCTTTTAATGAACTCCATGCAAGCTTCGTCGTAGTCGTTCTTTGTCCCTACCCCCCTCAACTCATAATCATCAATCACCTGTCCGGCTTTTCCATTTAGGCAGCTCAAGCCCTGCTTAAGCCCCGGGGCAACGTGATTGATGTAACGGGGGAAACTTAGTATCGGGCTATGGAGAGAAATAGATAGTATTCCCTCAGGGGTTTTCGCGGCAAATCCAACAGCCAAGGTCGTTCCCCATGAATGACCAATCAAATGGAACTTCTTCAAGTCCAGACCATCCCGAACCGCTCTCACCTCATCAAAATATCGTTCAGCAGTCCACAAAGCCGGATTATCTGGGCGGTCTGATTTCCCACACCCCAGTTGGTCGTAGAAGATCACAGGGCGTTTATCAGCCAATGCCTGGAACGCTACGAGATTATGATGATTACCTCCAGGACCGCCGTGCAGAACCAAGGTAGGTGGTGCGCTGCCGGAACCGACTTTGCCGTACCATAATTTGTAGATATGACCTTTATAAATATAGTCGACAAAACCTTCGCTATCATAATTGGGCTCCGCCAATATTGTTTCCAGATATGTCTGTTCTTTATTCATGGTCATTTCATCTCGCGATATACATCCAGTCGTAAACAAAGTACAGAATACGATTAAACAAAAAACACGTCGATGACTGATTATTTCTGCACTCACATGTTCGGGTTCCTGAATGGTGATCAACTCGTGCTTATCCTGGCAACAGCCAGTCCTATCTATCCGCAACACCTCTACACGCTAGCGCTCAGAGCTCGGAACTGACGGAGGGCTGACGCTTTGAGGAGATCGGAGGCCTCTTCCACAAACAGACTGAAAATTCCTGTGCAGGTTTCGTACTCGCCGTGGGTGAAGGCCTCCCGAATCTCACGTATGTTCTGGGTGAAGATGAAGTTCATATCCACCGATTGGTTCGCCAATCCTTCTATTCCACTCTTGTGATGATTCCATCATTTCCTGCTTCGATCACCACGTAAGGCGATTCCCGCCGGAGGGGATTTTCCCCTCCACTTGTCACATAGGAAAAAGTGTCGCTTGCCGTGGGGTTGGTTTCTCCAATGATGACCAGTTGCTGAACATAGTCTTTGGCTTGGGTTGGGTAAATCGGCTTCTCATAGCGAAGGGGATAGCCTTGCGCGATGAGGATGCGTTGAGCATTTGAAATGTTGTGGCCCACAGCAACCAAGTCGTGAACGCTGGCGCGCTCTGTTCGGATTTGCTTTGCCTCCAGCATGGCGCATCCTGCACAGCCAGCCATGATACAGGCAATGCCTAGTGAGACTGCTACTCCGATTATGATTCTCTTATTCATTTCTTTATGGCGAACGTCAACGCTGAGCATTTTCTGCATTTCTCTGTTCTGCGGTCCGTTTCTCAGGATGCCCACTTGAGAGCAAGCTTCTTGCCTGAGTGTGCGCATTCCGTGAGATAGAGGTTGATCAGGTTCTGATAGGGAAGACCTGTTTCTTGGGCCAGCTCCTTGAAGTAGGTAATGGCGTCTGTATTCAGACGCAATGTCACCTGCTTCTTGAGGTGTTTGGCATAGGGATTCCGAACGGAATCCGAGAAGTCGTATTCTTTTTTCATAGGAATTTCCCGTATTGCTTGCGTTCGTTTAGGGTTGCTTTGCGAGCCGAAATGACTCTGATTTCCGTTTCTGCTTGTCGGTAGGCATGTGCCACCACAAGCATGCGAAGCTTGGCGCTGAAGCCAAGCAGGATGAAATGATCCTCATCATGCGAGTGCTCGGGATCGTGCTTCAATCTAGCCCTCTCATCTGCGAAGGCCGTTGTCGCTTCCTCAAACGAGACACCGTGTT
This sequence comes from uncultured Victivallales bacterium, assembly GCA_964576795.1. Classification (GTDB taxonomy): domain Bacteria; phylum Verrucomicrobiota; class Kiritimatiellia; order UBA8416; family UBA8416; genus JABGOW01. Next base: position 7,766 of record CAZNWT010000115.1, read on the forward strand.
TACGTAGGTTCTCCCGTGCCTTACGATCATCCCACGAAAACGTCATCTCATTCATAATGCTATGATATTGCTATGGGCATGATGATGCAAGGGGAATTTCTAGTCATTTCTCTCGCAGAACTACTTATTCACCAGATCTGGTTGTCCTGCCAAATCGGGAGGTAAACACTATCTGTCCTTCTAATTTGGCAGGTAAAACGGATTCGCTTCAATATTCCCATTCAAAGGGTATCTCCATTTTTGTGTTCGCTCTCAAATGTGCGAATCTACCGCCAACTATAATACTCGCTGTACCAACGGTCTAGCATGTTTTCACAATACTATGAAACAGCCGTTAGATTATTGTAGGAGTTGAGTTATGTCAGCCAACCAAGAAGCCTAATGACCCTCTATGCGTAAGTTGTTGCGTATGCCCCGCCGCGCTCTTTTCTCCTTTCTTAAGTCTGCGGTAGCTGGTTCAATCTGGCCCTATGCAGAATGGGCTACAGTTGCAACAGGAGTTGGCGTCCGAAGCGTGTCGGGGTGCGGGGGATGCGTGGGGTGCCGCGCGAGAACAGCTCGCGTGTGGCTTGCTTAGTGTTATTATGCCTGCCTACCGGCTCGGAGATTACATTGCGGATAATATCAGCCATGTCCATGACCTTTTCTCGGGACAGATTCCCTTTGAGATTATCCCCGTAGATGATGGGAGCAACGACCATATGCGTTTGGAAATGGAAAGGATTTCCAGGGACCTCGTGTGTATCCATCCGGTGTATTTGGAGAACAACACGGGCAAAGGGGCGGCCCTTCGCGCTGGGTTTAGAGCGGCAAGTGGATCGCACATCCTGCTCCTGGACGGTGACCTTGACCTGCCGCCTTCTCAAGTTGCCGGGTTCTTCGATATTATGGAACGAGAGGCCGCCGATGTTGTTATAGGGGCCAAGCGTCATCCTGGCTCCATCCTGAACTATCCATTGCACCGTAAGATTCTGAGCACCCTTTACCTCGTCTTCGTCAAGCTTCTGATAGGGCTGCCTGTCAGTGAGACACAGCCGGGGATCAAGCTATTCAAGCGACCTGTTCTGGAGTGGATTATCCCTCGGATGCTCGTCAAGCGATATGCGTTTGCCCGCAGATTTCCGGCGACTTCACGCCGGGGGTCATACATCATCCCCTCACTCTTCGTTCTGGGTCTGCTTGGCGGGGCTGTTCTGGCGCCATTCAGCCCTTTGTGCCGTATTCTCTATGTTGGGGTCCTCGCCCTTTACGCAGCAATTACGCTGCTATCCTCCTTCAGCCCAAAACCTCATGTCTGGGTATTGACCTGGGTGGGGATCGTGTTGACACACGTGGTTTATGGATCACGTTTTCTCATGGGTTTTGCTGCTTGCCGGATGCCCTCCACGGTATCCCGCTTTGACCATGCATCGGAAAGCACGCTTTGACTGTTTCTAATGGGTTGATCGGTATATGAAAGTTCTAATAGCCTATCCTCCAATTCCCTCAGAAAAGGGTGTCCCGCTACTCTCACAAAATCGCCAGTTCCAGTGGTTCAGCAAGCCCACGTTCATTTATCCTATGGTGCCCGCCTACGCTGCCACCATGGCTCGGAATGCGGGGCACGATGTTATGTGGTGCGATGGCATTGCGGAACGGCTTACGCCAGAGGAGTTTGAGAGTATATACCGAGCATTCTCTCCTGACGTCACACTTATTGAAGCCAAAACCCCAATCATAAAGGCCTATTGGCGCACGATCAGGTGCCTTAAAAATATCCACCCGGCCGGTGCCATAGCGCTCTGTGGCGATCACGTTACAGCTCTGCCCGAAGAGAGCATGCAGCACTGCCCGGTCGACTACATTCTCACGGGAGGAGACTACGATTTCGCCTTGGTTGAATTGCTGGTGCAGTTGTCGGAAGGCAGACAACCGGATGTTGCGGGGCTCTACTATCGCTCAGGTGGCGAGGTGAAATCGACGGGCCGTTATGAGCTGACCCGAAATCTCGACGACCTCCCGCTCATTGATCGCGAGCTCACCAAATGGAAGCTTTACGCATATGAAAATGGCAACTACAGGCAGAGGCCCGGCACCTACACTATGGTTGGGCGGGATTGCTGGTGGGGAAAATGTGATTTCTGTTCATGGACAACTCTGTACGACAAATGGCGCACACAATCGCCGAAAAGGCTCCTCGATGAGATCGGACATTTGATCGACAATTATGGCGTACGGGAAATCTTCGACGATACCGGCTGTTTCCCGGCTGGTGCATGGCTACGGGAGTTCTGCGAAGGCGTTATTGAGCGTGGCTACCACAAGAGAGTGGTACTGGGCTGCAACATGATACCAGGCGTTCTCTCGCAGGAACTCTACGACCTTATGGGCGCTGCTAACTTCCGGTTTGTCCTTTTCGGGCTTGAGTCTGCAGAGCAGAGCACGCTGGAACGCATTCATAAATGTGGAAAGGCCAAGGATATCGAGAACTCAATGCGCATGGCCAAGCAGGCTGGGCTGAGGCCGCACGTCACATGCATGGTCGGATATCCGTGGGAAACCGTGAAGCAATCTCTGGCTACCATTGACTTGTCCCGCTCGCTCTTTAAGAAGGGCTATATCGACACCCTACAGGCAACCGTTATCATCCCGTATCCTGGTACTCGGCTTTTCAAGGAATGCGAAGAGAAAGGGTGGTTGAATACAAAAGACTGGGATCGATACGACATGCGAGAGCTTATCATGAAGTGCTCAATGTCAGACGATGAAATACGTACGATGACCCGCAGTATCTACCGATCTTTCCTTACGCCACGTTTTATCTGGCGCAAGCTCCGCGAGATCCGCTCACCTCAGGACATGGCCTACTACATACGGGCAGGTCTCCGCGTCATCGCTCATCTCGTGGATTTCAGGGCAAGGGCTTCGGGCTAAGCAACCGGCGCGCCCAACCCACACCCACATACGCCAGGAGAACCGTACCATGCGTAGCGGCCACCACCATGAGGACCGATAATACGGTGGCGTCTGAACGTCCGGCATAGAGCACGGCACACATCACGACGGCAGGCACGCACAGGAACCAGAGGAACCGGTATCGGTTCCTCGCCATCTCTGCGCTGGATACAATCTGAATCGTTCCATGAAGCCCCATCGAGAGACCGTAGAGCCATACGTACTTTGCATAAGGAACAAAGTCAGGATTCCACCGTCGCATCAGCGGCTCAGCTCCAATGGCAAGTACGAGTGAGCAGCCCGCCGTAATACCCAGGCTAAGGGCAACTGCCTGCCGGAAGAATCGATGCGTCTTCCGCCCTCCTGCATGTTCGGCTGATGCCAGCGGAAAGAGCACAAAAGCAATCGGACTAATGAAATACGCCGGGATGGTGCCCCATGTAACGACCGCTCCGTAGCCGCCGGAGTCCGAGAGCAGAAAATTCCTGACAAAGAGCCGATTAAAGTGGAACAGCAGCGCCAAGCTGCAAAGATAAACGGTCATTGGAAGCAATGTTCCGAACATCACACGCCGTTCAGTTGCATAGCTCTGGTGCGGCCCCACCACAGATGACCTGATAAAGAAGAACATCACCAATAGGGCAACGATGCTTGCGGCAGCCCTTGCAATCAGGGCCCCCAGCAAACCAAGATCCATTCCCCCCACAAACAGTAGGACCAATCCAATCAGGACTATGGTCTTGAGAGGGGGGGTGATTAGCATCATCCGATAGCGCAACTGTCCTTGGAGAATAGCCCCCAACAGCGGCTGCCACAGGGCCACAACAAAGAGCAGGCCGATGACTACCACATAGACGGTCCCGTCCAGATGCAGGCGACTCAGGATAAGGTCGCGCGCAAAGAATACCACCAGTAGCGCAGCCAGACTCCCCAGCGCGGATACCTTCACCATGTCAGCAACCAAAGCCCGGGACTGCGCTTCCGACTCCATGGCCCGAAGTCGGCTAAGTGATTTCACGGCAACCTGAAAGAGAATGGCTACAGGAAGACTCAACAACGCCAGAACCGAGAAGACTGGATCAACCGCCCCAAAATCTAGAGTGGACAGGGCCCGACCTAGAAAAACCTTGTAGACGAGGTTCCCGATGTCTCCCGTTCGTTGTAGAAAGAAGACAAGCAGAGCCCCCCCGCCCAACGGACCGAGAACTCGCCAGAAACCTGAACCCAACACCCGCCGGTTCCTCACGAAGCTCCTTTCACAGCGCGAATATAGGCCCTGTCCTCATCATTCAGATAGTCGATGTGTCCTCCGATGACACCGCGCCGAATACGTCGGGCATCCCGATCCTCTCTGTTGTAGTTGTGTCCCGGAATGCGTCTGCCCTCAAGCTCCGTCTTTAGCATGTGATCGAAAGAGGCGGCGTGGAGTGCCGTGGCGAGAAGCGGCTCGTCTACAGGGGTTCCAACGAATTCAAGTGCCCTGCGGCCAACGGCCTCGAAATCCGCTGTCATCTCCTCGTAGGTTGTTTCTATACTCTCTGCTCTTTTGCGGATGACCTGCCAGGAGTCTAGCCAGCGTTGATAGTATGGCATCCCATGCTTTCTGCTATGGAGGAAAGCACTCAGCGATTGGTGGTACTTCTGCCGGTGTTTCGTCTGGTGGAAGTAGTAGCTGACCATCACATCGCAGGGATCGCGAAAGACAAACAAGATCTTACTGCTCTTGAAGCGAGGCGTATACACCCGATGTGTGGCGTATATTTTTGGTATGTCGCCCCTGATCCAGGCCGGCAGCGGAACATTATCGCTGCCCCCGTCACTTGCGATAATCTCATACATGGAGTGCATATCGACATCGATTCCGAGGCGATAGTAGGCGGAAAAGTAATGGGCTAGAAAGAAGCTCAACCATGTTCGGCCACTCTTGGGAAACGACACGATGTAGACGTCTGGGGTGGACTGTTCGATCCACCTAGGCCAGGGGTTTGAGAAGGGTGAGGCCAGGTTCGAGAGGAGCGTTCTGATGTTCACGTGACGATTCACCTGTTTAGTCTTGCGAATGAGTCGGGGCAGGTCAACGCTTCACCGCGCAAGCCAAGAGCACGGGCCGTACGTCGCGATGGGTGTATCCCTGAGAAAACAGGGCCAGACGGAGTACGGCCTGAACACCCCATGTCAATGGCCCCAGGAGCATTCTCTTGAGAATCGAACGCACCAGGCTGTCATCGGCAAACGTGTACAGGTTTGCTGTGAATAGGTGTACATCCTGGAAGCCAGACATCTGTAGCATCGAGCGAAGACTCTCTTTCGTAAAGAGCGTCTCATGCGTCAGATCACCATACAGATCACCGACCGAGAACGGGCAGCTCGCATTGTGTGTGTTTATGATTAACCGTCCGCCTTCTTGCAGGGACCGATAGATAGCGCGCAACGCGCCAAGAGCCTCATCCTTAGCCCGAGGCAACGTTTCCATAAGATGCTCACGCCAGAACAGCGTTGTCTTGGCGACGGCCTGTTCATAGCCCTTCGAATCGTGAATTGCCGAATAGTGATTCGACAAGTAACACCTGTACATATCTCGGTACGTACTCATTCTCTCCCTTGCAGCCATTCACGCACACAGGGCCTTTACTCAACAGGCAGACAGACCAACCTCAGGCGTCAGAGAATGCGGGAAACCCAAGGCATCATCAAGGATGATTTCCTATATTAAACCCTATCCGAAAAGGTGCTATGCCCTGAAAGGGCTAGATTCTTTTTGTCGTATCCCTGCGCTCGTAATCGTCCACCGTTCTCGTCGCCGTAGTCGTCCACCAGGTGGACCGTGGCGTCCCGACGCGGTTGTGCAACGTGAGCGCCTGGATTGTGACAGTATAGTATAGCCCCCGGGCTATCCTGTCTCTCTTTAGGCTTCCTCTCTTGCTCAACACCGTCCTCCCTGCCCGCCGTCTTGTGCGGGCGTAGCGCAGCGAAGACCCAAGTCCCCAGGGCGCTGCCCTGGGCTAGTTAGACCCTATCCGAAAAGGGGTTGAACCGAGGTGAGGCGAAAATATGAGAAAAC
>CAZNWT010000116.1:0-7448 GCA_964576795.1 uncultured Victivallales bacterium
CGATGCGAACGCCAAACAAACTGCTCTTGATAACCATTTCGGTTGCAAACTCCATGCCCGTGCAGCGGAGGTCGAGTTGCTGAAACAGCGCTTTTGTGAATCCTCGCAGGCCACAGTAGACATCATGGATGGGCGCTTTAAACATGGTACGTACCATTGCAGAGAACATGGGGTTGCCCCACCAGCGGTGGAGCGTTGGCATGGCGCCTTGTTTGACGGTTCCCCCTCCAGTGGGGAGGCGGCAGCCCATCACGAGATCATGTCCGTTGCGCAATTCTGTGACGAATTTTGGAATCTCAAGAAAATCGTAGCTGTCGTCAGCATCGCCCATGATCACAAAACGCCCAAGGGCGGCTTCGATTCCGCCACGCAGGGCAGCGCCATAGCCGCGCTCAGCAATGTTTATGACTCGGGCACCCAGTTGGTTTGCAATAGCCAGGGACGCATCGGTGCTGCCGTTGTCAGCAACGATGATCTCGCCGACAATGCCATGCTCAGCCATAGCGGTCTTTGCTTTCTCGATACAGACGGCCAGAGTATCGGCTTCATTTAGACACGGCATTACCACGCTGAGTTCAATAGGTTCCACGTTCATATCCTAGTTGCTGTTGATTATGCTGGCAGTAGAGTGTAAGATATTCCCATACAATCATGTTGTCGATGAGAAAGGCGGATTGCTGTGATTATAGGTAGTACCAGGTGTGTTGTTCATCTTTGGTGGGTGGCGGTGTTTACTGTGGTGGCCGTGTGTCCTGTGTTGGCTGGATTTCCAACCAAGGTTCAGAATAAGGCGCTGTCGTCGGAGGAGCCGCAATGTGGGGTTACGCTTGCAACGTCGCACGGCAGCCGCAATGCGCATGCCTCACGCCTTATTGTGCGGACGCGTTTGGCTTCCCAACCCAAGTTGCTTGCACAAAAGCAAGCGGAGGGGCAGCTCTTGAAGTCAGTAGGGGAGCGGCTGGTTCGGCGTTACAATGCGATACCCGGCGTTTTGGTTCTGGAGCCGGAAGACGTGCAAAAGCAACAAGCGGGATTATCGGACACAGAAAAAGCGGTGGCCCTTCAGTTGCGCATAAAGGCGTTGCGCAAAAGTGAACTTTTTGAGTTTGTCGAACCCGATTGGGTTGTGCGCGTGCAAGCTACACCTGCGGATGCGGCCTTCGCCGATGGCCGTCTTTGGGGGCTTCGCAATCCTGGGCCACCGAGCGGGACGGCTGGGGCCGACATAGGTGCCGTTTCTGCGTGGGACATAACAACCGGAGACACAAACGTTATCGTGGGGATTATTGATACGGGCATTCGATACACGCATCAGGATTTAGCGCCCAATATGTGGCACAATCCGGGTGAGACTGCGGGTGATGTGGGGGTTGATGATGATGGAAATGGTTTTATTGATGATGTGTACGGTATCAATGCGATTACGGGTACCGGAAATCCGATGGACGACAACAGTCACGGATCTCATTGCGCAGGGACCATTGGTGCGGTAGCAAATGGTGGTGGGGATCATGTGGGGGTGGCGTGGCAGGTTAGCCTCATGGCGCTTAAGTTTCTTGCGTCCGATGGTAGTGGCTATTCGAGTGATGCCATCACATGCATCGACTATGCCATCGACAAAGGCGTCGATATTCTGAGCAACAGTTGGGGCGGGGGTGGCTACAGCTTGGCCATGGCTGCGGCTATTGAACGCGCTCGGGCTGCAGGCATTCTATTTGTGGCGGCAGCAGGGAATGAGGGTAACAATAACGATCTTACCGGTAGTTATCCTGCGAACTATACCTCTGACAATGTAATTTCCGTTGCGGCATTGGATCGGAACGATCAGCTTGCCAGCTTCTCAAACTATGGTGCTTCTACGGTTGACCTAGGTGCACCGGGGGTCGACATCTACTCTTGCGTTGCCAGCAGTGATAGCGCCTACGATACGTATAGTGGAACGAGCATGGCGACACCGCATGTTGCTGGTGTTGCGGCATTGCTTGTGGCGCAGAACTCGGCGATTTCACTTACGGAGTTGCGGCAGCGTTTGCTTTCGACTGTGGTGCCTGTGTCTGCGCTTTCCGGGCGCTGTGTGACCGAGGGTCGCGTGAATGCTGCCAATGCCCTAACGGGTGCTGCCGATGGCACTCTTGAAGTCGCCATCAGTGCGGCAGAAAATCCCCTTGCTGCGGAAGCATCGACGGCATTCTATGTTTCTGTGAGTGATTTTTCCCCTGTTCTGAGTGCCACTGTAAGTGGTGGGTTCGAAGGGTACAGTACTGTCGTTTTTCGCGATGATGGTCTTGCCCCGGATGAGACTGGAAGCGATGGAATCTACTCAGCATCAATCACCGTTCCCACGATTTCGGGGAATGTAGATATTGTGGTCGATGTGGATGCGTCGGGTAAGACGCCGGCAACGGCACGTCAGACGTTTAGTGTAGTCGGGCGTCCTGCAAATGATGATTTCGCAGATCGCATTACCGTTTCTCCTGGCTTAACGATGATGACGGGCGTCAACCATACTAGTACGTTGGAAAGCGGCGAACCGCGTTATACCTCTGGAGCAGGGAGTCAGACGGTCTGGTGGCGTTGGACCGCCCCCGAAACGGTTGCGGTGACGCTTTCAACGCTGGGAAGCGACTTCGATACGATACTGGCGATTTATACGGGATCGACTTTGGGTTCGCTGACGCTTGTGAGTGGCAACGATGATTCTGGCGGGCTACAGAGTTCTGTGAGTTTCACGGCGCAGGCTGGTGTTACCTATGCGATACAAGTGAATGGGTACGGGACTGCTGTTGGTACGATTCAACTTAACCTTCCCGCTCAAGCCGGAGCCCCCAATATCATTGACGAACCCGATGATGTACGTGTTTTGGTGGGGAATGCATTTTCCCTTATGGTCGGTGCAGAGGGAGGTGCCCCCTTTACGTACCAGTGGTATCGTGATGCAGGCGTTTTGCCGGGGGCTACAAGTTCCACGTATGTTGTTGCAATTGCGGCACTTGTTGATGAGGGAACCTATCAGGTTGTGGTGAGTAATGCTGTTGGGGGCGCTGTGAGTCGAGAGGCCTTTGTTGCGGTTGAGCGGGTTGATTTACAGCCGGACAATGATGGGTTCACAAGTGCCTATTTGCTGTCGGGAACCAGTGGACGGGTTCAGGGATCTACCGCGCTAGCCACGGGAGAGACGGGAGAACCGAATCACGCAGATGTGGCCAGTCCTCTGGCTTCCATTTGGTATAGCTGGACCGCCTCCGCTAATGGACGCTTAAATGTCAACACCTTCGGTAGTGACTTTGATACCGTTCTTGCCGTTTATGTGGGAAGTGCAGTGAATGCGTTGACCTTAATTGACTCTAATGATGATGCCTCAAGCCTGCAGAGTGAAGTGGAGTTTAATGTTGCGGCAGGTACAACATATCGGATCGTCGTTGATGGGTACTCCGGTAATTTTGGATCGGTGACGCTTGACTATAGTGCCACGACCGATACAGCTCCCGTAATGATTCTTCTGAGCGATAGCGATGAGGCATTCTCGGCTCCGGGGGGGGCATACGCCTTTACGGTCAACGCAAATGTGAATTGGGTTGCAACCGCGAGTGCATCCTGGGTTCAGATTACATCAGGTTCGGTTGGTGCGAGTTCTGGAACCGTTGAATATATGATTCCCGATTATTCATCAGGTATGGCATCCCGCACGGCGACAATTACCATTAGCGGTGGTGGTGCCTCCAGAACGTATACCATTACACAAGTGCCCCGCATCGCTTGGGCGGATTACGCCGCAAATGGAGCCAGTGATCTGGCGGTGTTTGATCCTGCTGATGGTAATTGGTTTGTGCGAGATGTCGCGGGGGCGACACCGCTTTATGATGTGAATTGGGGCTGGAGCAATGTTGAGGCTGTCTCGGGTGATTACGATGGTGACGGTATTGCCGATCTCGCCATTTTTGATCAGGCCACGGGGCGCTGGTTTATTCGCACGATTCGGGGCGAGATTCTCGCTTGGAATGTCAATTGGGGGTGGCCTGGGGTGCAGCCCGTCGCCGGAGATTATGACGGGGATGGTATTGATGACCTTGCCATCTTTGATCAGCTCACGGGTCGCTGGTTTATTCGCACGATTTCTGGCGACATTCTCGCTTGGAGCGTTTTCTGGGGGTGGCCGGGCGTACAGCCGGTTGCCGGAGATTATGATGCTGATGGCGTCTATGATTTGGCAGTTCTGGATCAGAACACGGGGCGTTGGTTTGTGCGGAACCTTGCTGGGGATATCTTAGTCTGGGAGATCTATTGGGGCTGGGCTGGTGTGACAGGGGTGTCGGGTGATTTTGATGGGGATAAGCAGGCGGATTTTGCTGTGTTTGATTCGCTCTCAGCACGCTGGTTTATTCGCACGCTTGGCGGTGACATTTTGGGATGGAATATCAATTGGGGATGGCCGGGCGTTACGCCTGTGAGTGGCGATTATGACGGTGATGGCGTTTCTGATTTGGCTATCTATGATAAGGCTTCTGGTGCTTGGTACATTCGGGCCATGTCTGGCACTCCAATTGTTTCGGGTACGCTGTGGGGTGTGGGTGCTATGGTTCCTGTTGCACGGTAGTTGTGGTAGGGGATCCGCTGTAGGTCGTGTACAGAATGTTCGGCGATTTCTAGGCCTAAAGCGGATTAAACAATCCTGTAGCCATCGACACGGGTTCCCCGAATACGGGGAAGCCCGTCCTACATGGCTCGTTGTAGGGCAAACTTCCCGAAGGCGAGCTTGCGAAGCGGCCACATCTTTACTTAAACCGTTCTAGTGAACTGTCTCGTGAGTAGACGTGCAATACCAAGGTGTCATCCCGAGCGAAGTCGAGGGATCTCGTCCCCGCACGAGATGGAGATCCCTCGCCCTCGAAGCAAGTCTGGGATGTAAGCACTCCGCTCGGGATGAAAAGTGTTTTGCATTTTATGAATTCAAGCCTGATGCATGACACTAGCAAAGCTGTGCGTCCAGAAGCTCTGCAAGCCGCTGAAGCGCCCCCTCAAGTTTCTGTGGATCCGGGAAGCCTTGACTCGAAAAGGTGGGAGTGGGGTTTGCATTGATGATCCACATCTTTTCCTCCCTGTCGCGCAGCATATCCAGATCGCAGTAGTCCATCTGGAGTTCTTTGCACAGTGCTGTGGTTTGTATGGTTTCCTGGGGGGTCAAGACCTCCTCGATGGGTAGGATTTGTCCCTTCTCTGATTGCGGATTAAACCGGTTGGTCATTGCATTGCTGCTTGCATTGACGCAAACAGGCGTCCCTCCCATAACACAGACTCGCCATTGCTGAATGGGGTCTGATCCGTCTTCAATCACCCGCTCATAGGTTTTTCCCGGAGTGGGCTGCATTGGACACTGCACAATGACTCCGTCGTGGCTTGCATTCTCATCGGATTTCTCGATGGCTTTACCCTCGAATGTTGCAGGATCTACCTTTAGAGCTCTCCCAAACACAGACTCAAACGCTCGCTCAAGAGCGTGCTTTGATACATCAATTTTGGGAGCACAGTTCCAATAGTGTCGCGCCTTCGTATTTCTCACCATGGCGGAAAGGGCCAGTTTGATTTCGGTCGGGCGCGTTGTGATTCCGGGGGTGCGTACGACATTGGAGTCATACCACCCCAGCACAAGGTCGTAGACCTGTTCGGGTTGGGCTTCGGTATGGACGTTAGCACCCAAGCGATCCAGGAGTTGTCGCATGGCGTAGAGAGGATCATCCAGATCGCGGGGGCCGATCAGAACGAACCGTTTTTGTTTTAGCTTGGGAAAACGGTTCTGCATCATCCGTTTCAGAGCTTGCGGAAGAGAGGTCCGCCAGGCTGCAAAGGCAAAGTCTCGCATGCTGATTGGATTAACACTCCTCGAGTGCAGTAAGGACATCGCATGAACGGTCTGCTCGATCTCCTTAACGGTCTGCTCGATCTTCTCTTCGGCGCGGATTCGTCGAATATCAATTGCCGCAGCCCAGTGTTGAACAGAGGCTCCCATTGTGCTGCGAGCCGCCGTGCCTTCATCGCGGATAGTTATGGCCCTAAGAGCGGAGTCAACTCGCATTACGTAGGATGCCCAGTCCACTTGTTCTTGCGCGGAACGCTGTGCGCGTTCGGAAAGCGTATTGAGCCGGTTGGGGTCGGCAAGGAGTTGTTCAATGATGAGACCGATTTTTTCAACAGAATCTGCTGTGACTGCTCCGCACGCAGGGGTCAGTCCAACCGCAAAGCGATTTGTATTCAGTGCCACGGGCACAGTACTCATAATTCGTGCCTCGCATTGGATGCGGGCCCACCCTTCAATACGAGAGGGCCATGCCAGAATCTTTCCTCGCCCCAGTTCTTCCTGCAATTGTTTATGGGGTACGTTTGGAATCCAGTGTGTTGTTACCGGAAGGTCATCCAGAATTTGGTGAGCAAGGGGAGCCCACCGGTTATGTTCAAGGGCGACAACATCGAATTCTCGCTTTTGGGTTGGGTGGGGCGTGCTCGGCCATCCAACACCGATATCTACGCAGGCGGTTCCAGAAACGTGAGCGGCAGCGGCAAGCCCTGCTGAGTTTGTCCAGAGCATAAATCCGCAGGCAGCCATTGCTTTGAACTGGCGCTCCGTTCCTACCTCGGATGGGGGGACGGTTAGCGGGTCGACAGCACACCATTCGGGATCAAACGACCACCCTACGATTCCCGGGGGGCCTAGCATGAAGATGATACATTGAGCCGGCGACAGGGCCGCAATGGCAAAGCGTAATATGTGGCAGTCGCCATCAGGGATAATAACAAGATCGTCGGATGTGGCAGGCCGAGCTGGAAGATTGATTATTGGAGACGCGCCTACGGGGGTTGAAAGTTCCTTGAGCAACGCCATGTCGATATCCCCGCGCAGCTCAACATCGCGTCCGGTTGCCGCAATGGCCACGGCGAGCTCGTAAAGACTTCGCAATCCCCCGCAAGCGCGGAATCTCCCGTTTGGAGTGGATGCGGGCAACAGCCAGGGGTTGGGTGCGGGTTCGGGACTGGGGATACAGATTACGACCTTCATTATGCCTAACCGTATCGGATGCGCCTGTCTATATGCAAGCATGAGTTGATGCGAGACTTGTGCTTTTACCGTGTGTCGTTTAAAAGTATGACGGATGTATTACCAACGCTTGGCGCAAATCTTGATGAACGTCTAAATGAGAATACTCAAAAAGCAACCCTGTAAGCTAAATGAGGTGTCTATACAAGGGAGAGATCGCGTTTACAGATTTCTTATTCCAGAGTTGGAACTGTTTTGCTATCAGGAAGCTATTGAAGAGTCATGTTATTCAATTCTTGATTTTCGGAGTCACTCTGAACCTCTGACGGTGCTTGATGTGGGGGGGGGGTGGGACTTTTTGCGATCTAAATGAAGAAGCAGTAACACGAATGCTGTGTGAATTGTTTTGAACATGTCACCG
>CAZNWT010000116.1:7458-13525 GCA_964576795.1 uncultured Victivallales bacterium
CCCCCCGCCCCGCCCCCCCGCCCCCCCCGCCCCCCCCCCCCCACTCTTGGCGATCTATATGAAGAATCAGTATCTCGATTGCTGTGTGTATTGTTTTGAACCTGTCAGCGACACATTCTCGATTCTCAAAAAGAACCTGAGGTGTGTGCCCGATATGGCGTGTTTTGCCTATGGGCTTTCTGATCATTCTGAAAACACAAAACACAAAAATCAATATATGTGCTGCAAACACAGGACAGAACTCGATTAAGTTCATGAGCAATCCTGGTGACAAAACCGAGAGAATCAAGCTTCGGGCTGCGGATCGCGAATGGAATCGGCTGGCGTTTGATCATGTAGACGTTCCAAAGGTGGACACCGAAGGATGGGAGGTCGAGATTCTCAGCTGTCTAGGCGAGCGTCTGAAGGATGTTGACTATGTGTTGGTTGAGTATCACAGCGAGCAGGATCGACGTACCATAGATACGCTCCTGACGTCACACACCCTGTTTGGGTCGCATGCGCCCCAGATTGGGCTTGGAACTATGAAATATGTTCGAACGGCTTTGATTGATAATGTGAAAATATGTATGGAGGATGTGTCGTGAGTGGTTTTGAGTTTGTCCCTACAGATATACCCGATGTTGTTGAGATTCAACCGCCCTATTTTGGTGATGAACGTGGCGCGTTCATGGAGACCTGGAATGCGGCAGCTTTTCGGGATGCCGGGCTTGATATGGATTTTGTTCAGGATAATTTCTCGCGGTCGGTTCAGGGAACATTGCGAGGGCTTCACTATCAGACGACATGTTCCCAGGGAAAGCTCGTGCGGGTGTATCTTGGCGAAGTGTTTGATGTGGCCGTTGATCTGCGGCGTTGGTCGCCAACGTTTGGCAAGTGGGTGGGGGCGGTTCTGTCAGCTGAGAATCGAAGCATGCTGTGGGTGCCGCCAGGGTTTGCCCATGGGTTCTATGTGATGTCAGAGGTCGCAGAGTTCGTCTACAAATGCACAGATCGCTATGCTCCCGAGTATGAAGCTGGCATACGCTGGAATGACCCCGAACTTAACATTGCATGGCCTATTCCGGAAGGCACAGAGCCTTTGTTGTCGAAGAAGGATAAGGAGGCCCGCCTGCTGAGCGATGCGCCGACATATTCGACTCCTGATAAACTCGTTTCGAGCTAGCAGCCTGTCGATCTTAAAAAGTCTACGCGCTTAATTGGTTTCACGGTTCGTCCTCATCCTATTGTTTCGCAAAGAACGCAAGGAACACATAGAAAAGATCTATTAGAATTGAACAGGAGGAAGCAGAGGGAGCAGAGTTGAAAGGGTGTTTGCACACCTCTGTTTTCTCTGTTCCCTTCCCGACAGTCCCTCATTGGGGTTCCCAACTCCGACTACTCCTGTCAGCCCCCTCCTAATGGGGGGGGGGGGAGGTTAAGAATATTTGCTGGCATTTTGACAGGCGCTTTGTGGCGTGCGATCGCTACTCCGCTCAACCCCACGACGAGAACCCTCTCCCGCCTTCGCGCAGCAAAAAGTATTTGAACAAAGAGGTAGCTAAGGAAAAGAAGGCAAATTAAGGGCGTTAATTTGAGGGGGTTCAGAATGCTGAATCTCTGCAAATTTTCACCTGCGTGGAGATAAAAAATAAAACTTCTCTCGATTGACGTGCGATTAAATATTGTTCACACGTTCAACGTATACATCTATGTTCTGGATAATATCTCGTAAACACACGCCCAATTTATTATAAATATAGAAATTCAGAAAGCATATGTGATCTAACACAATCAATATAAATAGGGGGTATGGGATGAAAGCATTCATAAATACAGCAGCAATTTTGGTTATGTTTTTGGGTAGTGGATATGCGCAGGCAACAACCTATTATGCCGATGCATCACGAACTAATGATTTGGGATCCGGCACAAGCTGGACAACAGCCAAACAGACCCTCCAAGCGGCAGTAAATCTCACTGTTGCAGGTGACTCCGTTTTGGTGACAAATGGAAATTACAACATCGGAGAAACGGTTACGCCGGGGTATTCCTTAACCAACCGTGTATGTATTACTAATGATATTGTTGTTCAGTCTGTAAATGGAGAGGATGTAACCTTTATTGAGGGAGCTTCAGGAACTGGTTCGGTGTCTCCATTTGGCGACGATGCCATACGCGGTGTCTATATGGAGGGTGCCTGTGTGTTGATAGGCTTCACCATTACCAATGGAAATACCATCGGCATAGGTGTAGGGTTTGATCGTGGGCATGATCAATCGGGTGGCGGGGTCTATGTTTCTTCAAATGAAGGGATTGTTTCTAATTGCACAATAACGGGATGTTCTGCCTTGCAGGAGGCTGGTGGCGTTTATATGGGGACGCTGTATGATTGTACGATTTCGAATAATTTGGCAGATATTAAAAACGGCGGCGGAGCTTATTATAGCAGTTTAAACAACTGCATTCTGGTGGATAATGAGTCTGGGGATAATGGGGGTGGCGCGTCTGCTGGTACGCTTAATAATTGTTTGGTCATTAGAAATATTGCAGATCTTGCTAATGGGGGTTCAGGAGGCGGTTGCTATAACGCCACACTGAACAATTGCACAGTTTCAGAAAATCGTTCAGGTGGTTATGGTGGCGGTACAAGATATGGCAGTATTTATAATAGTATTGTTTGGGGAAATACGGCAGTTGTATCAGGCCAAGATATTGCCTCGCCTATTGGTGGCATCAGCAATACATGTGCTTCCGATGGGGTAGCAGACGGAGTTGATGGTTGTATAACGAACAATCCGTTATTTGTAGATACAGCAAGTGGAGACTATGGGATCACTCGCGTATCTGCTTGTATAGATGCAGGTAGCAATACCAATGCTCCCATGCCGTATGATTTGGCCGGCAATGCGCGACTCTTTAGAGCCGTCGTCGATATGGGTGCTTATGAGTGGTTCGCTACTCCCGCAAATGATTTCGATGGTGACGGGGCGAGTGATCTTGGAGTGCTTGATCAAGGGACGGGTAGGTGGTTTGTTCGGACGGTTGGAGGAGCCCAGTTGGCCTATTCTGTGAACTGGGGATGGGCTGGGGTTGAAGGGGTCGCAGGAGATTATGATGGTGACGGTGTTGGTGATCTTGCTGTATTCGATCAGAATACGGGACGCTGGTTCATTCGTTCGTTTGCTGGCGATACGATTCTGTGGGAAGCCTTTTGGGGATGGCCAGGTGTTGAGCCTGTATCTGGAGACTTCGACGGAGATGGCATTGACGACCTCGCTGTTTTTGATCAGCTCACGGGACGCTGGTTTATTCGGTCTGTAGTGGGTGACATTCTCGCTTGGAATGTCTACTGGGGCTGGCCCGGTGTTCAGCCTGTATCTGGAGACTATGACGGTGATGGAACCGATGATCTGGCTGTTCTTGACCAAGGTACAGGGCGTTGGTTTGTGCGAAATCTCGCCGGGAATATTCTAGCGTGGGAGATTAATTGGGGATGGGCTGGCGTCACCGGGGTGTCGGGGGATTTTGATGGGGATGCGAAGTCTGATCTCGCTGTGTTCGATGTGCTTACAGGACGCTGGTTTATTCGTAATATTGCAGGTGATATTCTTGCTTGGGATGTTAACTGGGGCTGGCCAAGTGTCAGTTCTGTCAGTGGTGACTTCGATGGCGACGGATTCAGCGATTTAGCAATTTTTGACGAGGCTTCTGGACGGTGGTTTGTTCGATCGCTGGCTGGCGAGACAATTAGCTGGAACATCAATTGGGGCTGGTCGGGAGTTCAACCTGTGGGACGGTAGTTGGCGCGCTTTTGAATTTTTGTTAAACTAGGGTTTTCTATATAAATGATACGACTTATTGTGATAATTGTGGCGAACAAGGGTAGCCAGCAGACGTGCAATATCAGATGTTAAGGAGAAAACGCTATGAAGAACAAAATACTGAAATATATGCCGCTTGTTATGCTGTTGCCGGGAATTGTTACCGGATCGATTAACAGTTCTATTCAGCCCCGCCTCGAGATAGGGGAGGTGTTGCCCAGTGTGGCGTTGGGACTGCCGCAGTTGGGGGCTGGTGAAGCGTTGGCTGAGGCGGATCCGCTGTTGTTGGTTGAACTGTCTGAGGCTGACAACATCTCACTGGGTCAGGCTATGTCACGTGCACGCCGTGAAATACGGCGTCCTACGGAGCTACAGGCTGAGCTGGAGCAGAACCGTGATACTCATTTTTTTGCTTCCAATCCTAGTCAAAAGCTGGGAGTACGTTTTACGTCAAATGGAGCCCGGATAGAGTCGAAATTCAAAGATCGCGATTGGCAGGCAGATTTTCATCTAGAAAGCCGACCCCCGATGGCTGAAGTTGCGGCGAATGGGTCACGTATGGAGTACAGCTATGGTTCTATCATTGAGTGGTATGACAACCGTAGTGACGGTATTGAGCACGGTTTCATCCTGAAAGAACGTCCTGCTGATGCCGGAGATGATCTGGTGTTGAAAATTGCGCTGACGGGTTTGAAGGCCAGATTGGAGCAATCAGGTTCCGGTGCACTTGATCTTGTTGATTCCGAAGGCCAGACCGTTTTAAGTTACGGCAAGCTTAAGGTGTGGGATGCAAAGGGTGTTGAGCTGGCATCCTGGCTGACCGTTCAAGATGATGACATCATTATCATCGTTGCTGATGTCGATGCCCATTATCCTGTGACGATTGATCCGCTGATAACTTCGCAAGAAGCCAAACTAATGGCCAGTGATGGTGCAGCGGATGACGATTTTGGTTGTTCCGTATCAATTTCAGGCGACAGCGCGATTGTGGGTGCTTATGGTGATGATGAGAATGGAAGTGATTCCGGCAGTGCGTATGTGTTTGTGTGTAGCAATGGAGTCTGGACGCAAGAGCAGAAACTGATGTCCGATGATGGGACGGTGGGTGACAAATTTGGTTATTCCGTATCCCTGTCAGGTAACATTGCTATTGTGGGTGCTCCCTTAGACGATGACAACGGAGAAAACTCCGGCAGCGCGTATGTATTTGTGTGTAGTAGTGGAATCTGGACGCAAAAGCAGAAATTGACGGCCGATGATGGCGCAGCGGAGGTCTATTTTGGTTGTTCCGTATCCCTGTCAGGCGACAGAGCGATTGTGGGTGCTGCCTATGACGATGAAAAAGGAATTGATTCCGGCAGTGTGTATGTATTTTTCAGCCTCAAAACTGGAGTCTGGGTACAAGAGCAGAAGCTGACGGCCAGTGATGGTGCGGCGGGTGACGAGTTTGGACTTTCCGTATCAATATCAGACGACAAAGCGATTGTGGGTGCTGATCGCGATGATGACAATGGAAGTGAATCCGGCAGTGCGTATGTGTTTGTGCGCAATAGCAGTAGTGAAGTCTGGGAGCAAGAAAGGAAACTAACGGCCAGTGATGGCGTGGCGGAAGACAGATTTGGGGGTTCTGTATCCCTATCAGGCGACAGAGTCATTGTGGGTGCTCATGGCGATGATGACAATGGAAGTTTTTCCGGCAGTGCGTACGTATTTGTGCGCAAAATCAGCATTATTAACACCTGGACGCAAGAGCAGAAACTGATGCCCGATGATGCGGCGGGGGATGCCGAATTTGGTTGTTCCGTATCCCTATCCGGCGACCGAGCGATTGTGGGTTCTGAATATGGTAGTACGTGTCTATTTGTGCGCAGTAGTAGTGGCGTCTGGACGCAAGTGCAGAAACTGATTGCTAGTGATGGCGAGGCGGACGACTTTTTTGGTTTTTCTGTATCCATTTCGGGCGACATTGCGATTGTGGGTGCTTATCGCGATGATGACAATGGAGATTCTTCCGGCAGTGCGTATATCTATACGTTTCGCCAGCCAAGCGTTCGTAATGATTTCGATGGTGACAGAGAAAGCGATCTTGCTGTTCTTGATCAGTCGACCGGTCGCTGGTTTGCTCGGACGGTTGGAGGCGCCCAGTTGGCCTATTCTGTGAACTGGGGATGGGCTGGGGTTGAGGCGGTTGCGGGCGATTATGATGGTGACGGTGTTGGTGATCTTGCTGTATTCGATCAGAATACGGGCCGTTGGTTTATTCG
>CAZNWT010000117.1:0-13362 GCA_964576795.1 uncultured Victivallales bacterium
ACGTGACGCAGGAGACGTGTTGTCCGGAAGTTCGGGAAAGCAAATTCTTATTGGCGTACACCTATCTACGTTTCAGTTTAAGCTCAATTCCCGAAGGCAGCACGATAAACAGTGTCGAATTACGTCTCTACTCATACTGGCAAGGCGATCAGTCCAACAAGAATACATGGCTCGGATCGGTTGGGCAGTCTTGGAGCGAGTCTAGCATCGCATGGAACAACAGGCCCAACCCCGCAAGTGGTCTGAGCGCGTACAAGACATTCGCCTCCTCTATTAACGTGTGGCATTCATGGGCATCCGCCAGCTTCCCGGATCTGAAGAGCAAGGTGCAGGCATGGGTTGACGGCTCAACTGACAACTATGGGTTCATGCTCACACGAGAGCAAGGAACCTCCGGCGATATTGGTTACAGATCAAGTGAATACAGCACCAGTTCTCAGCGTCCCAAGCTGATCATCGACTACACGCCACCACCAACGGGGTCGCTTACAGTCTACATCAACCCAGCGGATGCCCGCAATCAGGGTGCAGAATGGAAGCTTACCAGTGGCCCCGATACATCGTATCACGACAGTGGCGATACAATTGTTGATCTGCCCACCAGCAGCTACACTCTTTACTTCCGCAGCCTGTCGGGATGGAACCGTCCGTCAAGCCACAACGACTCCATTACAATCTCGGCAGACGCAAACAGCCGCACGGATACATACGGGTTCAACGTTTCTGCACCCACCAGCGTCTCTGCAAGCGATGGGACATACACTGACAGAGTATCAGTGACGTGGAGTTCATCATCAGGTGCGGAAGAATACGAAGTGTGGCGCAACACAACCGATTCTTCGGCATCAGCAAGCAGAATCGCCGAGAATGTTCCCGGAACTGTGTTCAGTGACTATTCAGCAAGTTCTGGCCAGGCATACTTCTATTGGGTGAAGGCAAAGAATGACGCAGGGACAACCGGCTTTAGCTCATCCAATTCCGGTTACCGGCAGGTTGGTACCCCCTCAGCCCCAATAGGCGTTTCCGCATCCGACGGCACGTATACGGACAAGGTTCGTGTGACGTGGAACAGTGTCAGCGGAGCCACGTCTTACGAAGTCTGGCGGCACACGAGCAACAGTTCTGGTTCTGCCACCCGAATCGGCAACAGCGTGACATCCACGAGCTACGACGACATCACAGCTTCCGCCGGACAGACCTACTACTATTGGGCCAAGGCGAAAAATGCTGGCGGCACAAGCGGATTCAGCTCCTCCAATTCAGGTTACAGACAGGACTCCATCGACACGCAGCAACCTACAGTCCAAATCACAAGTCCAACAACAGCCGCCACCTACACAAGCCCCACGAACCGCTTTAACATTGGCGGCACGGCTTCGGATAACGTCGGAGTTACGAGCGTAAAGGTACGCAACTTCCGTGATGTCGGCGAGTACACCTGTACGGGAACGGAAAGCTGGCAGTACAGCGGCATACCGCTATTCCAAGGGTTGAATAATCTTTCCGTGATTGCATACGATGCAGCAGGGCATTCGGCCACGGACACGGTTGCTGTCACATACAACAGCGACGCGCTGTATGACGATGTGCTCCGGTCCGGTGGTGTCGTACAAGATATTGTCTTTCCAGATAACCTGACACCGGGGGATACGGCGACAATACAATGGAAGATTCTCTCCTATGTGCCTGTCCGCTGCCGTGTCTATGCGAGAGATCCGGCGAAAACATGGACGTGCTTCAGAAACGGCGAGTACGTCGGATATCAGGAAAGTCAATTTAACATCTACGGTCGACATGCCGGAATCTACTCCTTCCAATGCAATTGGCTCGTGCCACAGAAGTCTGGCGAGATTGATGTCTGGTTCAACGTGGCTCAAATGGACGGCGATCAATACATGATGCCAATGATACCGGACGGGGTAGACGCGCGCCCCCACCCGACAGCAAGCAAGGTGATTCAGCGTACCATTTCGCCCGGCGGGGATGGAACAGCACCGCCGTCGGACGCCGATATTTGGTTTAGCGACCAAATATTTGAGGCGGTCGATCAACACAAAATGCGGTCGGCCTGTACTGTGACTTCGATCACATGCCCCGACACCGTGACTTCCGGGGCGCAAATGACGTGCGAATGGAAGATTCTGTCCTATGTGCCTGTTGATTCGCAAGTCCGGCTGGTCAACATTTCACCCGCACAGATATATGTGACGACCGTAGGTACATTGATCAACACGGCAAACACGACCTACACTTTTACCGACCGGCCGATCAATCAGAGTTCTAGCGCTCAGAGTTATAGCGCAAAGGAATACACGTATCGTGCAACCTTCACAGCGGCGGCTCCTGCGGGAAGCAGGGGCATTTGCTTCCGTAATAGAAAGCGAGGGGACTCAGATTCCGAATGGATGTTCGGGAACATCTCAATCCGCGCTGACTCTGCCAATCGCCCCGCAATATACAACGGAATGTATGGCCGCTTCATCGAAAGGACGATCAACCCATGAGGTCGATCCAGATAAGCACACGGGAATGTCTGCTGTGGATCGCGCTGGTCGTGGCCATCGGTGGGATGCTGTTCGCTTTGTTATGCGGGCACGATGCACCCCAAGACCAGGTTGCCGCAGTGTCAGCCGGCCAACCGCCCACACAAGCGCCCGTGCCTGGGGCTGTGCCGCGTGTCACTCGGCAATGCCGCGAGTGGGCGGAACTCAATAATGTTGCTGCCGACATGCTGAGCCCCGAAGTTGTCGCCACCATTCCGGCTTCCTTCAACCCGGTGGACAAGGAGAGCGGCTTTGAGATGCCGTTTGCACCGGATACGCCTGCACGGGAAAGTGCAACGCTTGCGGACGACAACCCGGCGGCACTGTGCGCGGCGTTGATTGAAGCGTTGGTGTCCGGGCGAGGGTCGGAACTCTCGGCAATCCGAACGCGGCTCGTCGCCCTGGGGGCAATGGCCGTACCGGCTGTTTCTGCCCTGTTGCGCAGCGGCGCGGAGGCCGTGGAGGTCGAAGCCGTGCGCCTGCTTGTGCAAATCGGGAATGCCGAAGGGCTGGCCTTAGCCGTGGGGCGTGTGTTGACTGTGCCGCGTGAGGCTCCGGCGTACAGCCTGTATCTGGCTGCATTCGCCGACCATGGAAGTTCGGCCGTGGCCGACTGGCTGGCCGATACTTTGGGCAATGCGCAGTATGCCGAGACGCGCGAACGAACGCTCGACCTTCTCTATGTGATGCGCGGTCCGGCGGCCGTGGCTGCGCTTGAACGCGCGGCGCTTACCCCGGCGGACAACATGCACGCACAGGATGCCATTGACAGCCTTGCTATGCGGCATGACCCCGCCGATACGGCAAGCCTGGCAGTGTTGCTGGCGTCTGAAGACGCCGCCATCAGTGAAGCGGCGGCCTACGGTCTTGCTAATGTCGGGAGCGGCGAGGCTTGCGAGACGCTGGCTGACGCGACAGAGAGCGGAACGCACCCGTCCTACGCCTTCGCGCTGGCCTCGGTGTCGTCATCATACGCGCAGGAGACCTTGCTTGTGTTGGCGACGGATTCCAGCCGTTCCGTGACCGTCCGCACATCGGCTATTCAATCCCTTTCCGGGCATAGTGGGCAGCGTGTGCAAACAGTTTTGGCAAATGCCATGCCCCAGGAACAAAGCGTGCCGCTCGCGGCGGAAATGCAAACAACTTTGGAGACGATAAACAACAACGCAGTGGAGATAAACGACAGTCCTCCGGCGGAAGGCGTCAAAGGGGAACTGTGGTATTGAACCACGCAGAACAACAAAGAAGGGAGACAGCAGTATGAAGAAGGTGATGGGATCAGTATTACTTGTAGGGGCTTTGCTCACAACGGTTGCGGGTGCTACGGAGAAAACTACTGAAGACGTGGTGGCAGCAGGAGGGGACTCCCTGCGAGAGTCACTTCTCTATCCGGTGCACTCGTCCAGTGCGCTATCACTCGACAGTCTTGACTGGTCGGTCGAGGATTCGCGCTTCGATCCGATCTTGCTCGCGCAAAATGTCAAAGCACCAGCCCAAACCGGCCCGAAGGTTTCGGTGATGGCGAACAACAATGAAGTCATGGTTGGGGTGAGCCAAGATTTCAGCACATGGTCGGACATGACGGCGATCTTTCGCCCATCCCGGTGGAAGAATCCGCTCCGACAGGGCGGATCTGTCTCGTGGCTGAACTACAAAGCGTGGGGCAGTGCGCCAGGACGTACCGCCAAAGTGCTTCTTGGTGAAGCGATTGTTGCGGGTGCCGCCTATGCAATCTATGACGCCACGCAGGACGATGACGACGACAGCGAAAATACCACTGTCACTGTCCAGCCCACGACAACCAGCAGTTCGGGCGGATCAAGCAATGACGATGATGATGAGGATCCAGTTGACGATCCGATTGTCGATCCAGTTGTAGTAGTTGTCGATCCAGTTGACAACGAGGGCGGGGAAACTTGGTAGGATCAACAGCATTACAGGCAACGCAAGGAAAGAGTCGTCCCATCGAGTGTCGAAAGCGGCAAACTGTCTTGGCCGAACACAAGCGGCACGGGGATAACATATCATGTTGAGTACGCAACCGGCCCCAGCGGCCCTTGGTGGGGCGACTGGGGGTTGAGTACCAACGTCTGGACGCCGACGGTTGCAACTAACCACTTCGCGTTGCCTCTGTATTTCCGAGCCGTAAGAATCAAGACGAACGATGGTGGCGAGATTCCGTGGTAAATCATGGGAGCGCTCACCGGCTCGCGCCCGTATTCCCGCCTGACCAGATTGTCGACCTAGTAAGGTTCGCGGAAATGGTTGACTTGTCGCAGGCGGTCAAGTGGCTCTGAGCCACTTGGTAGGTTTGTTGCCGAGCCTCGCATCTATGTCTTTCACCAAAACACTCGATTCCTTCGGTGTTTTCGCTATTATGTTCACACTATTCCGAGGACAGCGCATTGAACGTAAATGAATTCATAATCAAATGGAACAAGGCGGAGTTGAAAGAGCGCTCTGCCGCACAGGAGCATTTCATTGATCTGTGCCGCTTGCTCAATCATCCGACACCTGCCGAAGCGGACCCCACTGGGGTGACGTTCTGCTTTGAGAAGGGGACTACCAAACACGGCCCTTCGACAGGCTTAGGGCGGGCAGCGCTCGGTTTCGCGGATGTGTGGAAGAAGGATTTCTTTGGATGGGAATACAAGGGTAAGCATAAGGATCTTGGTGTCGCCTATGATCAGCTCTTGCTCTATCGTGACGCGCTTGCGAATCCTCCACTTCTCGTGGTCTGCGATCTTGACCGGATTATTGTTCATACCAATTTCACTGGCACGGTATCGGCAAAGCATGAAATCCCGCTCAATGATCTAGGTGAACCGCGCAGTCTTGAGATTCTGCGGGCGGTATTCCTTGATCCCGAGAAGCTGCGCCCCGGCAAGACGAGTGAGTCAATCACCCAGAACGCAGCCCAGCAGTTCGCAGGGATTGCCGAATCCATGCGAAAGCGCGGAGTTGATTCCAGGCAGGTGGCCCATTTTCTTGATCGCGTAGTCTTCTGTCTCTTTGCTGAAGACATCGGACTCTTGCCCGATATGATTTTCTCGCGCATCACCGAGAAGGCAGGTGGTGATCCGGTCAAGTTCTCTCGCTTCATCGGGCAACTATTCGCGGCCATGTCAACGGGCGGAGAATTCGGCCTTGAGAGCATTCGTCATTTCAACGGTAGCTTGTTTGACGATGCGGCCGTGCTCGAACCAGTCTTCGATGAGATCCAGCAAATCACGGATGCTGCCGCTTTGGATTGGAGCGCGGTTGATCCTTCCATATTTGGCACGTTGTTCGAACGAGGTCTTGATCCTGCAAAACGCTCACAGCTTGGCGCACACTTCACAGGCAAAGCGGACATTGAGCTTCTTGTTGATGCCGTGGTGATGCAGCCACTCCGTGCCGAGTGGGGCGAAACCCAACTTCTCGTTGAGACGTTACTGACTACGGGGAGAAAGAAACCGGGTGCGAAACGAACCAAGCCAATGTCGGCAGCTGTGCGAAAGAAGGCCAGAGGCGAAGCCGATAGTATTATCCATCGTTTCCTTGTCCGCCTTCAGACGGTCAAGGTTCTCGACCCGGCTTGTGGATCTGGCAACTTTCTCTATGTGACATTGCAGAAATTGAAGGACATGGAGAAGGCAGTCATTCTGTACGCAATGGACAAGGAGTTTGGTTCGTTCCTGCCGCTTGTCGGGCCGTGGCAACTCTTCGGGATCGAGAAAAACCCGTATGCCCATGACCTTGCACAGATGACGGTGTGGATCGGCTGGCTTCAGTGGATTCGATTCAATGGGTTTGGTTCCCCGCAAGACCCCATACTCCGCGCGATGAAAAGCAACTTTCAATGCCGGGATGCTATCCTTGACTTGTCGAATCCAGACAACCCAAGCGAACCGGACTGCCGTGAGCCTGTCGAACCGGACTGGCCGAAGGTGGACTTTATTGTCGGCAACCCGCCATTTCTTGGGGGAAACCGCATTCGAAAAGAACTTGGTGATACGTATGTTGACGCTTTGTTCGCGGAATACGATGGAAGGGTTCCGGCGTTCGCTGACCTCTGTTGCTACTGGTTTGAAAAGGCCCGGGCGCACATCGAACAACATGGATGTAAACGTGTCGGTCTGCTTGCAACCCAGGGCATTCGTGGTGGGGCAAACCGAAAAGTCTTGAAACGCATCAAAGAGACCGGTGACATCTTTTGGGCCATCTCAGACAGAGACTGGATTCTTGACGGAGCAACCGTTCACGTCAGTCTTGTTGCCTTCGATGACGGTCTCGACAATCGTCGCGTTCTTGATGGAACCCCAGTTGAAGTCATCAATGCCAATCTCACGTCTACGTCCGATATAACCCAAGCCAAGCCCCTGAAAGAGAATCATGGCATCTGTTTCATGGGACCGTCACCCAAAGCTCCATTCGATGTTACTCAGGAAGTGGCAGAAACGATGTGGCTGAGTACAGGCAACCCAAACGGGAGGTCGAACTCGGATATCGTACGCCCCGTTCTCAGTGCTGTAGACCTCGTTCGTGGCTCGCGCGGCCTGTGGACAATCGACTTTGCGCTTATGCCTATGGAAGAAGCGGCGCAGTATGAGGCCCCATTCGAGTATGTGAGAAAGGTTGTGTTGCCTGTACGTGAGAAGCGCCGCGACGACTACCGCGGATGCTGGTGGCAGTATGCCCGACCAAGAGTCAAAATGCGATCTGCACTGAAAGGACACAGCCGCTTTGTGGCGACCCCCGCCGTATCGAAACATCGGATTTTTGTGTGGGTGGATCCTATATCACTTTGCAACCAGGGCACACTCGTGTTTGCCCGAGATGATGATTTCTTTTTCGGTGTCTTGCACTCTCAAGCTCACGAGATCTGGTCTCGAGCACAGGGCACACAACTCCGAGAGCAAGAAAGTGGTGCACGTTATACGCCTACCACCTGTTTTGAGACGTTCCCGATGCCCTGGCCGCCGGGACACGAGCCCACAACCGACGCCCGCTACACAGCAATTGCCGATGCGTCCAGTGAGCTGGCCAGCAAGCGCGACACATGGCTTACGGGAGACGATCCAAGCGACAAGAAGCCGCGCACGTTAACCCGCCTTTATAACGACCGTCCCACATGGCTTGACCTTGCCCACCGTGCTCTTGACGCTGCCGTCAGCGCCGCCTACGGCTGGCCGGACGACATGACCGACGACCAGATTCTTGACCGACTCTTGTCGCTGAATATCCAGCGAACAACAGAGCAGCGCGAGCCCTAAGCGAGGAATTCACAATGCAAGCCTTTATCTCCTACTCCCACACCGACGCTGAACTCCTGTCGCAACTCAAAGAGCACCTGTCGGCTCTCAAACGGCAAGGCTTGCTTGATGCTTGGACCGATCGAGAGATCCCGCCAGGCGGCGTGATTGACGATCATGTAACCACCGAAATTGAGCAGGCGCAGTTGTATCTCCTGCTCGTCAGCTCGGCCTTCATGGACTCCGACTACTGCATGGAGCGAGAATTTGCACGTGCACTGGAACGACAGGAGGCAGGTGAAGCAATAATTGTTCCCATCATCGTTAGAGACTGTGATTGGATGATTCCTAAGCTTGGCGGCTTCAAGGCTCTGCCCAAGGACGGAAAGGCCATCACCAGTCGGCATTGGCACAATACTGATGAAGCCTTCAAGAGTGTTGCCCAGGGACTCCGCCTGTTGCTTGAGCAGGTTCCAGAGCTTCCTGTGAGACCGAAGTCGCCTCACGCCAAAGAAGTCGCGGCGGCGGAGGGGTTTTTCGTCCCAGAAGGGAGCCACATGACCCACGAGCCGCAGGCTCCCTTGAAGAGGCAAGTCAAGATGGAGAGCGGCGAGTTGCTCAATACCGCCCTGGCTGTTGGCCATGCTAGAGACGCGTCCAGCAACGGTGATGTACATACCTATTGGCTTACTATCGCATTCACGAACGAATCCCCAAGTAAGCAGGAAGGCTACACGCTTGAATTGCTCTTTCCTGTTGAGGTTCCCGTCGAGTGTGCCGCCGATGATTATCAGATTGAGGAGCACCCCGTAACCGTCGGAGTGTTCCGCTACCAGCGATTCACTCTTTCCTCAAACGAGTCGATTTTCCGGGGGCAGACAGTTCAACTCGTGGACCGCGTGCGCTGTCCGGTGTCCTACAGAATGGATGACGCCCTGTACTCCGTCGCCCACGGTGGCACATGGGAGTTCCGATGCAAATTCTACGCGGGAAACATGCAGGCCACAGAAACGGTCATTCCATGGAGTTCCATGCACGAGTTCTGACTCAGCATGGCCTAATTCGGCAGTGCGCTCGACCATTGCGATACACATTCCTTGGTGCTACGCTTGGACGCTCGGAGTCGGTTTACCGATCTTGAAGGAGGAATCATGAAACTGAAACTCAAGGAGTTCAATGACGGCCTTTCATTGACCGAGGTCGGCTCCATGCTGTTTGGCTTGATCTATATCTCTGGTTACTTAGTAAGCGCTCTCTACGTTCGCAGCCGTGGTATCCCACCGCTTCCTCTCCTAAAGGCCCAGTATATCGAGACCGGATGGGTCTTTCTCATGTTGACCGGGCTCATTGCCGCGATTCCGTTACTCATCGTCAATATGGCTGTACACGGACGGGTAAAGCATAACCAACGTATCACCCCGACCATTGTCATTCCCGTTATCATCACTACCAATTTCCTGCTCGTCTTCCTCTTTTGGGCTATCTTCGTTACTGAATTCGAATGGGAATCAAGCGTCAACTTATTCGGGTTTTCCATGCGAATGAAACAAGCCCTGCCTATTTACCTGCTCTCGATGCTTACCGTCCTTCCTGCTTTACCGATAATCCGTATGGCTGATTCATCTCAAAAAGCATTTTTATTCCTTCCCAAGCTCTCTTCGGAGATCGACAACACTTTGACATCAAAACGCGCCAATGTTGCCGTGCAATCACTGAGAGCAGTTGCGCTCGCAATCACTCTTGTGTTTGACTGTATCATCTTCCGTGCAATCCCCTGGCTTCCTGGGTTCCTTGCTATGAGTCTGTACTATGTACTTACCGTCTTCTTGTTGATCGGTACGATTTATCTCGTCCGTTACTTGACGAACATTTTTGGGGAATCGAGCCATCGAGTGGGTGTCTGGGCCATCGCTGTGCCGCTTCTGCTTTCCGCCTACTACTTCTGTGCAACTGCTTACAGCTACGTCGTGTACAACAATATACCCGTGAGCCGCGGAGGAAAGTACCCCACAACCAAGGCCGTTCTTAAGCAAGCCGCGACACCTTCGCCATGGCCGAAGGAAGTCTATGTTCTTGAAGAAACGCCGAACTCGCTCTACGCCGTCTCAACGGCTCTTCAGAACTGGTTCACAAGTCACGAAGACGTTCTGATTATCCCGCAATCTGAGGTCGAACGGCTTGTTCACCTTTCGTCGGGCGCGCCACGAGTCAACCATCTTCGTTCGCAGCCTGCCCCCTCTCCCACTAGATAGCTGCCTTGTTCGCTTGATAGTAAGCGCAAGGTGATACGGAAGTACTGGCGGAATAACCTCATCAAGGTGGCAATTGTGTGCGAAGTTGGATCAGTAGCGTGCCGTCCGCCCATGCTCCTGTACGCCCTGCAAATCGCCGTTGGTATTGCCGGGAAACATAGCCCAGCGCAGCGACGCCCCGACAGGCGGGAAGATGGGAGCATGTGCACGTATGGCGACAGTCGGGCGGAAACTTGTCCAGGCCGAACCTACGTGATACATTTGGCTTGGTGTACGATGAGAAATAGTTGAGATAGAATTGGTGAGGTCCATTTGTGGCAAGATTGAAAATATTCATCAGCTCAGTACAGAAGGAGTTGGCCGAAGAACGCATGGCCGTACAGATTCTTCTGTCGACTGATGCATTCCTTCAGAGGCATACGGCACCTCGGCTGTTTGAATATACCCCGGCTCCATTGATGCCCAACAAGAAGGGCTATCTTGATCTGCTGAGCACCTGCAACGTTTGCCTGCTGATCCTTGGCGAGAAGTACGGAGACAAGAACGCGGACACCGGGTTGTCGGCGACTCATGAGGAGTACCGTCTCGCGAAAGAACGCGGTTTGCCAATTCTCCCCTGCGTGAAGGGCGATCGTTCGTTCTCACGTGACCCGGAAACAAAGCAGCTATTCGCCGAGATCAAAGGCGACGGATACACGTACAGCCGCTTCAAGACTCTCGAAGACCTACAGAAGGTCGTACGAGACCGTCTGGTCGAGCATGTCGAGACGACATACGACGCATCGCCGACGGCGGATGATAATCGTGACGCCGCTCAAAATATAGCCGTAGCCGACCTGTTCGAACGGCAGCGCCTGGATGTTGTTGAGTGGAAGGATCTCGATAAGGATTTGGGGCGAAGGATGGTGGCGGGGGCCGAGGACGTGAGCGCGGACTCGCTGTCGAACGAAGATGTGCGTGAGCAACTTGTCGATCGCGGTTACCTCTGGTTTAACCCGGAAGCGAATACGCATTTCGCAACGGCCGCAGGCATTCTCCTGCTCGCTCCGGACCCATCCAAAGCATTTCCACACGCACGTATCCAGATTGATGCCTATGTCGGCATCGAACGGACAGCGCGTGCTGATGACTATGAGTTCCTGCGTGGCCCTGTCACCAGCGTTCTGGATGATGCTGTCCGGTTTGTTCAGCGAAACACACGCCATCCTATGCGCGTGGTGGGGTTGCAGCGTGTACGTGTCGACGAATACCCGGAAACGGTGCTGCGCGAAGCGCTCGTCAATGCAATTGCACACCGAGACTACCGGGAAGCTGGCGTGAAGGTGACGTTCGAGGTATTCCATGATCGTGTCGTCGTCACAAGCCCAGGCCTCCCGGCTGGTGGCCAGAGCCTGACCCGTATCGCGAACGGCCGGGGCCGATCCCGATCCCGCAATCCACTTCTGGCCCAGGGGCTTGCCTGGCTCGATGCGATGGAAGACCGGGGCACGGGTATCATGCGTATGACCGGGGCTATGCTGGACCACGGTCTGGACAGACCAACTTTCGCCCGCGATGACGGTTGCGTCGTCGTCACGTTGCTCGGCCCGGCAGAGAATATGGATCGAATACGTATTTCCGCAGAGAAAGTGGCTGAGTTCATACCTCCCTCCGCAGAAGGAAAGTTGAACGCCCGCCAAAAGCAAATGGCGGGTATGCTGATTCGCGGCGAGGAATTGACAAGTCGCCTTTGCGAGGAGCGATTCGGTGTCACGCGCGACACGGCAAACAGAGACTTCAAGGGGTTGATGTCTCTAGGGATCGCCGAACCGCGCGGCGGTGGACGGTCCCGGCACTACGTGTACAAAGAGACGGACTAATCGTCAGATAATCGTCAGACGGAAAACGCTAATCGTCAGATAATATTTATCCGCCCTTACTGTATAACGCAACCGTCCCGCTAGTGTGAGAAGCTGCTGATGGAGAAGGAGCCCGAGAACCAGTGCGACTTGTCTCGGCGAAGCTCGCAGAGCGAAGACGGAAGCACGGTTCTCGGCGTTGAGGTGGGTTTGCGGATGAGCCACGCCCTCGGCGTGACGACGGACGGCCCTGTTGGCCGTGACTGTGACCTGTTTCCGAAAGAGCCTGTGGGGAGCCTGTGGAAGACTTAAAGAGGTCGAGCTATGCTCGACACCGTGGAAGCCCGACGCAGTCGGGTTGACCCGGCACCAGCCTGCGCCAAGCGTTGGCGCGGTGCATGTGCCGTCTTGTGGGCGCGTCCCGCCGACAGCTTGTCGGCAGGGATCGCCGGGGACACAAGTAAACTGAGGTCGCGACAGCGACACCATTTGCGGCCCCGGACGTCCGGGGCGGGGTCTTCAGAGCGCGTGTAACCACCGTCAGCATTGCCGACCACCGTTGCGCGTGCGATTCTCCAGCATGAAGCGTGACACCTCTGGTGGCGCGTTTCATGGCCTTGGGAAGCGGGGAAGATGCGTGTGCAGTATCAATGCGGGTTGCGCGGAGGCGGACGCTGGCACGGGATTGAGCGAGCGGCGTAGCCGCGAGGATGCGGAAAGCGTTGGTTTGCCAGACACGCAGCGGAACGTCGTGTGCGTCCAAGCAGGGATCGTGACGGAACGTAGTGACGGCGCGATTCCTGCGGACGCGACACGGCGTGGAGCGGTGGACATCACCAACCACGGAGGACGTGGCGCTCAACTTGGCTTCAAGCAAGTTGCGTGACACGTCCGGTGGCAGCAGGATACGGCGGGGCGTAGGGGGTTGCCTGTCTGAGCCGAAGGCGAGTTTCCTTCGCCTGACCGAGCGGCAGCGAGACCCCGAGCCGAAGGCGACTCGCCTGTTCGAGCGAAGCGAGTTTCCTTCGCCTGTTCGAGCGCAGCGAGTCCTAGGGTTGCGAGCGAAGCGAGCGGGTACTCAGGCGCTGGACGTGTGCACAACGCAGGAACTGCTCGGGTTTCCCCCCGGACTTCCCTATTCCACGCCGTGGAACAGGTGACCCAACACCCCCCTTCCAGATCCAGCAGGCATGCTTGTACTCTCCCTAAAGGGTCCCACTCTTTGATGCTCCATTTCTCATTCGGAGGTCTAGCCGACGGCGCCGCTGTGCGCTAGGGCAGTCCTTCGACGGACGTAACCACAAGGGATAAAGATTGAAGACAGTTACCACATAGGATGATCGGAACGCGCGGACCGGTATCACCTTGAATGGTGTCTCGGTATGTTGTAGCTTACACATCTGAAGACAGAACGGCGGTTCCAACAAGAGTAAGGAGACACCGCCATTTTGAGTTTTTGCGGTTTTCGCCGCTTTTGGCGGCAAAATCGGCGACG
>CAZNWT010000118.1:0-13015 GCA_964576795.1 uncultured Victivallales bacterium
ACCACGCTGGTTTTCTGCCCCACTCCTGCTATTCTACCCCGTGAACGGTTACAAGCCAGCGAACGACTCGGAATTCATCTGGGCGCGTTGCCCTTCCGCTGGCGTCCCGCTACGGGTGATGAACGATTCACCAAAAAACTCAGCGGGCGAGAGCAGGACCTCTGTGATCACCGCGCCATTGCCAAACGGCTCGCCAAAGATATCTGATGCATATTGCTTCAACTCATCAATATCATCGTTTCCACCCAGCGTGGCGGATGTTCCTGTACAGCAAACGTGTCGATCCGGCGCTTTGACACGCTCTTTCAGTCGCCGAATCAGGCAGGCCAAATCCGTGCCCTGGGCACCGTCAAAGGTATGCAACTCATCTACCACTAGATGCTTCAACGTTTCAGGGGCATTATCCTTCCACAACGGGAGATCCTTCGGTCGAATCAGAAGGTAGTCCAGCATCTTGTAGTTTGTCAGCAGAATATCCGGCGGTGACGTCCGCATGGTATTCTTGCAGGTGATCACCATATCCCGATCCATGGCTCCCTGGCCCTTGTTATCCGCCTGCCCACCGATAAACAGTCCCGCCGTCACGTTGCCATCTAACTGTTCATGGGAGTCAATGAACCGGGCAATGCGTTTTGCCTGATCTGTGGCCAGTGCATTCATCGGATACACAATGATGGCCTTGATGCCAGGTTCCCCACGGTGCCGCCAGCAATAATCCATCACAGGATAAAGGAAACACTCTGTCTTACCAGACCCTGTTCCGGTTGAAATCAACGTCGACCTCGCTTCGTCTCCGCCAAGACGTTTGAACGCCTTCTCCTGGTGCTGGAATGGCGCAAACTCCATCTCAAAAGGTTTGAAGTAATCGCGACCGACGGAACCTGTACGGAATGGCAGTTTCACGGATATGTACGGCCCCTTGAACAACTGATTCCTGTCAGCAAACAGGCGATCCAGTATCCCGTGGAAGAACGGACTAGATAGGGGGAACGTGGTACGCAGGAAATCCTCGATGCCTCGCTGAACCTGGCTGGATATGACGGAGGGGATCATGCTAGAGTACACACCTTCAAATTCCCGTCTTGAGTGTAACCGGCCCGATTGAGTCTCTTTTCGTGCTGCAGTTTACGATTGTGGTTCAATATTGTTTTCTCTTTCGTACCGCTAAACTCGTCAATTTGCTCTTTTAATGGGGCATCGTTCATGACGAACAGAAGGCCCTCGCCCTTTTCCTTAGCCATAATTTATGCACCATATTCCTCTGGAATCACAGTAAAGAACCACCCTCGCTTTTTCACTGCGGGGTGCAACTCATCCCATAATCTAGGTTGGTGTTTCTTGAAGTATGGGCCACAGGCATATCGGATGATATTACTAACCCTTGCAAAAGGAGGTGCGCCGACTTGTTTCCGTGCGTCATTGGCCTTTTTCGACAGAACAATGATCTCTCTTCCGTTGTGTAAAAGTGTATTCCCTCTGAATTTAAGTGGGTCTCCTATTGATACATTCTGGGTGAGATATTCCTGCAACTTGCTATTCACGTTATCCTTTTGTCCTGGCCATGACACATAAGTATCGGTGGGCTTTCCCTCAAGTACACAAGCATGACTATTCGGATTGGCAGCATCGAGGTGCTTCTTCATATACCAAGCCTTCTCCCTCCGGCCCCAGCCCATATAGAGTCGATTACGGGCACGGGTCATAGCCACGTAGTAGAGCCGGGCTTCTTCAGCCGAATCTATAGCATCTACCTTCCCGGTGTTCCCTGTCATGAAGGGGAATGAGGCGTCCGACGGAAGAATGATAACAGCATCAAACTGAAGACCTTTCACCTTATGGACGGTGGAAATGACAAGGCGGTTGGATTGATTGCGGTGGCCGTGCTTTCCCTCCAATCGGTCGACATCCGAGGTCCTCATTTCCTGGATAAAGTTAACCAAATTACGTATTCTTGGTCGGCCCTTCTCTCTCGCTGCCATTTCGTATACAGAATTCAAGTAGGGTATCTGAAGTTCAGCATCTGCGTGTCCTAGTGTCCGGTATTCTTCAATCAACAACTCCCATGTATAGGATTCTACGAATTCATACCCATCGCGTTTTCGACACAGATCCTGAATCGCACCCGTCGGTCGAAGCTGATAGAGGCCGAAGTCTTCTGATCCGAGCATGTCGACGCGTGGAAGATCCACCTTAGCTTGCTCAACAAGCATCTTGTTCCATGCCCGGCACTCCTTGTTGGATCGGCACAGCAGTGCCACGCTTGCTCCACGACCATCACGTTCCCTCACTTGTTCATCATCGGCCAAGTACTCAAAAGCGTCTTTGATCAGCTCGACACAGTCCTTAGTGTCAGCAAAGTTGGATACTAGCCCAGCGCCCTCTCGATGAGCCTCTAACTTCGTATCACTCTTCATTCTCGTGAAACCGATAATCCCGCTCACCTTCGCAATCATGCCTTCAGCCCGGGCGACGATCTCCGGCACGGATCGGTAGTTCAGTTTCAGCTTGTATTCTTGGAGGGCAAAGGTCTCCTTGAAGCTCCTAAAGTAATGGACGGCTTCTTTAGGGCACGTTTCTCTATGGTCCTTTTCCCACTTACAACGATTCCATGTGAGAATATCCTGGTCATCATCACCGATGACCATCGTGCCTCCAGAACAGTTTTCTGTCAGACGCCTTACGACTCGATAGAAGTCTTCGTTCATGTCCTGGAATTCATCGACCAAGACAGCCTTGTAACTGCCGGCAATTTCTTGGACGAAGTCCGGTTCGTCCCACATCCTATTGGCAAAGTGGTGGACGGCGTGGCTTATGGCATCATCCTCAAACAACTCGGTGTCGTCTTGATGACGAAGCGCAAAACTATGAAACGTCGATACATCCAACCGATTCACATAACTTCCGTATCCCAAATCGTGGAAAAGCTCTCGGATGCGCTCTCGAATTTCAGCAACGACGGCCCTGTTGAAAGACAAGACGAGGATTTCTGCTGGCGTGATTCCCTGTCGATGGATCAGGTGCGCGCAGCGCATCATCAGAACATGTGTCTTTCCAGATCCAGGCCCAGCATTAACCAGCAGATTGCTGGCATATGAGGCCATGCAAACCGACTCTTGTTCGGGATTGAGCCCTACCATTTCATCATCGAAGCGTTTTTGTCTGACCTGGTTCATCAACTGCATAAGGCCAGGAAACTCGTCTAGTCGTGCATCACCTATATCACCCACCGTATTCTCAATCAGCGCCTTGAGGTTTTCGCATCCCGTCGCTTCGAAGTACTTATCAATAAAGGCCTTTCTTCCTTCTTCCGGCATCAGGGCGAGCAACTGCATGCATTGAGCGCGAACCTTCTGAAGCTCGAATTTTAGTACCATTTCCACATAGGTTGCATGGATAAGCTCATCGTTGGAGTCACTA
This sequence comes from uncultured Victivallales bacterium, assembly GCA_964576795.1. Classification (GTDB taxonomy): domain Bacteria; phylum Verrucomicrobiota; class Kiritimatiellia; order UBA8416; family UBA8416; genus JABGOW01. Next base: position 3,418 of record CAZNWT010000118.1, read on the forward strand.
GGTACACCATCGAGAGAAGCATCGTTCGGTTCAACGGTGTAAGGTGGCAACGCGTCCTTTCGGCTGACCGTAACGATTGAGACCCAGTCGTCCTCCGTATCTTCGAATCCAAAAAAGCCTGAGGATTCAACAAGCGTGACTATTCGCTTCAATTCTGACATCCGGACGTCGGGTCCGACAGCCTCCATGAATTCGAAGAGTGGCACCTGAAAGACCTGAGGATCATCATGCTCCCCGGATGGATCCTCTTCGTTCAGCCAGGCGACTGTTTTGCGCAGCGTTGCCAACCTGGCTTGCACGGCACGTGAGAACTGCGCATGGCTGGTTTTCGGCACTACCCACGCATACTGAGTGACACCTTCGGAAGATATGGTTTCCCTTATCTCCAGTCCTGCATACCGGACTATGCGTAATGCGCTACTAACAGAACGGTAGGCATCCCATTTTGCGATCCGCTCTATTCGAGAAAGTGCGGCGTCGGACAGGTCATCCTCCGAGCCTGCAGAATCGACCTCGATCAAGCGTTCCTGATACCAACTCCTGCACTCGTCTTCGAACTCATCCCGGTCAACCACCGTTGCTCGCCCACCAGTATCTGCAATCAGTTTGTCTACGGTACGATCCAATAGATCCCAGAACCCTGGCCGGCTCTGCCGCTCCCGTTTCCTAATCAGGAAGCTTTTGTTCACGTATAGGACCCGGGCCTTAGTCAGGTCATGTAACCCTTCATAAAAGTCATCTACTTCAATCCCCCCTAGAGCTGATATGAGGTGAGAAATTGCGATACTCGCCTTAATTTGTCTCGGATCGTCCCCCACCAGCTCAACCTTCACCGCCGCTTCGGCGGCATGACCGTCACCGCTGCTCTGTATGGGTTCGGAGATAAGCGCCAGTACACCCCGAACCAGTCCTCTTACGAACCTTCGAAAACCATCTGTGTGCGCCTCCTCTTCTTGACGTCTCTTTGCCGGGACGCTCTGGCTCAGTACGCGGCTGGTCTCATCCACTGAAGATAGAATGGCTGCGGCCAAGCGCGCCGTGAGTGTTGATGAGCCTGCCGCTGCTCTCAGCAACTGAACATCTATCATAATGTTAACAAACGGCGGGTACCGCCCTTCCAGTTTCAGCACCTTCATTCGCTCCAACCAGAAGAGACTGCTGGATACCCGGGTGTCTTTGAGCTCCTTCTGCTCATGGATCTTTATAGTCGAATTGACGAAGCAGACCATTTCTCCGCCTTGCTCGCATCTGGGGGCCTCGCTGAGGCAGTAGTTGAAGAAGTCCTGCAGGTTGGCTGGCTGAACCGTGTTTTCGATCAGCTGGCTTAGATTCTTCTCAAGGTCCCCCTGATCATAGAGAAGGGAGGCGACCACCTCTTTGTGCCCGCTCTTCTCCCGTTCTCCCTCATCCCTGCCGATACGCCCCACCTCTTGCAGGTAATCCTCTATGTAGGTAGGAGGTCTGCTATGAATACACGCGTGCAGGTGAGGGATATCCATCCCCATGCCAAAGGCCTTAGTACAAACCAGAACATTAATAGTTCGAGCCTTGAGCAAATGAACGGCTTCCGTTTTTAGAGTTTCGGCCAAGCCGGCATGAAATGGCAGCGCTACCAGACCTGCGAGATTAGAATCAGGACGGGCTGCGTAGGAATTAAGGGCCTCGCTAATCATATGGCAGTCAACGCGCCTTCGAACAAATATTACAACAGCGCTCTGTTTCAGCTCAAATGTGGCTAGGATTGTCTGAATTTGTCTCAGTCGAATTGCCAATTTCTCCATCTCGTCGGCGCCGGGAATGTCGAAAGACTCCAGACGTATGAAATCCTGGATAGGGTGAGGCATATTCTCAGGAAGATCGTGGTATTCTCCCTGCTTAAGCTGCAGCTCCCGCTGCAGATCTTCCTGATTATTTTTTGTGACTGTAGCCGATGTGAGCAGAAGACGATGAGGATTCCCAGGCAATTCCTTGGTCTTGAACCATTCCGATACGTATTGCGCCGCATAGAGATAATCCGGCCGAAATTCGAACCCCCACTGGCTGACACAGTGAGCCTCATCAAAAACGACAAACTCCAGCCCTCCATCCATCAGACGCCGCCGCTCCAACGCGTCGATAAACCGTGGGATTCGAAAACGTTCAGGAGCTGCGAACAGCAGCTTCACTCGTCCATCCAAGACGCCTTGGTACACCTCACTATTAAGCCATGCATCTCGGCCGCCGCTCAGGTAATCGACAGATTCGATAAAATGCCGCCGCCACAACCCCTGCACCTGATCGTGCATGAGGGCGCGAAGAGGTGTAATGACCACAGAAAGTTTGCCGGAGTGACTGCCGCGCAGCAAGGCAGGCAGATGAAAGATGATCGACTTACCTTCGCCCGTTGGGAGTCGGAGCAGCATGTCTCGCCGATCTGCGAGCAGGGCGTTGATGGCTGGTTGCTGTGTGCCCGCCTTGAAATCGTCATATTTCCAATTCTGTTTGAGAAATGCCTGATAATCCCTGTAAGTTCCGGGAATATACTTCTCTTCCTTCTTGGGAAAACAGACCTGATTATAGATTTTAAGCGTCTCTTGGTCCAAAAGCTCAGGGAGATCAAAGAATGCAACATTCAGGGATTGGAGACCGGCGAACCTGCTGGCTTGGCGCGGGCTGATTCTCTGGTCCAACACCATCACGCGTTTCTTAGAGTCGTTGTCGCGCTGGGTTATGAAACGAACCCACGCATCGAGGAAGACTCCAGTACACTCGTAAATATTTTGGAAGGACAGCGGAACCCCCATTGAAGGAACCACAATCTCTGATACCGATCCTGCGGAGTCCTCCTCATCCTCCTCAAGGCCTGACTCATCGAAGTCTGTCTCTGTCGACTCAGCAGCGTCAACTGGCTCCGGATCATGAAGCATAGCATGCCATCGGTGTAGAGGGAGCTCACTAACGGCCACCTGAATCTCTACATTTAGACTATCTTCACCCGCTGCATCCAGGTAGGCGGGCAACTTCTCGATCGAACAGACTTGGATCTGTTGTCCTTCTTTAACGACCCGCTCCAATTGCCGTAACGGCGAGGATGAGTGCAGTGGGGTCAAGGAAAGACGAGCCAGGTTGTTCTGGAGCTCTTCAGCCTCTGATGCAGACCTCATCGCAACAAGCAGGACTTCATCCTCAGGAATTTCCTGCACTAGGTTCAGAATGATATGAACCATATCCGCAAGGTACAAGGGGCGGTTGGCCGTATCAGGAGAAATAAAGAGTCGATCGACATCCAAGCTCAACGCAGCACCGTCCCGCCATCTGGGCAGCACGGCAGAAACATCACGGATATCGGAGCTTTTGTCCGAAAGTAAATCGCCTCCTTCAATCGCAAGTCTCTCGGGAAGAACGTGCCAGTGTGGAGCGTGTTCCTTTGCTCCACCCGGTTCATACAATAGCCACCGCGTGTCACCTGATTGATCTGTGGCAGGATAGAGGGATCGCTTCGCCGCGTTTTTAACCAAGCCGGGAAAACGCGTCTCCACTTCTTTGGCCGTAAGGCGTTCTGTATAAGCAGACTGCCAGTCTGCTAGAACCGCCTCTGGGAAAAGAACAGTCAGTTGCGGGTCTACCAAGATGCTCAGCACCTCTTCCTTTGAAAGCGAAAAGAGATCATCGGATACTCGGACAAGGGAATCCTGTTCAGCTGGATTGGAACTAGAGTCGACATGAGCCTTTCGTAACTCAAGCGAAAGCTCATCACCAGTCAACCATCTCGGAAGCATAGACAGCCTGACCACCACTCCATGTTGGTTGGCATCGGCCACGATGATGCAGATCATCTTCGTTGTAATAGCCCCGTTTGTCTCAGCAATTAGCCTGCAGACCTCCGGCTTCAATACGGGATCACATGTGCGATGTTCCGGCGATGCTACGCACAGATAATATCCGCTTTTCCAATTGAAATCTCTCAGTCGTTCAGTGGGGATTAGCAACGATTTCCCTGCATACTCCGTTTCTATGTCAGGATAAACTCGATCACCTATTGCGGACATGGCCTCTGGATGCTCATACAGATGGTCAACAAGGCTGTGGATACTAGTAGGTCGACGGGAAAGCCCTCTCGTGAACCGACCGATTTGTTTCTCTGCCAAGGCAAAGGCCGTTGCAGCATCTGCGTCCGCACGATGAGCATCCTCAGCCACGATGAGCGCGTGCGAACGCTTCCAGGGCTCAAGCAACCAGGCAGCCAACAGGGTATCCCACGCCTTAGTCTCAGCAGGCAATGTTACGCCGTGGGATAGTAAGATCGGCAGGTCCCACTTGATAATGTTGTGCCCGATGAACAAGGTGCCTTGGGGAGAGATAATACTCTCCTCTACCGCCGCGATAAGGTCATTGTCGGTCAGCCCGTCCCGGTTCTCCCGTAGCTCAGTCCCCAGGGCGTTCTTCCAGCCATACTGCACTACTTTCTCTTTATCACCCTCTAGGTCAATGGATACGAGTCTCGTCTGTTCAGCACGTTCCTGGAGCATTTCGCCGTATAGTTCCAGAGATCTACTCACCCCTTGGTATCCGAATCCCGGCTGGCTGTTTGCAAAGATTTCCAGCGGCCACTCATCGGGCCTCACTGCTTCTTTCAGCGCCGGTTTCGTACTCCCACGTCCGCATCCATACCAGGGAGAGCCGAGAGCCGTCTCCAGCAACTGAAGAAGCTCGCCCATATCCGGGGACTTCATGAGAGCTTCATGTACGACTGCGTTGAGGGTCGAATCCGCCTTCAGCGGGGCTTCGGGGGCCCGTCCGGTTTTGCGCTTCCACAGATCTCTGTACCAATCCGCATTGAGGGCCTCACGCAGTGCAGCTGGAGATAACTCTTCTAGGGCTTGGCGGCGCAGATTCGCGTAGTTCGCCTTGTCTATCCCGTCTCCAATGTTATCCACGAACATCCATTGGACCGGACTAACGTCCCAGTGCTGTTTGTCATTTGAATACCTGAATGGGTGTCCACCCACGACATAGGCACACAGCCGACCGTCATGTCCACCCATGTCGTCCAGCGGCTTGCCGATATTGTCATGGATATGAACGAACAGATCGTCGGGGCGAGAACTGAAGAACGCGAAACCATTCTCATTGCACCGCTGCAGCTCTCCTATGTAAGGCAACCTCAGCAGTGCTTCTGATCCATTGAGAACAGGGGGCGTTTCCTGTTTACGTCTCGGGGGGCGTCGACGTTGCGGCCCCACGCCCTTTTCGTCTGCAAACAGGCGACCGCTGCCAAAGGGCACCTGCGAGTTTCCATACTGTTTGCAGTCGGCCACTATGCGTAATCCTATATGGGTTGTATGAGGGGAATGTCAAAATGGACTACAGTAGGGTTCATCCAATCCCTCTTTGCTCAGATGCCTTCCAGGCAGTGGCGTAGTCAGCTTCACGGTCGTTGCGGTCGAAGGGGGGTTCGTAGGTGATTGTTCGTTCGCGGGGACCGCCGGGGAACGTGGTACGCAGAAAATCCTCGATGCCTCGCTGAACCTGGCTGGATATGACGGAGGGGATCATGCTTCACGGTCCTCCAGCAGCGTCCGTCCCTTCGCCGTGAGCTGGTACTTCTGATTGCTGCTGCGCGGCTTGTCGGGGATTGTCATTTCAAGCCAACGGAACTCCAGCAGAGCGCTCAGGACTTGGTGCCTGAACTTGGTGCGATCCGACCGTCCGGTGATCGCCATCAGGTCCAGCAGTGTGCTTGCATGTTGGCATTTGTGCAGGATTTCAACTTGGTGCCGACTTAGTGCCAACTTAGTGCCTGCAGGATGGACCCCCGACTCTGCGTCCCCATCTGCCAACCCACCTACCAACCCTGGTGGGTCGTTGGGCATAATGACTTCTGGTACCTCGCCCAAGAATTCAACAGTCATACTTGTTGATTCGGCATGGAACACCGGAAACTCTGAGCCGTGTTCGCTGCAGGCACCCCGAATCTTGTCGATGCCACGCCCCCAAGACTCAATATCGCCAGAGCGAAAGAAGGCTCCCGCCAGCAAGGGATTGTACGGTTTTGACTGATGGGACTGAAGTAGGCGATCCACCGTCCAACCGTCAGGGAGCCGACCGTCGTTTGAGAAGCGGATGCGATCCTCGTAGACCCGAATCTGGATCGGAACACCGGTGCTGTAGTCACGATGCACCAGAGCATTGAGTAGCACTTCCCGCATGGCGTCTGGCGGAAACAGAAACTGCTCCACACGCTGTATGCCCTCGTAGCTGATATACGCCTTCATGTACTTTGTCAGTAGCAGATCCAACGTCTTCTCGGCCTGTAGAAAGAGGTTTCCATGCACCTCATCCTGATAGGCCAAATCAGCATCGTTTCGGAAGAACCCGATCTTCACGTAGGCACCCGGCACGAACCGCTCGGGCGTCTCGTGGAATAGCAGCATCGCGGCCCGGCGAAGATACGCATTCTCACGCAACTGGAGATTGTCCAGAATCACGGCATTGCTGTCCTGCAAGATGGCGGCATCCACCCGCCCACTACGGGCCCCCGCTTTGCGGAAGTGTTTGAAGGCTGCGGGATCGAGATCATGCACGGTTACATTGGGTACGGGAACGTCATCCCAATGGCGACCGATCTTAGCCAACAGAAAGCGATCCAACGCGCTGCCCTTTAATTCCTGATTTGTACTACCGCTGCGATGGTAATAGTGCCCCCGGTAGTTGATTGGCGACGGATACGCCGGAACCACGATTTCCAGATAATCCTTTCCATCCTCGGACTTGAGATTCACGTCCACCAGGATCCCCAGCAAATCTCGGATCCGGTTCGGCAACACTTCAAGCAGCTTCAGGGCGTTTTCCACACCGACAATGACGCCCTTGTCATCCCGCCCGACGACAAGTGTGCCGCCCTGCGCATTAGCAAAACCGCAAAACCACTTGAAATACTCGTCGTGCCAGCTTTCTTTCCACTCGATCTGCTGATTCTCGCTCATATCATTCCGTCCATTCTGTATAAACCATTGGGCACCGCTAACGCTCCAATCCTTGTTTACGTCTTTCCCGAACAACACGAGCCTTGGAAATAATTGCCGCGTAAGCCACAAGCATCCATTCGTTCTTCTTAGTCCCTACGAGGTCTAGAAAAGCTTGGCCTACTTCCGCTGGTTCAAACCCACCAACGATGACTTTGTCGGTCAAACTATCAATGTCTCTAGCGGAGCCCCCCTTTCGGCTTCGCGATTTCCTTTTTTTACGTACGACTTTGGCCAGTGCTAAGGACAGCTCTACAGCACGGCCTAGTGCCTCCGGACCAGACGCAACGGTCAACAGTCGCGCTCCAATTGCCGCAGGCGTGAAATCTGCGGCCACTATCTCGGAAACAAGTTTCTCGAAGTCCACTTCGGTATGCTGTTCCGGTGGCTTAAACTCCGGTTCTGTTTGATTGAAGCCAAGAAACCCAAGCTGCTCCGTGTCGGATTGTTTCCGGATCTGTCCTTGTGTCCGCCCAGCGTGTTTGGGGGCTCGGTGTGGCATTCGCAGAGGAACTGGTTTGTCTTCGGGAGTTAGGGCCGATGGCGTTTGGCGATGTCTAACGATAACCGATTGTCCCCAGGGGAGCGTACACAGATGCCACATTACCGGGGTCCGTGATTTCTGTTCAATCGGGTCATTGACGGGGACAAGTGCGCCCATACCTTTCAAGTAGAGTGACTCGCCATCTAGCAAGGTGGCGTCTAATGCCGCCCGTGGAGGTCTCCATGTGGCCATGTCGGGATACGCATGACTGGGAACCGGCTCTTTTTGTCTGATCTGGTGAAGCCGCCCGGCCTCTACCAGCATATAGGCCTTATCCAATACATCTTCCGGTGGTTCTGAAGAATGTACCACTCCCAGCAGCGCTCCTGCCATTGTGGCGATAGTATCAGTATCGCTCCCTAGTTCGTTCGCAGCCACTACAAGTCCCGCTGACGGAGCATCGACATAGAGTCGCCCAAGAACACTGGCCAGTAGAGACGTCTTGCAAGCACACCCTGCACGCGACCTTTCGCGGGCCCCCAAATCAGTCAGCAGGCTAGTATAGCACTTTTCCTGCTCGTTACGTCTCGTGCTCAAGGCTAATTTGGCTTTCTTTACGTCTTCGCGCATCGTTGACATAACATCGGAAAGAGCAGCGTTTGCATCTTTTCCCGAAGCATTTTCCCACGCGGGGAGCCACATAAGGGAAAGCTCATCATCCTTCCGGATGATATCGGGAATACCCTCAATGCAGTCCAGCGTATGATCCAACGTGGCCACGTCGGGAGGGGCTCCAGTTGCCATCCATCGACGCAGTTCCAAAGCGTGGAAACACGCCCCGACAATAGCGTTGAAGTGTCCGTGGGTGATAATGGTGTTTCTTATCACATTGAGAAGGAGTGTTTTGTCAGATGTGGATTCCGCACAGGCCCATACAAGTGGCTGAATACGCATGGCTGCTCCATTGCCTCCCCCATTTACGTAAATCGACCTGCCTGTCTTAAAGAAGTTGGTATTCCATTGGACGCTTTGGCGGACAAGTGATTCAGCAGCAGCTCGGGTTCCCAGGCCGGTTCCTAAACAGTAGGAAAGGAAGATGGGAAGCTCCACCTTGCTGAATGTGTCAGGGTCAAATGTTCCATCATCTTGTACGGATCGACAGACGGCCAGTCTAAGCTGGGTGTCATCTGAGTAACACCCCATAGGCAGGTTGTAGGCTACTCCGTAACGTCCACCTAGTCTTCTGGTCCAGGGAATGAGCCGTTCAATGTGATCTATACCACCAGTGCGTATCTTGAGGACGCGGACATCGGCTAACTCCGTAATGAAACCAAGTGCATCTCCATAGGCACTCCACAACATGGAGTTCTTTATCTTATCTAAGTCATTCATGGCTACCCCTCTCAAGTTGTAAAGTATGCCGCGTCCACTTCGCAAGGTATGGGTTTACAATCTGGTGTTACGTCGATGATGCTCTCAAGCTTTATAGCCGTATCATCATCGGCAAGGTAAAATTTTTGAATATAATCAATAGGGATGCCACATGGGTAGAGAGCCTCTGCCTGATAGCATGTCGGTTGATTTGCTGGTGTATCGGCGTTTCGTTGCGCGAAATGGGTCAAGTACTGATGGTTCCTTTGCGAAAACATTAGTTCTAAACCATCCGCTTCCTGCGCCCGCTTAACCCCTGAATACATATTATTAGTGGTAGTAAACCACACCCCCTCGTGCGTGAGGATTTCGGGGTGAAACGAAACCACACACCACCAGCCAGGCATCGAACCATGCCAGTTATCCCTTGCAATACGGAACAACCGCTGATTGATGCTCGTTATTGAAAGATTGACGTAGTCATGCCACTGCACGTCTCTGGAACGATCTTTGCAGACGTTCATTCGTACGAATTCCAGATACTCGTCCTGGGGTAATGCTGTCCGCGAACGCAGCACACCTGAGGCAAGTATTCCGGTAACACCTCGATGAGTCGTGAAATGGAGGACTTCTGTGATGCCTCTACTATCTACTATTTCTGCGATTGTCATACGTTCTTCTCGCTACAGCGGTTCCAAATAGGCGGCAATGCCGGGGGTCTGATCCTGTCGCGAGGAAA
>CAZNWT010000119.1:0-12981 GCA_964576795.1 uncultured Victivallales bacterium
TTAAGATGGTGGGCGATGAGGGACTCGAACCCCCGACCCTCTGGGTGTAAACCAGATGCTCTAGCCAACTGAGCTAATCGCCCACAAAAGTGGGAAAGAACTGCATAAACTACCGAACCCCCATCAAATGTCAAGACACAGGACCAGACAAAACATATGCACCCCCACTCCCCCTCCGCTTCCTTTGCTACCTCTTTGTTCAAACCAGCAGAGTCTATCAGCTCCAAACCCCAAACCCAGAACGCGAAACCCAGAACTCTCGTTCCCCATTTCAGCTTTTAGCTTTCCAAATTTCAGCTTTCCTCCCCACTCGCCCCCCACCCGCTTTAGCAAAGCTTGAACACCACCCTCGATGCAAGTAGTATATAGGCATGGAACGGGTTGTACATATTTCGCATTCATTCAAGGCCGCTGATGAGTGGGACCGCACCCAACAGCGTTCAATGTCAGCCTCGCAGCGGATTCATGCTGCACGCGTCCTACAGCGCAAGGCTTACGGGCACCCAAAGGAAATCAGATCATGCCGAAAGAGCAATTAGACGCCTCCGCATTTTCGCCTGATATGACTGAATTCCTTCTACTTCTCCACAAACACCACGTGCGCTATCTCATTGTTGGAGGAGAGGCCGTCATCTACTACGGCTATGCGAGACTAACAGGTGACATGGATATCTTCTATGATCGAGAGGGAGAGAACGTCACCCGTCTTTACGCAGCCTTGACCGAATTTTGGCAAGGGCCTGCCCCCGGCATTGATGATGCTGCTGAGCTTCTTCAACCAGATCTTGTTGTGCAATTCGGGGTCCCACCAAACCGACTTGATCTCATCAACACCATTGATGGCGTCACTTTTGAGAAGGCGTGGGGCGGCCGAACATCTGTTGCACTCAGCGGACCAGAGAGGGCCACCAACATCAACTATGTCGGACTAAGCGAACTGATCAGCAACAAGCGGGCATCAGGACGCCCAAAGGACCAGGATGACTTACTCCACCTTGGCCCCCCGACACCTTAAACTCCGCCAACACAATTTCAGCACCCTCCACAGTCCACATCTCAAATCCCCACCCCATTTCAGCTTTCAGCTTTCCCAATTTCAGCTTTTCCCCCACTCCCCCTCAGCGTCCTTTGCTACCTCTTTGTTCAAACCAGCAGAGCCCCAGCACCCCTTAACGTCTAACTATTTCAAATTTACTTTCTAGCTTTACTCCAAGCCCCCCTCAACGGATACTTGACAACAACAGGAGCAACCATGGCGACCGTTGAAGAAAACATTGAAGATGTACTCAAGCATCACGCATACATCAGCTTGGCAATCCTCTTCGGATCACATGCAACTGGACGGGCCACGGCAACAAGTGATCTCGATCTTGCAGTCGCCGCAGAACGCCCGCTCTCTGCCGCAGAGAAAATGTCACTAATCGACGACCTAGCAGAAAACTTCGGTTGCCCAATCGACATCATCGACCTTACGGCTGTTTCAGGCCCAATTCTGCAACAGTCGCTCTGCAACGGCCGCATTCTCCTCAACAAACACCCTAACCTGTACGCAAAACTGATGCTGAAAATGTGGTACAATCAAGCCGACTTCATGCCCTATTACAACAGAACACTAAGAAAACGTGTGGAGGCATTCGCTCATGGATGAAACGGTAATCCTATCCAAACTCGATGCTTTAAGCCGCTGCATTGCGCGGATCCGCGCCAAAACCCCAACGTCAGTCGACGCGCTGATCGGTGATTACGATTGCCAGGACATCATCAGCATCAACTTGGAACGGGCGATTCAAACCTGTGTCGACATTGCTGCACACATTCTAGCCGACCGCAACATACCAGCGGCCGCAACAATGGCGGATGGTTTCGATCTTCTCTACAAACAGGAGATCATCCCAGAAGAACTTGCCACTCGCCTAAAGAAAGCAGTCGGTTTCCGCAACATATCCGTCCACACATATCATGCCATAGACTGGAATATCGTATATTCAATCATCACAAAGCGCATCGAAGACTTCCCTGAATTCGCCCGCCACATCACCTCAACAATCCCCAGCCAGTAGAGACACCCAAACCCAGAGCTCTGAAATTTGTTTCCCATTTCAGCTTTCCCAATTTGCCACTTCGTTGCCGGCAATAACCGGCCAGTTGCCTTCGGCTGCGCAACTTTCAGCTTTTCTCCCCCCTTTGCTATCTTTGCTACCTCTTTGTTCAAACCAGCAGAGCCCCAGCAGACGACGAGTATTTCGACATTCAGCTTTCAAATTTCCAATTTCCAATTTACTATCTTTTCATGATTGATATCGCATCACCAGAGCCCATGTCGCTTGAAGACGCTGTCTATAACTGCGTGGCCAAGAAGACCACCCCATTCACGACGGATGACGCCCTGCCTGACATTGTCAGCCGCATGACTGCACCCCCATCCGATTCTTGGACTGCCGTTGACGAAGAACTGATGGAAAGCGAATGGCTTTTTTACGATGAAATGAAAGACATATACGTCCCTCGGTGCCGGTTTTTCAAGGGCGCGCAGTTTCTCATCGCGCCACAACCAGAAGAAATAGAGGCAAATATCCTTATTCCGGGACATCGCTTCATGCCATTTCTACAGCGCGACGTTTTCCCCGCGGCCTGCCAATTGTCAATTGATAATGACTCCCCCATCCAAATGCGTATCGACCAAAAACCCATTCAGGATCTCTTCCTCTACCTCTCCCTTTACGGTCACCACGGTGCGCTCCAATACCTCGCCGCCGACCAAGACAGCAACCACGACATCCTGGACGGCGACCTGAACAGCAACCCAGAGGTTGCCCTCACGGTTTTCGATATGACCGATGTATACGCGCGACACAGCTTCAAACCCAGCGACACTTTTTTGTGTACCGTCAAAGACTGGGCTCTCGGAATCTATGAGATGAAGGTCGTTCCGGGCATCCCCGATACCCTTGAACTCCGCATTCAGAAATGGATTGAGGATATGGATGCCGCCATCTACCAGGCATGGGAAGAGGGTGACTACTTTGGCGACATCTCCGGCCAGCTCTCAGAAGCCCTCTTCATGGGCCCCAAATCACTATACAAAAATCCACCCCTGCACCTCGGCGGCTTTCTAGCGAGAAGCAAAAAAATCGCTATTGACCAAACCCCGCTGGGCATCCTTCTCACCCATACAGACACCTCGCCCGACTGCCTAATCGACCGGGCCGCAGAAGCTGCAAGGACTCCCATAACCGGTCGACGTGATTCCCTTGAAGCCATCCTGAATGATCTTGGTCTCTCAACAACGCATGACGAAATCGAGGCATACATGCGTGACGCCTGCTCACGTGGTGAGAAAACACTTGATGCGGCTATGCTAAGGGTCTTCTCAGGCCGTCAAGAGACGACATTCTATAACAAGGCGCAGATCGACAGCTTCGAAACATTTATCAACAAGCTCTGGGATGATGTGTGCGCCAACTTCACCCCAAAACACGATAAAGAAATAGCCCCCCTGCGCCTACGCATTCTCGATATGCTCAACAAACACACCATCTGGCTCCGGGATTGCGATAACCGAAACATCCCCGTCGTAGATCTACCCGAAGCCCCAACCATGGCTCTCGGATCACTTACAGGCATTCTCTCACAGACTCTCGGCATACTCAATCGTGACGAAGATTCCTCGAAAATAGAGATCCACGAGATAAACGAGACGCTCGATCTCATGGAAAAACACTTTAACACGGTATTCTCCGAACTTGAGAAAGTCACATCCGCGACATCGGGCCCTGAACTTCGTATACTCCCCTCCCCTCCCCCCGAGAGCGAAAGCATCTACCAACTCAAGGTCACGCTAAAAGGCATTCGACCACCAATATGGCGCCGACTCCTTGTTTCAGGAGGAATTACACTGGAATACCTCCACTTCATCATCCAGACCGCGATGGGTTGGGACGACTGTCACCTGCACGATTTTCAGATCGACGGCGTCCGTTACGCACCCGACGGTGCGGACGACTTCTTTGACATGGATGAACAAGAATCCGAAACCGGTGTCCTGCTCTGTCAGGTAGCCGATGAAGGTTCAAAAATCCTCTACACATACGACTATGGCGATGGCTGGGAGCACACCATCACGGTTGAGAAGGTCTTGCCGAAAGACAAAGAGCCCCACATCCCCCAATGCATCAAAGGCCGTCGCGCCTGCCCACCCGAAGACTGTGGAGGCCCCTGGGGATACGAGAACCTGCTGGAAATCCTCAGCAACCCAAAGGACCCTGAGCACAACGACATGTCAGAATGGGCTCCCACCAACTTCGCCCCCGAAGCCATAGACTTCACCACCATCAACACTCAACTCAAACACCTCATCCCTTTCTAACCCAGAACCCGAAACTCGAAACATCTAACTTCCAAGGAAAGATCCAAAACTAGGTTATTGGACGTTTAGATCCTTTGAGAACTCTGGCTCAATTCCATGTCTGTCAGGCATTCCTGCCTGACCTGATCGGACAAGAATGCCCGACCTACATAGAGAACCAGAGGCTTGACTGAAACCATATCACGTCCACAGTCTACTCCCAAAAACCCCGAACCCGGAACAAAGAACACTCATCCCCATTTCACCTTTCAGCTTTCCCAATTTCAGCTTTTCTTTCAGCTCCACGAGCGCCCACGGCGTCCTACTAAAGCATATTCATGTTCATCTGATCGGGCCGGCAGACAGCGATAGCAAATCCGTTGCTGCTAATCATGTAGGGCTGATCGACAAGCGGAGAAACGATAAAATTCTTCCCCGCCGGATGCAGCTCTCGAAATGCCGTCAGCGCTTTAGGATTAAACCGATCAGGACGAATCTTAGCTTCTATGGCATCCGCTTTGCCACCACCAGCATCGACAACAAAGTCGAGCTCACGCTGACTTTTGTCTCTCCAATAGTGGATCGAGCGGCGGGGGTGAACCGCCAACAGCTCATCGAGAACCAGATTCTCCCACAATACCCCCCGGTCTGACTCTCTGATGGACTCCCATCCTTGCACATAAGCAACCAGCCCCGTATCAAAGGCGTAGATCTTGGGTTGCCGAACAATTTCACGGTGGCCGCCACCGTGATAGGGTGGAATTCGGATAATAGCATGGGCGATTTCCATGGCATCCAGATGAGACATAACCGTCGGGCGACTCATACCGGACTCCTTCGCAAGATCGCTGACATCCAGTTGACCTCCATTGCGCAGACAGACAAGCTGGAGCAATGATAGAAAGCCGATCCTGTTCCGAATACCGAACAACTCGAGGATATCGCGGGCATAGAAACTGTCGATCCAGTCCTCGTAGAAGCCTGAATCGGGGTTTGACGCCAGCAACCGTTCTGGAAAGCCACCGTGAAGCAGCCGACGATCAAGATCGCAGGCAAACCGACCAATACACTCTTGCCATAGTACGGGTGGCAGTCTCAGAGATCGCTTACGGTCTGTAAGCGAATCCCGGAACTTTCGGGTAGCGTCCAGAGTAGATGAACCTGTGGCGAGAATGCGCAAACGGGGAAACTCATCTGCGGCGATTTTGAGCAAGAGACTTGGATCCGGTAGACGATGCACTTCATCAAGTACCACCGTTCTCGCTGGCGATTGTTGAGACAGAAAGAACTCCGGATCCTGTAGCTGTCGCTGCACCGAGGGAAGATCACAATTGAGATAGTTGTGATTCGGCAGCTGTTGGCACAAACAGGTCTTTCCAATACGGCGAACACCAGAAAGCCAGACAATAGACTTCTCCGTCCACAACTCTTGCAGCCTTCCAAGCCAATACACCCTCGTCTTCATGCATCCCTATTTGACATATAGACGACCATATGTCAAATAGATAATTCATCCGCACGCTGAATCAGTCAACGTGCAACTGCCGACTTATCCAACTTCGGCCGCCACATCACCTCAGCAATCCTTAACCAAAAGAAACACTGACACCACTCTCCACAGCTCGCCCGCCTGCTTTTGCCGGATTGCGGCGTGGCCCACAGCCTGTGGTCTCCCCTATTTCCCAATTTCAGCTTTCAGCTTTTCTCTCCTCTCCTCCGCTCCCTTTGCTTCCTCCCATGACACGCCGTATGGCACAAAAGGCGGCTGTTCAAACCAGCAGAGCCTATCAGCTCCAAACCCCGAACCCAGAACGCGGAACCCAGAACTCTCATTCTCAATTTCAGCTTTTTCCCCACTCCCCCCCCTCTGCTCCCTCTCCGACTATCCCTGCCGGAGTTCCCAACCTATTCAAACTCCCTGCTACCCCATCCTGACGAACAAAGACGAATGGTTCATCGAAA
The DNA here is from genome assembly GCA_964576795.1 of uncultured Victivallales bacterium. Taxonomy (GTDB): domain Bacteria; phylum Verrucomicrobiota; class Kiritimatiellia; order UBA8416; family UBA8416; genus JABGOW01. Next base: position 6,308 of record CAZNWT010000119.1, read on the forward strand.
CAAACCCAATAAACTCGGCCTTCGTGCTGATATTCGGGAACCTCAATGCAGCCAGGGGTCACATGCAGCTATCGTGGCAGAGCGCCGTGATCCGCACGTACAGAGTGCTGATCGGAAGCAACATCACCGATGCGACAACCGTCCTCACAAACGGAATCACCTCGACGCCACGAACCAACACGATTGCGGTAGGCACCGACTGGCCAAAGCAGGGATATTTCAGGATAGAGGTGGAGTAATCCTCCACCTCTGATCACTCGTCATCAACACGGGAAAATTCTCTACTTTCTCGTGCAGCCTTCTACGCTGCCCCGTTTTGCGTTGGCAATAACAAGAAAGTGATTGCCCGACACACGGTCAGGGGGTACGTTGCCCCTAGGTAAACTGATGTAGTTTGGCGGCAGGAGACTCCGCCCGCAGAACTAAAACAGCACAAGTGACTGAATATGGCAGAACGGCTGGACAAGAACGCGAACTGCAGAAAGAAGGGCAGTATATCGGGAATGCATGGTAGGGGCCAGCAGACTCCCTTGCATCAAGATATAACGTCTTCGTTCGCACTTGACCGCTGGGCATGCCGAGTAGTTTCAGTGGTGATCCTGTCTCTGAGCATCGCCACATTGGTCATGAATGCAGACCGATGGATCAGTGACTTCTCCGCAATAAAGCCCGCAGGGAAGAACCTGATGTCTATCTTTCGCAGCGACGTTGACGGAAACTCGCCCATGCTGGGGACGCTCTTGCACGACTACTATCCCTCCACCATCAAACTCCACTTCCCCGAGGCACAGACCGATGAATGGGCGCAGTACTACGCCCACTTCCGATTCCGGCAGGATAGCCTAATCGAGTTTGCCTATCCGATGACCATTGTTGTGGACACATACAAATGTTTCGTAACCAAAGATGGGATCGACGCATTGAAGCGGAGAGCCTTTCATTCGCAACGAGCCAACAACTTGACATACTACCTGGTTCGAGAGAGACACCCATCCGGAGACATGGGTATCTACATATTCAACAACGAGTTTGTCGTAGCGCCTTTGGCAAGAAAGTAGAAGGACAGTCATCCAAATGATATCTCAGTTGCTATATAATGTATTCCTGTTCACGCTAGGCTTCATGATCCTCGCTCCGTGGCCCGTCCTATCACCCCACCTATGCGGGATGCTCGGGCTATTTGCAGGTTTCGCAGCATGGTCAATCCTCTCTATTGTGATATTTGTGCTCCGGGTGCCTTACGTGCTACCCGTCATGTTATTGGCTTGCCTTGCACTCGTTGCTATTGGCATCACTCTCCAGAAGAGCACGCTAAAGGAAAGAGGTTTTTTGCGGCAACGCGTGACATGGTTTGCCGTCTACCTCGTTGTCTTTGTAGCCGTGAGCATTGCTGCAAGCACAACCTGCTACCTGTTCTTCACCCCTGATTCATACGTTTACATCGCAGGTGCAGGGGCACTCATCGAGCAGAGCGGATCGCTGCAGCCGCCTAACTGCGGCCCCGAGTTGGTAGCAACCATGGCCAGTGCAGGCCCAATTGCCTTGGCCGCCCTTTGGGCCGGCAGCCGATTGTTTGGGGTCGAGTTCTGGTACAGTTGCGTACCAATCGCTGCGTTTTGGTTCCTTGCCGCATTTACCCGGCTGACCTTCATGGACCTGGCGTCAACGGTGCAACAGAGGCGACAGAGAATTATCCTGGCGCTGCTTGCCTCTGCACTTCTCCTATCCGTTCCCTCTTTCCTATACAATTCGCACTATCTGCACAGCAACCTGCTAACAGGCTTCTTCTACGCTTTCTCCTTGGTCGGAGTTTCTCTGTACCGACAAGAGAGAACGAGATTCTGGTTGGTCTTTTCGGCGGTATCCCTCTCCTTTTGCCTGCTCCTGCGCACGGAAATGGTTCAATATGCGGCTATCCCCGTCGCCCTCGCAATCGGCACCCACGGGATCCGCAAGGAGGAATACCTGGCATTTCTGCTCCCCCTCCTCTCAGTGGGCGTCATGTCCCAGGTTCTCAAGACCATGGCCGGCCACAGCGGCCACGACCCAAACACCATCCAGTGGGGGTTCCTTGGCATCTATGCGCTGTCATATGTCATCATTCACCTGCGATGGACAAAGGTGAACCTGGCCCCCTTAGTGCCAAGGGCCGCAGCCACACTGTTGGTCCTGATCGTTCTGTACTCTCTCTTCTTTAATCACGGTGGTATGGTCCGATCCCTGAGTGGCCTTCTGCATGTTGTATCCTACCGAGAGGGGCTGCTGGAAGGAGGCGCGTGGGGAGGTATTTGGCTGTTCATTGCCGCTTGTGCAGTTCTGAACGCAACGTTCGTACACAGCCGATCATTCAGGCTCTACGGGTTCGCGCTTATTGTCTATTTCACCGTCCGCGCGCTCATCTACTCTCTCCCCTTCTTCCCCAACGTGGAAATCAACCAGTACAACAGTGGTGCCAGAATCCTCTTCCATATCCTTCCTGTGGCCATCATCGGATCGGTCCATATCTTAGGGGCTTCACTTGGCAGCTTCAGCGCTCTGATCGATACTGCGGAAAGCAGCGAAAGCCCCGGGCCACCATAGGGCAGTACAGGCCGTTCAAACTTCCACATTGAAGACCTCTGCACGTGAGAGTACGTTGCACCCATGAACAGGTACTCGAAATCGTTAAAACGACATGGCATCAAGGTGGTCGGCGCCGCGCTCTTCTTCTGGCTACTATTCAAGAGCGACCTTTCAGGCATACAGAACCATCTTGCTTCAGCAAACCCCGCTTTGTACTTCGGTGCTGTCATTCTGTTCATACCTTCGATGTGGCTGAAAGCTCTGCGCTGGCGCGCCATCCTTCTCTCTTGCTCCGAGGCTGCGTATTCCGGTCGAATCGGCCGCCGATTCTGGGATGATATCGGCCGGGAATCAGAGCGTAGCGACGCTGGTAATTGTGATTTATAGAAGTGGCCGATAAGAGTCAAGATTCCATTGGTCTCCCGGCTCCATCGGAGCTTGGCTTGGTGGTCTTGTGTCAGCGCCGTCGGAGCCTGATACACAGAAGAAATCGGCGTGCTCGAAAATAATGTCGACCAGAACACGAGAAGCAGAATAACCACTACCAACGCATAGAGAAGAGCCGGCGCAGCATATTGTCGAAGTCGCAAATGCATGACAGCACGCGTTATGGGCACTTCTAGAACAAGTCTATGCCGAACCTGCGGTGGACAGGACCGCACGGCTATTTCGTGTCGCTGTCCATGGTGTTTGGCGAGATGTCTTCATCTCGACCTACTGTACGGAAATTGAATCAGAGTCGTGATCGCCTGTTCAGATTAAGGAGAACTAGAAGTTCTTCGAAGAGGGGCTTCTTGTGTTTGCAACCAGGGAATTAATGGGTGTCCGCCGCCTCGTCTCGCGACTGGTCGATGTGGACAACCGAGCAGATATCGAACCCGAGCCGTCGAAGAGGGGTGTGGCCAAGAGCACGACCAATGGGTAACCACCAAGTAGGCGCTTTGTTGGGCACCATTCAACCCTCCACATTTACATGGACATTGACAAGCCCTGCTTCGGCGAACAATCTGCGCATGTAGGATCGAGTGAATTGCTTTGCCATACGTTCTTCCGGCTTGATTGTGGAAAACAAGAACATTAACGGGTTGTTTCTGTTCGGCTCAAAAGAGATAACAGCTTTACGTGCGGCCCTGCTCATCTCCACAAGAGTTTGCTTACGCTCAGGTTCAGCTAGGTGATGCAGTAAATGTGCGGCTACGACAACATCAAAACTCTTGTCGGGGAATGGGAGATCCGTGCAGGAGCCAAGGTACTTCTCCATGCACGGATTGACTTCCAACATCTGACTAGAGTAGTCGAGCCCGGCAACAGATCGGAATCGACGCTGCAGTGCCCATTGCAGAAAGCCATTTCCACATCCCACATCCAGCACTGAAGCGTCCTTCGGATTGTCAATGGAGGAAGCAACGATACCAGCCAGCGGCTCAAACGTGGCGCGGACGACAGGATGGTCTGGCTTGCGTCGCGCACGTTTGTCCTCCGACCAGTGGCTGTCTTGAATTTCTTGTGTCTTCTGTTGGTTTTCCATCATACCTCGTCCTCCGGCGAACGTGTTATTGACCGGCAATAGTTTGTCCTGTTATCCACGGATTATTGCTAGACAACGTGCTCATCTGCCTGTTATCAAAGCCAAATGCTAGGAAACACATGCAAAATTCATCAGGGCCTTCCGTATTGCCAGCCACCCCCCTTTAGCTCTGCGCTTACTCTACCTGCTAGCTGACACCTGTCCAGATGTTTCTCTGAGTGCTGACAGCGGACATTTTTCTGACTGGTTATCCAGAAGCGACGACCAGGAATTGTCGAGGCGGGCTCACGGAGGAAGCGCTCAATCTCGCAGATGGGGGTGGGTGGGGACATACCCACTGTGGTGATGACGTGGAATCTCCGCATGCAGGATAGCGTTTGTTGGGTGAGGGCACTGATTCTGTTGGTTGGGAGGGGCAGTTTCTGAGTTGTCGTTGGGAGGATATTCCTGTTGCGAGCAGACCTTTGGCCTCACCGGCCAGGTTGGCGGCGGGTGCGGCGGTTTGCTGTGCGGGTAACCTTCCGTAGTGATACGGAACAGACAAAGAGAGCATCTGAACCTATAAGAGGCATGGCAATGGCAGGCGCTTCTATCAACCGGGACGTGCTGTAGAGACAGAGGACGAGGGCAGATGAATAGACGCGATATGGTGAAACTGACCCAGGACCATCAGGCGCCGCCCTACGTGGCATGGTCATTTGACTTCACAGGTGAAGCGGCTGATAAGCTGCGGGGTTGAGGATCTGGGTCCGTTGATGGGCTATCACCTACTGGAAACGGAAAATCAGAGCGGGGCTAGTTCTGCACCGCGTTGGGCAACGATCTCTTCTGGGATATGTTCGGGGGCGTGTGGGATCGAAGAGTGAATAAGGACACAGGGATCGTCAAAGCCCCCCCAGTTGATGGAGCCCAGCCTCAAGGACTACAGCTTCCCCGACCCGCTGGATTGCCTCCTTGTGTTCAATATCGGGTTTTTGCTTTACGAGCGGGCATGGACGCTGCGGGGAATGGAAAAGCTGATGATGGACTTCATCGAGCACCCCGAGAGTGTTGCCGAACTGAAGGCGAAACTGGACGAGCTCACGAAGAGTGGGAGGATTGCTCCTGCGAGGTGAAAGGGCAGCGTGCGTGACCGCACCGGAGGCGGGGGGATCTGCCAACACGGTTCTGCTTGTAGGTCTTGCGTTTCCTGCCCTGTTCTGACATAGTCTCGAGCACGTATCTTTTTTCAATGGGCAGTTGTGGCGGGCGCGTGCCCGCGCGGTCTCAGACACGATTGTGGACTTTGCGACAGGGGAAGACTCTGTCACGGAATGGACAATGTTTCAAAAACACTATATTGAGTACCAGCTACGGCACAACCTGCAGCACCTCATCCTTCACGTAACGAATCGATGCAACTGCAGATGTAAACACTGCTTCGTCGATTTCACGAATCCGCAGGACTTGCCGCTTGATGTCTGCCAGTCTCTTGCGAAGCAAGTCGGGCGCTTGTTTTGGCTTGATATTGGGGGTGGCGAGCCGTTCCTGCGGAACGATTTGCCGGAGATTGTCTCGGCTTTTGATGCGAGCGTGGTGATGATCCCCAGCAACGGCGTGTTACGGGAACGAACAGTCGAGCTTGTGAAGACGATACGCAAGAGCACAAATTCAGAACTCGCGATTTCGCTTAGCCTAGATGGAATGCAGCAGACAAATGACAGCATCAGGGGAGACGGGGGTTGGGATGCAGTGTGGTCCACCTTCGAAGATCTGCGTGGTATTGAAGGTGTTTCAGTCAAGATCAACACTGTGCTAACACGCGAGAACAGCGGCGAAATCCTCGATCTCATGGACGAGGTCAAGAAGCACAAACCCGACATGCATTCGGTGATTCTGCTGAGGGGTAACCCGCGTGACTCGTCTGTCTTGCTGCCCCCCGCCGATGAGTTGACAAGACTTGGTCCTGAGATTCTACGAAGACTCGGTAACTACGATTACGGACGCAATCCAATTTCGGCGCGCATTCTGCGCAACTACCACAGGTATCAATGGAAACTGTCGCTCAGTATTCTTGAGGAGAAGAGGCAGGTGATTCCCTGCCTGAGCGGAAGTGCGCATATGGTCGTACTCGCTGACGGCTCGGTTTCCTCTTGTGAAATGCTGCCATCGGTGGGTAATGTCACAGAGCAGTCGTGGGGCACGATCATGCAGAGTGGTGCTTTTAAGAACCAACTACGGTCGATCCGAGAAAAAAAATGCTACTGCACACACAACTGCGCGTTACTCGACAGCATTCTTTTCAGACCGGCAAGCGTTCCCCATCTGTTGGTTCCGTCACGTCTGTAGATCGTGGGTTGCCGGTGGGGCTTGAGCAGGTACAGAATATCCTTTGTTTGACGGAGTGTGTCGCCATGGAAAACGAAGTGAATTCCGACGTGCGGTTGACTGACGCAGGGCTGTCAACGTGCGTGTTGATACCCTACAAGAACGGCGTCGCAACTCTTGTCAACTGCCTGTCGGCTATCTTGCAGGAATTCCCCCCAGACAGTAAGCGTCCGGTCGAGCACCCCCTAGTCAGTTGATCGTCACTGGCATATTATGA
>CAZNWT010000120.1:0-12802 GCA_964576795.1 uncultured Victivallales bacterium
CGAGACGGGAAGTATAGTTGTCGTCACCCGGGAAGTGTTATTGTCGTTGACGACATATTTGCCATGTTCGCTCTCCTGTATATCCTCGGCATCCATCTCCATTACCTTGACTCGGTCATCGTTTAGTCGTCTTCGAAGACCTTCTACTCGAGGTCGACTAATGTCTCCTAAAGTATAATTCGTGATAGCTAATTCAGATGTAAGTAACGCTTTTGCAACACGCCCGTTTCCTGCACCAATCTCTAGGACCTTCCCACCCGGAAAGAATCTTGGAAAGAACCTTACAATAGCCTCAAAGCGTGAAGTAGGTATGTTCATGTTTCTAATGGGCTCTATGGAGCCTAGTGAACTTTCATTGGCATATCTTCGTTCATAGAATGTTTTCAAAGAATTCGTTGTCATAATAAGTTTTCCGCTATTTTGCGATGGAATCTAAATCGCTTCACGATGAAGGCTATTAAAGAAGGCTCTTCCGGAGAATGTGTGGGTGCTGCCAGGGGGATCTAACCGCGGATGGGCGCGGATGGGCACGGATAATGGGAATAGGGATGCAAAAACAGTATTTCAATGCAGTACGATATCTTGATACGAAAAAGAACGGCCCTGATTCAAATCCCAACTCTGTCCATTTTTGTCCCTATCCGTGCCCATCCGCGCCCATCCGCGGTTAAAATGGCTTTCTGTTACCCATAGATTTGTCAGAGGACCCTTAAAGAAAGACAACGTATTTAATAAGCTCCGGTTCCGAAGAGGACGACCTTGATGGTTCGGAGGGCGATGTCGATGTCCATGATCCACGTGTGGTTGCGCAGGTAGTAGACGTCTAGGATGCACATGTTATGGAAGTCGATGTTGCTGCGCCCTGAGATTTGCCAGAGGCAGGTGAGTCCCGGCAATCCACCGTGGCGGCTATAGTGCCAGTCTTCGTAGTAGTTCTCAAAGTCGCGCTGGGGGAGGGGGCGGGGGCCGACAAGGGCCATATCGCCTTTAATGATATTCAGCAGTTGGGGGAGTTCGTCGAGGCTAAATCGACGTAGAAATCGCCCGACGGGTGTGATGCGCGGATCTTTGCGGATCTTAAAGAGTGCACCTGCGGACTCGTTGAATTCTTCGATTTGTGCCTGAAGTTCTTCAGATTTGTTGTGCATGGTACGAAATTTGTACATGCGGAATGGCTTGCGGTTTACTCCGATTCGCTCCTGAACAAAGATGGCAGGCCCACGGCTGGTGATAAGCACGAGCAGTCCAATGATTGCAAGCAGTGGGGCCGTAAGAAACAAAGCGATGCTTGCGGTCGCGATGGTCAAACCTTGGCGGATCCTGCCTTTTCCGCCGTTCTTGGAAGGAGCTCCAAAGTGAACAAGTGGAATGCCATGTATGATGTCGCATGGGAGTTTGGCTTGGGAGACCAGCACATCAAGCTTTTCTGAGAGGATTTTTGTTGGAACTCCGAGTGTGGCGGTTTTCTCAAGGATCTGCATAATTTGGGGTACCGATAGGTCCTTTTCTGCGGAGATGAGCATATCAGCTTGTGTTTCGTTGATGGTCGTTACGATGGACTGTAACTGATCTTTGAACGGAGCCTGTCGATCAAGCTGGAGTTTGCGAATGCACGTGATGCCGTGAGGTTGTAGTATTTCCAGAATGGTGGCAATAAACCCCGCCTCCTCGCCCGATCCAACCAGAAGCGCCCTGCAGGTTTCCATGGCTCCCTGTTGTCGCAAGTGCTGCTCAAGTTTAGATGTGATTCGCCGGAAGAGAATGCACAGAACCGTGTTTAGAACGATTATCGATGCGAACATGCTACGGGGATGATACACGTTTCGTTGCAGGTACCAGTATGCATAAAAGATGCCGAGGGCGATGACATTGGACACCAGAATGTTCCACGCTTCGGGTTGTGCAAGAAGGAACCGACGTCCCGCATAAAGTTGGCGTATGGCGTATAGCAGGCATATCACTGTTGTCAGAATGAGAATGATACGCAACGCGCTCTCAAGATAGAACGCTTCAAATTCCGGGCCGACGAAGCCCATGTGTTGGTCTACGATTAGTTTTGGCAGCGCCCCGTAGATGTGTATCCCAAGGTCGCTATGAAAACGGAGAAAGATGGTGGCGTAGTAGGCTGCGACGATGGCCAGAAAATCGGCCATAAACATGGGCAGCCACGGAAATTGTATTTTGGTTCTCTTTTGAGACATGACGCCCGTAAAACTACTACGATTTCTTGAGAGGTGCAAGTGATGAGGCGGGTGTGTGGCGGTTATCGTTGTGGGGGGTGCGTCTTTTGTAAGGCGTCGCGCCATAAGGATCGGGCGATTGTCATGAACGCCACAGTCACATCGGATAACGATAACGGGCGACGAGAACGGATGACGATGCGAGAATATCCCTGATCGTCGTCCGGTTCGGTGCTATCGAATCGTGCAAATGTGAGCATTTACAGCGAAATCTCGCATTATTGCCGCACAGGGTGACAGGGGACGGCCAAAATTAGAATCCCTGTTGGACCATGCGGGTGATGACGGGGCCAAGTAGGATGAGGAAGACGGCGGGAAAAATGAAGACCATAAGCGGAAAGAGCATTTTGACCGGGGCTTCATTGGCCAGTTTTTCGGCTCGCTCAAATCGCCGCTGTCGTATCTGGTCGGCCTGAATGCGGAGGATGGATCCGATGCTGACACCGAGTTCGTCGGCTTGTACGAGCGCATTTACCACGGACCGCAGTTCCTGAAGATTGACGCGCAGGGACATATCGCGAAGCGCCACTCTTCGGGTTTTTCCGAGTTGGATCTCACGCACGACCCGGATCAGCTCTTCGCCAAGGGCATCAATTGTCCGTCGTTCAATGTTGCGCCGAAGGGAGGACATGAAGTCCATGCCTGCTTCGACAGAGAGCGTCAGGAGATCAAGCACGAAGGGCAGTGCTTTTCGAATTTCCCCATGACGGAGCTTTATTGCTTGTTTGAGCCATAGCGAGGGATACATCAGAAACCACACGAACCCCAAGGAAATGAGTGCAGGCTGTAACTTCATCAGCAGGGATATCCTGCCCAGTGTTGCAGCGCTGTAGACGAAAATAGCCCAAAGGGATCCGAGAAGAAGTGGAAATAGAACCCGTAGGCCAAGAAACTCCTGTGCGGAGATGAGGCCTTCGTAGCCCGCGGCGGTGATATCGCGTTCAGCGGCATTTCGACCTTTGACGAAGGCGGTCTTCGTGAAAAGGGGGCTGAGGTTGGGGGCCAGCGGCAAGAGAAGGCGGAAGGCTACCGGCAGCCGTCGCTCTTTACGTCGACCGTCGGCAAGTGTGACGTAACTGATTTGGCGGACCGCGTAAGCGCAGTACCAACCAACCCCTCCAAACGCAATTGCCCAGCACAGGGTCAAGGCGAGGATGGCATACCATTCAAAAATAATTGTTGTGGTCATACGTCTATCCGGATGATTTTGCGGATGATGAGTCCCCCCAGTGTGACAAGCGTGATGACAGATGCGATCACAATGACACCGGTTAGGGAGTGCAGAAAAGGAAGCATCATGCCTGGGTCCACGATGAGTAATGCAATGCCAATGAGAATCGGCATGGAGCCCACGACGATGCCTTGGAGTTTCCCCTGGGAGGTAAGCGTGCGGATGCGGTTTTCAATGCGCATGCGCTCGCGGATGGTTGCGGAAATCTGTTCAAAGATTTCTGTCAAATTTCCGCCAGTCTGGCGGGCGGTTTCAATTGCCAGGCAGACGAGTTGCAAGTCTTCGCTTCCCACTCGCTCCTGTAGACTGTCGAGTCCATCGGAAAAACTCACGCCGACGCGGGTTTGCTGTAGAAAGACGCCAAACTCTTGTGCAATTGGATTTTCGCCGTCTTTTGCGACAGATTCAAAGGTTTGAGAAATGCTGAAGCCCGCTTTCAGGGCATTACTCATACTGACGAGCGTGTCGACAAGTTGGAGGTTGAATTTTCGTAGGCGTCGCGCCCGCAGTATGGAGAGCAGTGTGCGTGGGGCTCTGAGGGCAATTCCGCCGCAAATCAGCCCCAGAATGCCGCCTACAATCGAGCCGTTCATGGATTGCATGCCCCCTGCGAAAAGGAACACGGTAAGAAAAATAACGGCGGCAATGACCCAGCCCAGTTCAGCAAGGCGCTTTGGTGGAATGAAGAGGAATACATCTTCAAACTGGCGAGCGGTATCCTCAGCATAGGCGCCGGAATAGGCATCTGCACCTGAGTATAGCGCGCGCAGCAGAACATAGGCTAGACCTATGAAGCAAGCGCAATATAGAAGAGAAATGATCCAGGTCATAATTTCCTATTCGCCGTTCCTCGGATCAAAGATTGAGCGGTCGATGGTCAATCCGCGTGCGGCAATGTCTTCGAGGAATGTAGGTATTGAACCCGTTGGTGCGAACTTTCCTATGACTTTGCCGTCCTCGTCAACGCCGTTTTGTTTGAATTCGAAGATGTCTTGCATGACAATCTGTTCTCCCTCCAGGCCCATCACTTCTGTGATTTTGGTGATTTTTCGTGATCCGTCGCTGAGGCGAGATTCGTGTGCGACGATGTCGATGGCGGAGGCAACCTGTTCGCGAATGGCGCGGACGGGAAGATCCATTCCAGACATTAACACCAGCGTTTCAAGGCGTGAAATGACGTCGCGAGGGGTGTTGGCGTGTATGGTTGTTAAGGATCCGTCATGACCGGTGTTCATTGCCTGTAGCATGTCGAGGGCTTCTCCTCCTCGACATTCACCAACAACGATACGATCGGGGCGCATGCGAAGGGCATTGCGTACGAGATCGCGAATGGCGATGGCACCCCGCCCTTCGATGTTAGGGGGGCGTGATTCAAGTCGAACGACATGGTCTTGCGTCAGCTTTAACTCGGCGGCGTCTTCAATGGTGACAATACGATCCGTTGTAGGGATATATCCGCTGAGGACATTAAGAAATGTTGTTTTTCCGGAACCCGTTCCGCCAGACACAATGATGTTTTTGCGTAGTTCCACGCAGGCGCGCAAGAAGGTTGCTGCCCCTTCCGATAGGGTTCCAAAACGAATCATGTCCTGATCGGAGAAAGGGGTGCGGGAGAACTTTCGAATGGTGAGGCAGGGGCCGGTCAGTGATAGGGGGTGAATGATGGCATTGACTCGGGAGCCATCGGGAAGTCGGGCATCAACGTAGGGCTGGCTTTCGTCGATGCGGCGTCCGATGGGGGAGACGATACGCTCAATGATGGCGAGGACGGAGGTGTCGTCCGTGAAGGTTTGATCCGTCAGCACAAGTTTTCCGTTTTTTTCGACGTATATTTGCTGAGAGCCATTGACCATGATTTCGGTCACGCTATCGTCGGCAAGCAGATCTTCCAGAGGGCCAAGCCGAAGCGCTTCGTCGTAAACTTCCTTGATGAGGGTTTCAGGTGAAATTCCGGTGGGAAGTTTATGGCGCACATCGTGAACGATCTTTTCAAGTGTGGCGTGTGCTTTTTGGCTAAGCTCGTCTTGCTGTATATGCGATACGGTTAGCCGTTTGAGATCCATGCGTTCAACAAGTTCTTTGTGAATCTGTTGTTTGATAGAGCGTTTTTGTTCCCGTGCCGAATTTGACACATCGGGGGCTGGTGTGGTCTCGGACTGCGTTTCTGTCTGAGGAGCAGGAGGGGTAGAGGGAGGTGGGGGAGGAGGGGGCTCCGCCGAGGGCCGAGGGTCACTGCTATGCACGTACAGGGAGAAGCGGTCAATGTTCACTTCCTGATTGCGGGAAACCTGCGCCCTTCCGTGGACGGGTGTATGGTCAACCTGGGTTCCTGCGGTTGAGCTTAAATCTTCGATCCAGCATCTATCTTCATGAATGGTGAGAATCGCATGGCGACTGTCGACGGCTTTGCTGTTGAGTTGAATACGGCAATCGTTATCGGAACCGATTGTGTAAATACCAGGCTCAATGGCATAGAACTCGGGATCTTTTCCCGGTCGTCGTATTTCAAGTTTAAGCTCGGAATCTGACATAAGATTTCCCCTGGTGTTGTTGTGCCCCTGAAGTCTTTAGAGATCCTTCTTGTGCCTAATGTTGCGCTGTCGTTCCAAGTTGATCTCGGGCAGTTGGTTTTGGAGGTGGTCAAAGTTGACAGAGGGTAGATCGCGCTTCCATGTAACATCACGGGGATGACGCAGGGTCAGTGTGAGACTTCCTTTCATCTGTTGTGCGAATACGAGGAGCTCTGATTCCCGTGGAGTGACTTCGAGTGTTACCGTGCTGTAACCTGAACTGCTGCGGGATTGCCGCTGTCGCCCCATAGATTGTTGACGGGCTGTTGTCTGTCCTGTTGCCAGTATGGTGACATCCTGTAGGATTGTAAGGGTTACCGTTTCCATTTGCCCGGGGGTGTCTTGTGAGGGAAATGCAAAGGTTCCCAGTACGTCTATGTTATCGTTGGGTTGTATCATGCCGCTGACGGCTGATGCACCGCCAACGGAGAGTGAGATGGCGCGAAGGCCCGGTGTGATTAGAGAGGAAAGGCCTCCTGTGGTTGGAATTCCGCCCTCAATGAAGGCCCAGGAAACGACATCGCCTCGGGAAATGGGGAACATGACCTTTTTGCCAAGTACCTGCTGGACATCATCACGCCGTACGGCATGGCTGCCTGCCGCAGATTCAAATACGTCAGCTGTTGCGAGATCCTTCTTTGTGAGCACGGTGCCTCCGGGGACGTTGTCGCTTGCGACGACGACATTGACTTTTTGAGCCCCCTCATACATGGCTTCAAGGCGTTTGTTGAACTCGGCCTCTTTTCCTTTTAGGTATTGGGTTGTCAAAAGCAACGCGGCCAGACCGAACAGTAGCGATACCACAAGGATGATCTTTTCTTTCATTGGTTTTCACTTTCGTTATCAGAATTGTTTATTTAGTAGTGTTTCCAAGCTCTTTATGCAACACCGTTATCTGTTGTGTCTGGGGATTCTCAGTGGGGGTTACCAACACGCAGCAGATCTCATTGACGCGGTGATAGAGGGGCATTTTGGTTGTACTTCCTTGGGCGTCCGACAGAGATGCCGTCCAGCCTTTGGCGTGAAGGTCTCGTGCGTAGAATTGCCGCACGACTTCGCTTGAGGCGGTTGTTGTGCCAACGGCAACGCGGAGTTTTGTGTTTATATCTTCGGCAAAGAACGTGGGGATGCTTCCGGGGAAGGGGGGGAGGGCTTTGATCAGGTTGTTTTGGGGTGGCGCCTTGCTTTTTAAAAAGTCTGCATGGGTTTGTTCGATGGCGATGGCAAGGACGCGGGAGGTGTGTTCGAGTCGCAGGAGAACCAAGCGGCATGTGGTGGATGCCCCCCTTATAATGTGCAGTGATGACGATGAGCCCTGTCGTATATCGGTTATGGGGAGCTCAAAGATCTGGCGGATTTTGGAGTTGATCGTATCGAGAGCATCATCAAATCCGACGACCGTCAACTGGCCTTCGCCGCCATTAAGCCGAATTTGTGATGAATAGGCAACAGAGCCTCCCAAGCGCGTCAGGTTGCCCACAACATCGCTGCTGCCCTTCCAACGCGAAAAGACCCGTCCCTGAACGATTGCCCCTGCGGTTATTACAAGCAGGATCGTCACGATTATAGTCGGAACACGTTTCAATAGATGCCTCGCGTCCATGTTGTCCATACTTCACACGCAATTTCAATTTCGGCCGCATCGTATAGCAGGTGTCGTACAGCGGGATCGGTCGGCACGCTTGCAGAAGCGCTTCCTCTTAGCAGACCAAACTCTGTGAAGGGAACGTCAGATTCGTGAAGTGATGAGAATGGGCTTGTTGGCAAGTTGTCGAGGGTATCCCACTCTTCAGATTGACTGACAAGCTGTCCGACGATCTCGGCTTCAAAGAGGCTCGCGTCGGCATCAGTCGTGGTGTCGTCGCTGGAGTATGTCCGCCCGTCGGGGCCAACTTCGATATCTTGGATGTAACCCGCAAAGGCTGAAATGGGCATATCTTGGAAAGCCATTTCTCCTGCCATTTCGCGGGCCTCTATTATGACATCGGTTTGTGCACGTGTGAAGCTGACGATTTGGATGAGCCCGGAAATCAATACTACCATTGCCACCAAACCGACAATGATCTCGATCATAGCCTGGCCGCATACAGAGCATTGTTTTGGGGCAGCACATTCGCCGATCGGATTTGGATCATTCATGTGTGAAACTTGAGAATGAACATCCAACATCGAACATTCAACTTCCAACCCCGAAGTGCTGGTCATCCCGACGAATGTCGGGGCGAGTCCGGGATGCAAGCACATCGAACGAAGAGAAAATTCCCAACTTCGATGTTCTATGTTGAATGTTCGATGTTGGACGTTCGAAACAAACGAGCGTAGCGAGAGAAGTTTCAAGCTAGTGTCCACGTCGTGTCCCTCCGCCCCTGCCTCCGCCGCCTCCACCTCTGGCGGTGCACTGTCCTGAATTCTCTGTCAGCCAGTCTACCCCGGATTGTCGGAACGCAACGCTTTCCCATGTTCGGAGCTGTCGGCAGTAGAAACATGCTGTTGAGAGCGAGGAAGGGCCGTTGTTCATATAGTCGGGGAGATGGTCTTCTATGTGTTTACGCCAATCAAGGTTGAACCCTCCGGCTGCGGGGGCAGAGGAGGCATCGACGGGAATGAGTCGCACATCATGGAATGCTGGCAGCACCAGGTCGAAATCCATGGGACGATCTGTTTCATTGAGATAGCCGAGCGGTTTTGCGGCAGAGGTCCATACGATGGTGTTAGATACTGTCGCGCCGCCGCTGCCGGGAGTTAGCCTGCCGGTTGTGGCTTCGACGCGGACGGCGGCGTCCGCCCCTGAGTAGTTGTAGATTTGTTTGACAGAGCCCGAAAGTGGGAAGGGCTCGGGGCCATCCACTGACATTGCGGTCCAATCTCCCCAGCTGTCGTTGTAGACATACCAGGTTGCTGTCATTTGTATGGCATTCGTGGAAATTGTAGATTCGAATTCCCGCTCTAGGGCAATGGTGTTGAGGGGGGGGCTGGTCAACCCGATAGCCTCTAAAGTTGTGTGCTCTTTAGTGAGTTTCAGGCCATAGAACTCACTATTGATCGGTTCGCGTAAGGGGGGCGGGGGGAGCGCATCCCACCATACGGGAAAGAAGTTTACGTAATCACTGAGCAGTGTGGGGTCATTATGATAGAACCAGCACCAGTTTCGCCCGGCGATGGCATCATAAAATCCAATATCATATAGCGTGTGTCCCCCGCTGATGTCGGAGTAGATCTGCATATTGTCAGGGCCGGCGGCAACGCCATCGTTGGCAATGCGGTCGAGCATGTCGGCGTATTCTAACCAAGCGCCCTCGTAGGGTTCCGGGAAGAGCATTTGCCCGTCAGCAGAGGGGGCGGTGTATTCGTTTCGCACCGTGTCTGCATGCTGTCGAATGAAGTCAGTGAAGCCTGGATTTACAAATATGCCGTTGTGCTTTGCGGCTTGTTGGGAGGCTTGAAAGGCGACCATGGGGCCAACAATAAGGAGGCGGGCCTGCATATTTGAAATGGCATTCACGGTTGCCGCATCTCCAGTAGTGAGGGCAATGGCCTGCATCAGGTTCAGATCGCCAACAACATTGAGCGAGATTCCTTGCCACCGTGCGGCCATGAGTGATGCGGCGTCGCCTCCATTCTGTGTGACGTTTTTGACGTAGAGCAGTTTGTGGAGATCGAAGTTCCAGAGTACCATGAGGAAGAGGATGACCAAGATCATGATGAAGAAAATCATCACCTGTCCCGAGCGGGAGCGTTTCGTGTCTCGTGTGTGTGCTCGAGATAGCGGGGCGAGGGCGCCCCACCTCCAAAAATATGGTGCTGTGTTTTGCGTACGAGTACGCGTGAGGAAGCTGTGTGTGCGTTGAATCATCACCACCCCGCATCATCAAGGTATAGCGGATAGTGGCACTCGATGCTGGATCGCCCGTGTAGCAGCACCGTGTCGAGGCCTTCGGCGTTTGGCTCTGGTGCGTAGAACGCTCGGTGCAAGGGGATGCGGAGGGGGTAGTGCTGGGACACATTTAGGTCCATGATTGTGCCATCGGGAACAATAAAGGGAATGGAACGGTGAATGGATTCCCAGTCTTCATAGTCGAGGATGTAATGTGCTCGAGCCCAATTGTGGGAGCCCATATATTCGGGAATTCGCGCGCTTTCGAGGTCCTGCTGTGCCGTGGGGATTGGGGTTCCGCCACCAAGGATTGTGTCCCAGAGATCACCGGGAGATAGGGTTTCGACCAACCCAAGCAGCACGTTGTTTTGACTTAATAACCCTGGCACTAGCATATGGCCTGCATTGGGAATGGCGGCCACGCGAACGGCTTTTGAAACCATGAAGTGGTTAAATCCAACGGTTTTGGCGCGTGCACCCCGTGCGGCGGCGTGGTTGAGCACTTCGCGTGCGGCTGCCAATTGGGAAAGTTGGAAAAGGCCAAAAAAAACGAGACAAAGAATACCCATCGCCAGGCAGGCTTCAATCAGCGACTGCCCCC
Source organism: uncultured Victivallales bacterium (assembly GCA_964576795.1). Taxonomy (GTDB): domain Bacteria; phylum Verrucomicrobiota; class Kiritimatiellia; order UBA8416; family UBA8416; genus JABGOW01. Next base: position 10,517 of record CAZNWT010000120.1, read on the forward strand.
CTTGTGAGGCTATTAAGCGAACGGGCGCCTCCTTCATACGAGGGAAGCGCCCGCTTGCGACTTTGCATGCTTCTTGCATCGTGGATCGCTAGTTTGAGCCTTCTGCGGGGAGATCCTTCAGCCACTGCGCTGAATCTCCGGTTTCTCCTGCTGCTTCCTGGGCGGCATCTGCGTTGTTGCTATCCAACTCAGAAACGGCTCCGCTGAGTTTTTGGCGGATGGTATCGCCAAAGATGCCAAAGACGGCAATGGCTGCGATTGCGATGATGACGACGATGATGATGTACTCAACCATTGTCTGACCACTTTTTTTGTTGCGACGCGCTTTCATTCTCTTGCCTCCTATTTAGGGATATTCTGACGCGGCCAAATCCAAGACGCGCCCACTGTGTTCCTTGAACGTATAGAGAAAAACTGCCAGAATTGCCACTATAGATAGAAGCATTGCGGTTACGACAAGATACTCGATCATAGTTTGTCCATTGCGAGACGACAACCCCTTGAAAGTGTTTTGCATATGCGCTATTGTTACCACCATATATCTGTGATGTAAATGGTTATGAACATCCCAATAACGTGGTGAGATCAGGATTTATTGCAAATGTTGTCAGAGATAGACAAAGCAAGGTCGAGAGTCATTGTGGGTTCTGCATTACGGCGGTGGATCGTTGCCGGCTTCATTGTGGTGCTGGGGTGTCTGTCGTGTTGTGTTGCCTTGGCTGTAACGGTTTGTGGAAGTTGTGGTTATGAGCTTGCTGATACAGCCCGCTTCTGTTCGCACTGTGGCGCGCCCGTCGCGGAAACGTCTGCTCAGAATCCCGTCCAACAGGTTCCGGTTGAGTCTGAAGGTGTGGTTGCTCTGCCTGAACCTCTGATTTCTCCCGATGCTGTTGCCGAAGATATGGTTAGGGCGCGTAAGTATCTTGAGCAGGGGCAGGTGGATTTGGCCCGAATGTTTGGCCGCAATGCCTTGGCTTTGAATCTATTAGCAGGAGATGATCCTGACGAATTGCGGTCAAAAACGATTTTGACGTTTCTGGATCAATGTTCCAATGCTGCGGGCAGGGTTCGCCGGAAATGTTTGGTTTGTGGTGGCACCGGTAAGCGTGTGATGACTGCCAATGCATTGAATGGTAGCACCCACGAGGTTCAAGTCGGTGCTGGTTTTTGTGAGTGCTGTGGGGGAAATGGATTTATTCTCGGTGTTGAGACCTTTGATGAGCGTAAGTTCCGTCAGGGGCAGGCGGATGAGACGTATCGCACTCTTCAACAGAGTTATGGCCACCAGCCTGTAGGATGTGTTTGGGTTCCAGCGGAAGCTATTGATTCCCTGAAGACGGTTGATCGTGTGACCCTGAAGCGGGCGCTGCCGCCACGGTGTTCGCATTGTGCGGGATTCGGGCGCAATGATTGCAAGACTTGCCGAGGGCGGGGAAACGTGACGTGCAGTGCCAAGGGGTGTGAGGGCGGATTTGTTGAACGTGAGGCGCTTGGGTGGAAAATTGGTTCTGGGGTTTCGGGAAACAGGAACTCTATTCATCGGGTGAAATGTGAGTCATGTGGTGGGACGGGTCTGGAGCCCTGCAAGAAGTGTCTAGGTGTCGGAAGTTTTGTTTGCAAAGCGTGTAACGGCGGGGGCGTAGGCGCACTATGTTCCAAATGTAGCGGTACAGGTCTTGTTACGTGTAAGCGCTGTTCTGGAACGGGCATATATCGTGAGAAGCCTTGTCCCAATTGCAAGGGTGAGGGCGTCGTGGAATGCTCTTCGTGTGGCGGCACAGGCAGGACGCAATAATGCATCAGATTAATGGGTTCCAGGTCATAGAGAAGCTGGGTGAAGGGGGGATGGCGTCGGTCTGGAAGGCTCGCCAGATTTCGCTCGATCGTATCGTAGCCATCAAAATTTTGTCCAAGCACTTTTCGGCAAATGGTGATGACATTCGCCGTTTTCAGGACGAGGCTCAGGCGGCGGCCAAGCTGAAGCATTCAGGCATTGTTCAAGTCTATGATGCCAACGCCGAGGATGGTACCTACTACTTTATCATGGAGTATGTTGCCGGTTATACGGTGGGAGACTGGGTGCGCCGCAAAGGGGTGTTGTCGGAGTGGGATGCCCTATCGGTCGCGGAATGCATCGCGGATGCTCTCGCTTATGCCTGGGACCATGCCGGTATTATCCACTGCGATATTAAGCCAGACAACATCATCATTGACGAAGACGGCACCGTCAAGGTCGCCGATCAGCGGTTCCAAATAGGCGGCAATGCCGGGGGTCTGATCCTGTCG
>CAZNWT010000121.1:0-12688 GCA_964576795.1 uncultured Victivallales bacterium
AACACTTGCACTACTACGCTATTTCTGATTTGCTACCCCGTGAACGGTTACGTTTCCATTTGTCTTCGTACTTGCCTATGCACCGCTCGATTTCTTCCACCGTTCCGTCTGTGGAGTGACCGTCAACGAACACCAGTTCCGTCCATTTTCCCATGGATGATGTACGGGAGAACGCCTGCTCGATATTTCCCTTCTCATTGCGGGTCGGAATCAGGACGGACACACTCGGCGGCTCCGATTCAGCCGCAGTGGTCCGGGTGGTCGTGGGCCGTGCGACAATTCGACAGGACAAACACAACAGATTCAGCACAGGCAGTGTGCCAAGCAACCTGTTGAATATCCATCCCAGAACAGGAATGCCGAGAGGCAAAAGCACCACCCCCGTTGACGTAACAACATCGAAACCCGCCAGATGAAGCAGATTTCTGATGTCGCTCGTCGACAACCAGTTGTAGGCGGGCAGTGGAGGACGAAGGCGTAACAGGGCGGCAAGACTCATCAGTGGCCGCCACAAATTGGAGTGCACGGTTATCACAACGCGCGAGTGCGAGGAGCAAATGGTTCGCACTCTCTCCAGCGTCTGCTGGACATCCTTGAGAAGCGGCAGCAGGTCGGACATTATGACGTAGTCAAAAGGCTTCTCACCTTCGTAGTCCGCCGAATCGGCATCACCCGTCACATACCTCAGGTCTCCTTGCTCTCCGTGGATACGTTTCGCAACATCGATTCGGCCCGAATCGATGTCGATTCCTAGTCCATCGCTCGGCTTCATTGCAGCAAGCAGATCCCCTGTCCCACAGCCAAGTTCAAGCACACGCATCCCACTGGGAATTATCTGCGCGTATGCCCGCTCGATTTCACGGCAGTACCCCCGATTGCGGCGGTTCCCCAACTCAGGTTCGATACTTTTCTGCACTTGGCGATAACCTCCTCGTGTCCGTTTCGTAGTGCCACGCATACCGGGCCATCGGCGAACGCATCATTCCAAACAACGGGTTAACTGTAGTGAATGCCACAGTCCGGAGCAAGTCATTGTTAGCTCCGCTCAGCGCGCCCCGGCCCGTTGCGTTAAATAGAAACGACACCAAAGAGTGGCGGTGAGCCTTCTGCGCTGTTCGACTAATCAACGCTACCAGCGCAAATTGCGCATCTGATTTTTTGTTTGCCACGTTCGAGGACGTAGAGTGTTGAGAGTAGGCTGTAGAGAGTGGGAGAAATCTGGAAATTGACCCCACAGTTTTGAGCATGTTCGTAAACGATTCAACAGTCCACCCTCAACAGTCTACTCCCCACAGTCCACCCTCAACACGCCATCCTTCCGCATCCGTTCATATCTGTGTAATCAGCGGTCAAATCTGTCACAACGCAGAATCCTCGGCGGTGAAAATCTGTTGCTTCTGAGAAACGGCGTAGTATAGTACTGGCATAGTGTCCAGCGTGTCGCGCAAGCTGTTCGTCCGTTGGCAAACCGTCGGAATGATTCGCGCAATATACTCAGCTCCGGTGATGGACTCTTACAGGACAACCCACGCATGAAACGACATTTGGCGCTGCTGGTATCCATTGGTCTCTCGGTCGCGCTCTTGTACGTGTTCCTGTGGCACCAGAGGGTCTCACAGATGTATCCCTACTATTTCATGTGGGATATGGACCAAACGGTGGCGATCGATACACTGCTGATCAACAGCAACATGTTGCCGGACCTGATGGTTCACCCGGGATTCGGGATGAATCTTGTGCTTTCCCTCAGCACTGCCGCTGCCAGAACACTGGATATTGTCTCAATCGCGAACATGCAGGAGCTTGCAGCATCCCTGAATCCATTGTCCGCAATGGCCGAACTTACGGACTTCCAGAGAGCCCACTCGCCCCTCGTCGTGTTCTTCACGGTGTGCATGTTTGCCATGGCTGTACGCCATAAATTCAAACTGGGCTATGTCGGGTTTGCGTTCTGTGCAATCTTCATGGGTGTAGAGGAATCGCTCATATACCAGTCGGCCATGATAAGATCGGAGCTCTACAGCATTCTGTTCTGGGGCGCGGCCGTCTGGACTCTGGCAGGAACTGGATCGGCCGAGACCCCACGGATGAGATGCACCCTCGCGGCGGCTTCGGGCGTGCTTCTGGGACTTACGTTCCAGACCAAAGTACAGGCACTGCTCTACCTTATCGCGGCAGCTACCTTCTTCCTTCTGGTGCTCGCAGATAACGAATCATGCCGCCCCGGAAACGATGAGCACACCCGCTCCAGCCATATCTCCATTCCAATTAAGGCTCTGACAGTGTTCAACATCGTCCTTTTCGTGATCCTGATGGCTCTGGGGCTCATCACTCCCATACCAAAAGGAATTCCGGCATGGGAAACGGATCTCGGTGTAAACCACCTTTGCATCGCTTTCCTCTTGTGCCTTATGTTTCTCTGCCTGGCAAGCTTCTTCCATAGGCGGACACCGAAGTATCAACACGGACTCGCTGTCCTGATCCCGTTGTTCTCTTTAATCGTCACCGGTTTCCTGGTCTCGTTCCTGGCGCATTTTGCGTTGCTGGACCATGGCACTGTCTCCTTCAAATACATGCTTCTGGTCTTCAAGATGCTGTTCTTGCGATCATCAGACTTCCTCAGTGCGAGGCCACTCTCGGACGGTCTGACGGATGCCATTGTATACGTCCGTCTGAATCCGATGCCGTTCATCTCACACTTTCTGCTGTGGGCCCTCGTACTCGTGGGCCGACGACGCGGATGGATCAGAATACCGGGGATACAGCTCTGGCTTTACGCGTTGCTCAGTCTCCTCGGCTTGGTCAACGTTGTGGTAGCTGCTCGGAGCTTTCTGCGTGACGACATGTGGCGCGAGATCCTCGTCAACCTAACAAACCTGATGCTGTTCTTTGCCATCATCAGCGGGAATGACAAGCGGCCACGATGCTTCCGATTCTGTGGGCTCTTGATCGTGTTGACTCTGTTTGGCTTCAACTTCGTGCATGCGCAAGCCATGCCGTCTCGACTTGACGCCAACGACAATCACCGCGGATTTGCCATAGCCAATTGGTTCCATGGCGTCTACGCACACAACCACCCGAGATACACCCAGATCATGCAGCGCGAGTATGACCAGCAGCGCGCAGGAATGGCCGCCACCGCTTCCAGACAACACCGGGATAACAGGCGGACGGCTAACTTCGTGTTCAAGAACCAACGGATCACGCACAGGAACATCGGAGTCCTCTCCGAGGGCTTCCGCGTCTGGTCATCTCGGCCCGACACCAGGATCAGTTCAGTTCCACCCGTGCTGCGAGGCGCAACAGTCGTTGACAATGCTGACATGCCTACACTGGCGAAATACTTCTTCGTGGAAGAACAGGTTCGAAAGAAGTCGTACTACTTCGACAAGGTCAAGAAGAAGGCGCCTGACAACCACATCGTTGTTCTCAACAGGATGGACTTGCAGATATTCCTATTTGTCCGTGAGCCGGTGGCGCAATTCCTGATCGGGGAAGATATTGAACCGCTACCCCTCAAAGTCACCGTGCAGAGCCCCAGTGAGAAAATTGAACTGAGCGCTCTCCTCGTCAAGAACTACAAGGAAATCCCCGTCCAGAAACTAGGAAAAGAATCGTTTTTTGCCATTCGCAGGCTGTTCTAGCTCCCCAAGAACCTGACGCGCCAACATCTCCGAGGATGAGTACCCGTCAGAAGAGAAAAGTCCTAACCTATCCTCTCCCCATCGTCAACACCCGCAATCCCGCACGGGCTTTCTTCCTGAATTCGGACCAACTGCGCAGCTTCGCAATCCTCTGAAGGATGTACCCCGGACGCATGTAAAACTGCTTGTAGCCGTATACCAACAGCTCATTCAATTCCTCCCGCGTGAAATTCTCTCCCCAGTGCGGCGGCTCGAATCCAGGGGTCGGGTTGGCAGCGAAAGCCCTCCAGACATCACCCTCAATGATCCCGGTTTCCATGGCTTCTCTATACACTTCCGTCCCAGGAAAAGGCGTCAGAACGGTCATGTGAACGAAATCAGGTTTGAGCTGGCGCTGCAGTCGGAAGGTTTCATGAATGTCGGCCAGAGTCTCGTGCGGGTTGCCAATCATCCAATAGGCCAGAATCGGTATGTCATATTGGCGCGTCAAGTCGAATGCTACGCGCACCTGCTCCAAGCTGATTCCCTTATTCAGGATCTTCAGGACCCGATTGGTTCCGGCCTCTACCCCATAGTGTATTCCAGCACAGCCCGCCGCCTTCAAGGCCTTGATCACCGTCTCATCGATTGTGTCGACCCGTGAACGAATATCAAAACTCACATCCAAACCACGTTTGACAATCTCGTTACACACCTCAACGGCACGGTCCTTTTTCACCGTGAACGTGTCGTCATAGATGAGAAACTCGTGTATCCCCATTTCGACGCACGTCTCCATCTCATCCACCACGTTTCCCGCGCTGCGCGCACGAAAACGCTTGCCTAGTTGAGGTCGGTCACAGAAACTGCATTGGAACGGGCACCCTCGACTGGTGAATGTTGTTGTCACCACTCCACCTTTTGAGAGCAGGCTGGTGTACTTCTCGTAGGGCACCAAGTGGCGTGCGGGAAACGGAAGTCTGTCGAGATCGTCAATGAAAGGACGCACGCCTGTATTGATGATTCCATCCCCATCGCGGAACACGATCCCTTGAGTACACGCCAATGCCTCTCTATCGCCAAGATGGTCCAGAAGATCCGCAAACGCCTCCTCGCCCTCACCCAACACGAGATAGTCGACATCCGGCAGTTGTATGGACTCATCAGGAAACAGGTGGACGTGTGGGCCACCGAGAATGACGGTGATATCCCGGTTAACTGACTTAACGGACTCGACTGTCAGCATCACGTCAAGAAGGGTCAGCGTCATCACCGTAATGCCCACGGCATCCGGCCTCACTCTGGCGATCTCTGCCTGCAGCCGAACGTGCGACAGTTGCTGCACCTGCGCATCGATCACCCAAACCTGGTGGTCTGTGTGCTGCTCCAGGTAGCTCGCAAGGTAGAGCAAACCCAACGGAGGGTTGTAACCCCGCTCTGACTCTATGATCTCGGGGTTGTTCCCGATGATCTCGTTCTCACGCGGCGGATTGATCAAAAGTACACGCATAACGTCTGCTAATTCCTCCCAGAATATAGAAACCGTTGAGACACTAACATGTTCATCCGTGCATTGACAATCGAAGAACGGTCACCAAGCTACCGAACAGCGTCATCAGCCCCATCCGCACCCCGTTCGCGGCCCCCTGCCATCGGTCCATCGGTTCGCTTCACAATCAAGTCAGCCAAGGCTCCGATCGTCAGGAACTGCACCCCCATCAAGAACAGCACGACGATCGTCACACTGAACCCCCCACATCGAACAACGCGGATAGCATACGCCACAACAGCTATGGCGAAAGAAACTGAACTCAACGGCAGAAATACACGAAGAGGGTCAAAGTAGAGCGTCGTGCGAAGCATGAGATTGAAGAAGCCTATTGTGTCTCGAATGGGGCTGATCTTAGACTTCCCTTTGCGAGCCATGTAGTTTGAAGGAACGTACCTGACGGCGTATCCATTGGTAAGCATCGCCAACGTAATCGTTGTCGTGAGAGAGAACCCATCAGGAAGGAGGCGAAGGAAACGATATACCACACTCTTTCGCATCACGCGCAAACCAGAATTAAGATCAGGGATCTTCGTCTGCGTCAAGTAGTTCGCGGTCTTCCGAAGCACCCACTTCGCGGGACGCCGCACGAAGGGAATGTGAACACTGGCACCCGTGCGCGCCCCAACGACCATGTCGAGACCCTCACTCACTGCAAGCTTGAAGAACTCAGGCAGCCGCTCATTGGGATAGGTTTCATCTGCATCTGTAATGGCAATATATTCATGGACAGATACCTGCATGCCGCTCTTGATGGCTCTCCCGTAGCCCCTATTCCTTGAGTGATGAACAACCTGCACATCAGAGGATTCCAGATTGGATAACACTTCTTCCGTGCCGTCAGTCGACCCGTCATTGACAAAGATCAACTGGACCTCAAACGCCTCGTTCCTGAAGATCGCCTGTAAGTGCTCTACCGTACTCTCAATGGCATCCCGTTCGTTGAAAACAGGAACGACTACTGACAACCCCTGCTGAAATCCATCACTCATCTCTTATCCCCTTCACAGTCCTATTGACGAACCCATACACCCACAATCCAACAAACAGCAGTTAGCAGACACCACCAAGCATGGGACCTCCGTGGGGATTCCCCAGCCGCCGGACCATTCCTGCCGCATGGAGTCTCAGCACAGCAGCGACACCTGACTCGTCAGCCGCCCTCCCCGTCATGCTCCGCACGGGTTTCCTCCTCCACCACATACAACGGGCGGTTCCTCACATCCCCGTAAATTCTCCCAACGTACTCGCCCAGAACCCAAATCAGGATAAACTGGGCTCCCATAAACCCAAACAGCGCCACAGTCAGCCACTTGAAGAGTGGATAGTCAACACCTCTGGCAAAGTGATCAATAAACATGTAGACAATGAAACCAAGCGCCAACAGGATCGACAACATTCCTACCCATAGAGCTAGTTTCAGAGGGGCAAGAGAAAAACCAACCAGCCCATCCATAGCAAAGCGCAACATCTTCTTCAATGGGTAGTGCGTCTCGCCATGTAGACGTTCGGGCCGGTCAAAATCGACAAATGCGGACCTAAAACCCAGCCACGCCACCATCCCCCGCAGATACCGCGCCTGTTCACCCAAACGCAACAAGTTATCCACCACAACCCGATCCAACAACCGAAAGTCAGCAACCTGGCGAGGAATTTGAACGTCCGACAGCCTGTCAATTAGACGGTAGAAAAGTCCGGCCGTCACTTTCTTGAAAAACGCATCTGCCCTTGCCTTGCGCCGAGCGTACACGACTTTGCTGCCCTGCTCCCATGCGACCACCAACTCAGGAATGACCTCAGGAGGGTCCTGAAAATCGCAATCCATGGTGATGACCGCATCCCCACGACTTCGATCAAGGCCTGCGGTCAATGCAGCTTGATGCCCGAAGTTCCGACTAAAACTAACAACTCTGACACGCGTATCCTGCTGCGCGATCTCACGCAATAGCATCCGAGTATTATCAACACTCCCGTCATCCACACAAATGATTTCGTATGAGTAGTCGGGCAGTTCAGCATCAAGAACAGCACACAGAGCCTTGACGAAAGGTTGAATACTCTCCTCTTCATTGTAAACAGGTAACACAACCGAAAGTAATCTACTCACCGCCAGCACTCCTCTCGAGGATCTCGAATCGTCTTCTGAGGTAGACTATCCCAGGCCGCCGATTTTGTCCCGCATTTTCCCATAGCCTACTCAAAAGCTGCTCGCCAGACTGCATGCCAACGAATGCATTTGGGACGAATACCCACGTTCCGATTCTAGGCAGCATACGAAGCGTCGATGTCACTTCCAGCCATCTCACACCTCCATCTCCATCGCATGCGGGCCACCCTTTTGGACGTCGTGTGGCATACTCCCATCCATCAGCCGTGGTGATATCAGCCCCATGCATGCGTAGCGTGGCAGAGAACCATGTGTCAGAGCGTGCCGGAGCCACCTCAGCCGTGATCAAGTGTATTCCGGGGTTGAGGCTGAGTCCTTTCACGTAGAACTGCGAAGGCTCGGAACCAGCCACGGCATCCTGACCATCAATAAAGGCCAAGAATTTGCCATTCGCGTGAGCACCAAACAATGCTCGATCATCTCCCTTATGATACCAGAGCAGAGCTTTAGCCTGGCTGCTGATGTCATTTTTCTGTAGAGCCACCAGTCGATAAGTAGCGAGAACCGAATCAAGACCACTGATCCGCTCTTCATATGCTGCAGCTCGCAGCCGAAGCGCATCAGTCGCAGTGCCCCCCTTTTTGTGTTGCTCCACAAACGCCAGACAACGATCACGCGCCTCGTCGTAATGCCCAATGCGTTCCAGCTCGAAGAGTTGGCTCATGAAAGCAGCTTGCCCAATGCGATCAGGAAGAAGGGAGCGTTCTCGAATAGAGGGAATCCAACTGCCTGCAGATACCGGCGCAGCAGCATACCAGTACCCAACACTGGACATATACCCCTTGGACCGATTCTGATCCCCAAACTCAAAAGAAACATCAAGAGACTTATCAAATCGAACAGCGTCAAGCATGTGAAAACGGTACTGTGCCGTCCGCATCGCAGCCTTCTCAACCAGCCCATGCAGCGGCAGAGTAAATAGGCCGCTATAGTACCAGGCACCATTGAAATAGTCTTCCAAACCTGTGCCATGCCACACCGCACCGCTCTTGCCGTCAGCCCGAATCACCTCATCGCCTTCGAGCATAAACCATGACCCATCTGTTCCATGTGCCAGTAGGTAGCATCCCACATAGTGGCCAGCACCTTGCGTCGAAACAACGGTATGCGGTCGACCTCCCGAAGATGATGCCGACCATCTTGCATGAAAGTAATTTACTGATGCCTGCTCCGGTTCGATCTCCCACGTCGCCTCCACCTCCACCGCAGTGGGGCCATCATTGCGAAGTACGCCCCTGGCTCCATCCGCGAACCCCATCGGAAAACGGCATACATACATGTTGTTCGTGAAAGATAGAGGGAGAGAATGAAACGTCCTACGGTTGAACGCGTTGCAAAAGAAATCTCCCAGCGGAACATCTACGCTCGGTTTATCGACATCATTCCACGTAAATTGCATCACTATGTCTCGAAGTAAACGCTCCCGGGCCGTATAAGTAGTGCCCCCTTGAGCGCTAATCTTGAGCTTAAATGACGAGAGCACCCCAGCCCCATCCGCATGCAGCCACTCCACCGAGTCTCTGCTTCTCACTTCCCCACTGAAACAGCCAGTCGCTCCAGAACTGCCTCTATTCTCTTGCGTGCTCCATGCTTGCTGCACGCGGGAAAAAGCCTCTCTCGTTTCGCTTTCTATGGCTGACGGAAACGATTCAACTCGGGTCCCTCGCGGGTAACAAACATGGTTTACCTGAAGGTAGCTACGGGCACTCGGGGTCAGACGAGGTGCATGAATAACAACACGGATGGATTTCTCAAATGGAATAGGCAGATAACAGTAGTGCCCCTCGCTTGCGACACCACAAAGCGGTCTGCTGAACAACCCACCCCCACCAAAGAGTGTCTTCCCGTCTACGTCAATGCGGGGTTCGGGTTCCCCATCAAAGTAGAAAGACCACCTCTCAGCAGGGAGGCTGGTCTGCCATATCCGAGTCAAACACCCAGGGCCCGTGAGGCTAACCACCTCGTAGTCGGCATCATCGCGGTCGCCAGGGCGAATCAGTGACCAAATACTCCCGTCATTGTTTCCACCCGTCCGATCGTACGTGGAGACCATTCCAGCACTCCCCACGGGGTCGCCCCCGAAAGACGCCACCTGCGACAAGTCATTGAGGCAACTTTTGAGCGTAACAGCCTCTCCAGAGGGACGACCACAGCCACTCCCAAAGACGCCGAGAGCTAACAGCACAAGAAGAAACCCTCTCACGATGCAGACCTCGCAGATCGGATGTGTTTAATCACGCGAAATAGCCACCACAGCAACATGAACAGCGAGGTACCAATGCTCAAGAGAAAAGGAATCAGGAACGGGCGGTACGTAAAGACGACCGTATGCTTGCCCGCAGGCACCTCAACCCCACGCATGATGGAGTTGCAGCACAACACAGAGCCCCGCACCCCATCCACCCTCACACGCCAATCAGGGTCGTACTTGTCATTCAGCAGCAAAACACCCGGACTATCGTTGTCCACTTCCACAACGACTTTGGTATACCCATATTTAACAACACGAGCAGGCGAGGGGGGCAACCCTTGCGCCGACGCGGAAATACCACCAGTCACCAACACAGTCTTCTCCGGATGCCACGTCGACGTCCCCAGCAGGGCCAAGGCATTGTCGGCATCAATCTGTTGCCAATCGTGATACACCAAGGCTCTTGGCAATGCCCCGGAGAACTTCACCAATACATTCTGTGCTCGCCCTTTCACACTTGAGATTAAGCGGCCACCGATAACGTCGAAATACTCCACCGCTTCAAATGAAGGATGTTTCAGTAAATTCTCAAGTTTACTCATCGGACCCAAGACATAGCGCGTATTAGTGATTTGCCATAATCGAAGTGGGTTCGCCTGTAGGGCACCAAAAAACTCCCCGTATTCGGAGGGCAGCGGGACCTCCCGCTGCATCGGTTCCAGAAAATCCACACCATTGTTTCTCAACGAAGTCCACCGCGGATCAAACTTACCCCGCGTGGTGAGCTGATCAGAGACCCGCCCCATTTCCTCGTCAGCCAAAATTCGTTCAGCGATCACATTGTTGTCGTGAAAGACCCGCACATCACGCGTATTAATGTATCGTTTGGCGACAATGGTCAAATCAGAGCAGACCACGACAAAGAGGACGCCCTTCAACAGCGGTGCGCACCACTTCTTACGCCCCTGCCATGCTGCAACGGCAAAGACGCCGCTCCCTATCAGAAAAAGAAAGGCGCCATGCCTGAGTGACCCGATCATAACGCGCATTAAGAGAGCAGACTGCTTTTCAAAACCAAGCGAACCCCAATAGCAGCCCAGCGATCCCTTGCACACCCCAGCAACCCCCGTGCCGCTGAACAGAAGGACAGCCATGACTATACATACGCCCGCAGACCACAGGAAAGTCATCTTCTGGCTGTCTGTGTGAACCGTCCGCTTAGACCTCTTTTCTGGCTTGGACACAACACGCTCACGCAACATCTTGAAGAAAGCGCTGAGGCCGAATGCAAATAGAAACGCCAACGCCACCTCAGACAGATGGAGCCACTTGACAGGACACCGAATCTTGTTGAGATAGGGCACCATGAACACAAGACGATACAGCGGAAAATATCGACCCAGTGCCAGCAAGACGGTGAGAAGAAAGGCTCCGGCCCAGAAGAATACATCAGCACGCGACGTGCCCATTTCGGTGCCTACAGAAGGAACACCATCATCGTCTAAAGTCCCCGCCCTAAACCGCCGGGTCCGCACTGCAACAGCCACGGCAAACACAGCGAATACCAACTGCAGCACCCCCATATACACAGTGTGCTGGCGCAAGTTTATCAAACCCTGTTTGGTCTTTCCCCAATTCATGGCGCGCCCCAAGCGGCCCCAGTAAGGCCCATCCTCATCCTGAGTCTCAATGCCGTAGATACATGGCGCGACGAACTCGAGAATCTCCTCTGGTGGTAGGCTCCAGTTTGTGCAGTATTCCCATTGCTGTTCTTTCGTCTCACCACGAAGAGACTCGCGGTGAGGGAGCGTAGTCTTAAACAGGGAACCAAACACGCTCACACTCAGCGCCGCAACAATAACGGCTGCGAGAATGACACCTTTGGCACATGCCACAATAAGCGGGTACCGCCCAACGGGCAGCGCCCTCCACTCCGCGATAAGCCGGAAAATGGCATAGCTCCCTGCCAGGATGCAGAACAGCAACATCACGTCAGGCTGACCCGCCATTCCGAACCCTACGCAGAGACCCGCCATTCCGAAGTAAAAAGGCGATCTACGGGCCATGCCCCGGTCAATACACCCCAGCAAGAACACCGCATAAGGCATCATGTGGAACTGCCCCCGATGCCCCGCGCTGATAAGCGAGAAAGCATAGCCTGAAAACGCGATCGATAGCGCAGGCAGCCCTGACACGACCCATGAACGCTGCTTGTCCCTCATGCAGAACATAAAAGCACAGAACAGCAGAAGCGCGTCAAAGAGATAGGTTCCGACGTGATACCACATCGGAGGGAACAGAATGCCAAGCAGTTTCGTCGGGTGGACCGCTCTGCCTCCAGAACCCACCCCAAGTGAGTCGGGCACCCAATCACCCGTAAACGCTGCACGGAGCTTGGCTTGGTAGTCTTGTATCAGCGTCGTTGGAGATTGATCCGCGGAAAAAAGCGTTTCGGTCGAGAACAGCGCTGGCCAGAACACACAAAACAGGATGACCACCATCAACGCGCAGAGGAGCACCGGAGCTGCATATTGTGAGAGTCGCGAATGCATGACATTGGACGTTATGGGCACTTCTGGTACAAGTCAATGCTAAACCCGCAACGGGCAACGGGCCGCGGGCCAAGAGCCCCGATTGCACCATGCGACAGCAGATGAAGATCCATCACATGCCACCGTGGGCCACATGGCAAATGCCAAACAACTCAGAGAAACATCTGTTCTTCTGAGATCCTCAAACTCGATGAGAAAACGCTCTTGCTACCACATCCATAGGCAGAACCACTAGCCGCCGATAGAAGAAGTCTCGGGGTCCAGTAGGAATCCAGCCGCAAGGATTATGACATGTTTTGAAAAGCCTGTTGAGCACCCGCAATTGGAGCAAAAAAAATGTCGGCCAACTCGGAAGCACTCGCGCCGTCCTGAAAGGAGGGGAGGGAACTTCCAAGAAATCACAGATACTGGAGACGTAGGAAACAGGGTCCCGAGTCAGATCCTCAAATCTGCAAACGTGAACATGCTGAAAGTTCTTTCTGAGAAAATCAATGTAATTGTCTAAGTCATCTGCCTCATGATTAAAAACGTCTCGAAAGTAAGTTTCCCGATGTAACCGTTCACGGGGTAGCAAATCAGAAATAGCGTAGTAGTGCAAGTGTTTTT
>CAZNWT010000122.1:0-12439 GCA_964576795.1 uncultured Victivallales bacterium
CGGCGGGATACTGCTTACGGAAGCGCTCGTAGATGACCTCTTCGCTGCTGAAGTCACCATCAACGACCACACCCCAGCCGGTGAAATCGCCCTGCTCAAGTGGGCTGAAGGCAAGCATTTCATTTTCCGATTTAAAACGGTGCGAGGCGTCTTGCTGTTGCCAGTTATCGCGATTCTGGTCACCCCAACGGCCCTTGCCTAGATCCTCCTGTTCCTCGGGGCGGGGTAGGGGGGTATCTGATTCAGGGATGTTGATCTGAAGCTGAGGATACAGTTCCTGGAGTCGCTGTCTACATAGCTGTGGGTGGTCGTAGTGGTCGACTCCCGTCAGGTAGGTTTCGGCATCGGGGCAGGACCAGTGCTCCCAGTGGGGAATTGTCTTCGGCGCGCGCCCCATCAATGCTTGATAACGGTCGGTCTTCAGTTTTGTCATAATCATACTCCTTTGCGTTCAATTTCCACTTTTATTTACGTTTCAGTAGGGGCTTGATCAATCACTCCGTACAGGAATATCCAGTCATTCTAAGAGGAGCAATGCGTCGTCTAGAAATCTTCAACCTGTTGTACATCAAAGAGATCCCTCGACAAGCTCGGGATGACAAGATGCATGTCTCACACAAGGACTAGTATGCGGTCATTGCCAGAAATCGACAATATCCTGTTGAAACTTGATGATGGATATATATAACCTTGTGTCATGACGCGACTGAATCCAATCAAAGTTGTCCACCCCGCGGTGCGCGAATTGACGTGGCGTCTTTTAGCCGGTGAGAGCGTTGACTATGATGCCGCCTGGGCAAACTACGGGCAGGATGTGATCCGTGACGACTACTCGCGGCTCTACCTGCTGGAATCCGGGCGCATAACCTTGGAGACGGAAACGGGAGTGCATACATTAGGCCCTGACGCGTTATGGTTGATCCCCAGTGGCGTGCCAGCCCGCTATCGATGTGTTGAGTCGATGCGGTTGAATTGGGTACACTTCAATGTCTTTGTTATTCCCGAGATTGATCTTCTGGCGGGAGGCGTTCCTCGCGCTATGCCGGCGGATGTATCATCGTTTGATCGCTTCCATGCCATGCTGGAGGCGGCGAAGACGAATCAGCCCATGGCGGTGGTTACGGCCATTGCGATTTTGGGGCAGATGGTGGCTCCCTTTTTTCCAGCCGACTGGGGGGTTCTCCTGCCGGATGTTGAGGTATTGCAGCGGTTGCGTCCGGCGATCGACTGGATAGCCTCACAGTTTGCCGGTGATTGTTCCGTGGATGCACTTGCTGCATGCGTCAATTTGCATCCCGTCTATTTCAGTCGTCTCTTCACGCGCACTCTGGGCATCAGTCCCGCGCGTTACGTTTCCGAGGTGAGAATGCGGGGAGCGGCGATTAGTCTCTCTACAACAACGCTCCCCGTCAAAGTCGTTGGTATGGAATGTGGCTACCCGGATCCCTATCATTTTTCCCGCGCATTCAAACGCCACACCGGCGTGTCGCCATGTGCCTATCGCCTAGCTACTTCGCGGCCCGAGACGGGAAAATGACGCTTCTCCCGTGGTTATGTCTTGAACGTTCTGTAGTTTCATCTATAGCTTAGACTTGAGGCGTGTGATAGCTCTTTTCAATGTCCAACACTAGTGACTGTAAACGCGTTCACGTGTGTGTTCGCGCAAGGGATGCAAAGTAGGGAGGCAGTTTGGCCGTAAAGGTCATTGGCTCTCGGGTGCGCGGGTGAGGGAACGTCAGCGTTGTTGCATGGAGTCCCATACGCTTTGACCCAACCTGACGGTTTCCATATTTACGGTCTCCAACAATAGGACAACCGCTTTCTGCAAGATGCACTCGGATTTGATGTTTTCGACCGGTGTATAGCTGTATCTCAAGCAGGCTGAGATGCTTCATGTGCTTGATGACTTTGTAGCCAGTCTTGGCAAATTTACCATTTTTTTCATCTCGGGTTGAGATCATCTTGTGGATGCCGTTTTCGGTAAGGTACGACGCGATGATTCCCTGTTCTTCTTTTGGTGATCCTTCAACCAGAGCGGTGTAGGTCTTCTTAACGTCCTTCCAATTGTCTTGGAGGAACTGTTTGGCGAGCTCGTGCTTTGCAAAGACAATGACACCGGACGTTTCACGATCCAAACGGTGTACGATGAAGATTCGATTCCGGGATTTAGAGTTTCCCTTTCGGACATAGTTCGTCAGCAGAAAATAGGCGGTGTTGTCACGCTCTTTTTCGCTGCTAATCGTCAGGAGTCCGCACGCTTTATCCACAACGAGGATATCTTGATCCTCATATAGAATGGAAAGCCCTTTGGGTTGGTGTCGTTTTGATGGGGGCTTGACGCGAAGGGATGTTTGTTGAGGTTGTTTCACGAGGACAGGAGCATATCAGCGATGCCTATCCGGTCAAGTGGTAATGTGCAGCTTTTGGTAACGGGCCAAGAGAGTGCGTTTTTTGTAAGGCGTTGCGGCGTAGGGATCGGTCGCATCTCATGTTCGCCACAATCGCATCAGACAACGAGAGCGGGTGATCCCGCTCTGCGGGAGTGGACGATGCGGTGATCTTTCCTCGTTATCCGCTCTCGTCGCCCGTCTAGCCATTTCCCCGAGACCAGTAAGAGTGAGATGCTCCCCTTCTGTACCTACTCCAACCTCACGCATGCACTGTCGCGGACCCATGCCGCATTCCCATCGGGTAGGCGGGGGCGAACCCAGCCGTTGCGTGATTCCATCCATTGGACTTCGGACGCTTCATGCAGGCTTCTTGATATGCAAAATGCTTTCTGATAGAAATAGACCGTTGATGACTGCCTAAAGGTAAAGGACCTGAATGCGTAAGATTGGACATATTGATGATGCTAGCGTGGCAAAACGCTTTTCGGACTACCTCTATGCCAAGGGGGTGGACAATGAGATTGAGGGACAAGATGCTGAGGGTTGGGATGTGTGGGTGCATGATGAAGAGCAGATTCCTGCTGCAAAAGATGAACTTGGGACCTATCTTCTGAATCCAGATGTCTCCATGTATGTTGACGCCATGAAAGCTGCCGATGCGCGTCAAAAAGATGAGAAGAAGGGCGCAACCACGTTCAAAGAAAAGGTCTTTGATCGTGAAAAAATTATCAACCGGCCACTTTTTTCAATAGCCCCGATAACGTTTGCGCTGATTGCCATTAGCGTGGTTGTCACGTTGCTGGGCGGGTTGGGGTCTGGCTCTCCGCTTACCCAGTGGCTTTCGATTACGTCGTATTCTACAGCCGAGGGAATACCTGAGTTTGATCCATCACTCCCTGAGATCCAGCAAGGTCAAGTCTGGCGATTGGTTACCCCCATATTTATCCACGCGGCACTGATGGCTCCCTTTGGGTTGCTGCATCTTTTGTTCAATATGCTGTGGTTAAAGGATCTGGGGCTGATGTTGGAGACTAGCGAGGGGCGAAAGGGGATGCTGACCAAGGTTTTGGTTTTGGCAATATTGTCGAATCTTGGGCAGTTCTTGAATGCTGGCCCCGCGTTTGGCGGCATGTCAGGGGTGGTGTATGGCCTGTTGGGATATTGCTGGGTACGGGGCCGATTTGATCTTACATCCGGACTGTTTGTTCCTAACCAAATCGTCATCATGATGATGGTTTGGTTTTTTCTTTGTTTGTTTGGGGCGATGGGATCCATTGCCAATGGTGCTCATGGCGTTGGGCTTGTTGCAGGTATTGTTTGGGGGTACGTCTCGGCTTTACGTGTGAATGCTCGGCATGCTTGATGGAGCGCAAATGAAGAATGTGAGGAATTCAGAGAAAATGTGTGTATTTTCGTAATCGTAATCCTGCTCGTAATCATAATCGGGCTGTAGCTCGGTTAAGGGTATCCGAGACCTAAGGGTGTCGGTTAAGTGTGGGAGTAAGTGTTGCCTCGTGATTCGTTCTCGTTAACCGATTCCCCTTTTTATGAAATTTTTGACTCACCGGAAAATCCTGTGCGCTTTCGTGCTTGCGCTATCGTATGCATTTGGGCAAGAATGTCCGCGATATTCGATGTTGGGTGTCAAATTTATTAATGATTGATTGTCTTCGGGATAAGGTAGTTCTGGCTTTTATGCTGGGAGATTCCTGACCGGCGGTTATAGTCCGCGACTCCGGTGAACAACCGGACTGACATGGTGAAATTCCGTGACCGACAGTGATGAGGCATTTGTCTCAGAGTCTGGAAGGGAGAAGACATACGTGCTCACGTTGGCTTTGCCAGTGTGGTGTTGTGAAGTTTATTACGCAGCCGTAATCACGTATCTCCCCTAATTCTTGATGATGATACAAAGGGGGCAGTATGCCATTTGATCCGGTGAAAGATGTTTTGGCCGCAATAAAGCGGGGCGAATGCGTTATCGTTACTGATGACGAGAAGCGCGAGAATGAGGGCGACCTCATTGTTGCAGCTGAATTGGCGACCAACCAATCCATAAATTTCATGACAAAGGTTGGACGGGGCCTGATCTGTGTTTCGCTTGAAGCCGAACGTTTGAATGCCCTCAACATGTCTCCTATGGCCACCCGTGGGACGGGGGATGGGTTTGGTACCGCATTTATGGAGTCCGTTGATGCCAGTTCCAAGCACGGAGTCACAACGGGGATTAGTGCTTCGGATCGCGCTGCTACGGTAAAAGCATTAGTGGATGATGCATCATCAGAGGCGGACTTCTTTTCGCCGGGACATATGTTTCCCCTTCGCGCCGTGAAGGGGGGGGTCCTTCATCGTGCGGGACACACGGAGGCTTCGGTTGATTTAGCGCGTATGGCAGGACTGAAGCCCGCCGGTGTGATTTGTGAAGTGCTTCGTGAAGATGGAACGATGGCACGATTGCCGGATCTAATTGCACTTGCAAAGAAGCATGGTCTCAAAATTATCTCGACCGCGGCATTGATTGCCTACCGCCGTCGCACCGAGCAGCAAGTGAAGTTTATTCGCGCGGTAAAATTTCCTACAGAAGTTGGACAATTTCAGCTTCGCCTCTACGAGTCGCTTGCGGAAGGGGATCACCATGTTGCATTGGTGATGGGGGATCCTGCGAACCAGCCCTCTGCGTTGGTGCGTGTGCATAGTGAGTGTCTTACGGGTGATGTTTTTCATTCTCTGCGCTGCGACTGCGGTACACAGCTCCATCGCGCCATGAGCATGGTCGGTGCTGAAGGGCACGGCGTGATTCTCTATATGCGACAGGAAGGTCGCGGAATTGGTCTTGCAAATAAGATTCATGCTTATGCGCTTCAGGATGGTGGTTTAGACACCGTTGAAGCCAATGAGAAGTTGGGGTTCGAAGCAGATCTTCGTGACTATGGCGTTGGGGCGCAGATTCTGTCTGAGCTTGGGTTACAGCGCATTCGGTTGCTGACAAACAATCCCCGCAAAGTCGTGGGTCTTGAAGGCTATGGCCTTGAGATTACAGAGCGTATTCCCATTGTGTGTGAGCCTGGCGAACACAACAAACGCTATCTGGCTACAAAGAAAGCAAAATTGGGGCATATGCTTTAAGTAAACTAGGAAATCCGAAATTCGAAATTTGGAAAATCTGGGCTGGAATCTGGATTTCTGATTTCGACTTTTAGATTTCTGATTAACTGCAACACAAAGGAGGTAAGTGATGGCTGTAAATGAAGTATCGGTAGACCTGAATGCTGAAGGAAAGCGTTTCTCGATTGTGGTGAGCCGTTTTAATGATTTTCTGACAAAACAGCTCGTGAGCGGAGCGATTGATTGTATTGTCCGCCATGGTGGCAACGAAGAGTCTATCACACTGGTATGGGTCCCGGGCGCCAATGAGTTGCCGCAGGCTGCCCAGAAGCTGGTCGCGGCTGGAAAGACTGATGCCGTTATTGCATTGGGCGCCGTTGTGCAGGGTGCGACCGTGCATGCAGATTTGATCAACACGCAGGTTTCAAAGGCGCTGTCGGATATTGCTATCAGAGGCGGCGTTCCAATTGTGAATGGCGTTGTGTCTGCGGGCAATCTTGAGCAGGCCATTGAGCGCTGTGGTACCAAGGCTGGAAACAAGGGATGGAATGTCGCTCAAGCTGCTATTGAGATGGCAAATCTCTTTTGCATCCTTGGCTAGCAGAGGTTTGAATTATGGCAACTCGACGTGATGGTAGGGAATGGGCGCTACAGATTGTATTTAGTCTGGATCTCAATACGCGCGAAGACTTGGACGTGGTTATTGAATATTTCTTTCAGGCTCATGCATCAAGTGATGCGCGTACACGTGCATTTACGGAGCAAATCGTGCGTGGGGTTGTGATGCACCGTCTTGAAATTGATGCACGCATTGAAGGTTACGCCGAGCATTGGAAAATACGTCGAATGGGCGTTGTGGATCGGAATGTTCTTCGCATTGCCCTTTATGAGCTGCTCTACTGTGATGATATTCCTGCCGCTGTTGTCTTAAATGAGGCGATTGACTTGGCGAAGTATTTCAGCAATTCCGATTCAGGTAAGTTCGTGAATGGCATTCTTGATCGAGCCTGTAGGGATTTACAATTGAAGGAGTAGACGGTAGTGACACCTTCTTCTGAAACCGATAAAAAATGGATGCGTCGAGCCCTTGCGATAGCGCGCAGGGGAGAAGGTCGAACGCGGCCAAATCCACCAGTAGGTGCGGTTGTCGTAAAGCAAAATCGTTTACTTTCAGAAGGGTATCACCATCGCGCCGGAGCTCCTCATGCCGAGGTGCTGGCTCTGAAGCCTTTGGACACATCGGCGCGTGGCGCCACTCTTTATGTATCCCTTGAGCCGTGTAGTACGCATGGCAGGACACCTCCGTGTACGGAGCGTATTATTGCGTGTGGGATCGCTCGTGTTGTGGTTTCTGTTCGAGATCCCAACCCCGCTCATCGTGGCCGGGGACTCAAGGTACTTCGCGATGCAGGGATAGACGTTGTTGAGGGTATTTGTAAGCAGGAAGGGGATACGCTGCTTGCTCCATTTTCAAAATGGATTACCACGGGAATCCCCTTTGTAACGTTGAAGATGGGAATGACGTTGGATGGCCGTATTGCCGACCCCAAAGGACAATCACGTTGGATCACGGGCTCTGCCTCACGCGGTGAGGTTCGACGGCTTCGAAAGCGGGTTGATGCAATCGTGGTAGGGCGAGAAACGGCTCTACAGGACAACCCCTCCCTGCGTTGGAGTTTGGTTGCGTCTCAAAATCCAAAGCGCGTGATTGTGGATTCTACGGGACGCATCTCACCAAAGGCAAAAGTGTTTACAGATGGGCACGTTCAAAACACGATTATTGCAACAACGCGTGGATGTTCGGAGCAGCGCGTGGCGGCCTATAGAGCATGCGGTGCTCAGGTGTGGCAGTGTGGTCGGGGTGCTCGCGTTTCACTCAAACTGTTGATGCGGCAGCTGGGAAAGGTGGGCGTGTTGCACGTGCTTTGTGAAGGAGGGGGTGAACTCGCATTCCAGCTTGTGCGGGAAGATCAAGTTGACGTCTATGAGTTCTTCGTGGCTCCAAGCCTGCTTGGCGGTGGAGGCACGCCCGTTATTGGTGGGGCAGGCTGGGGGTTGTCGCAAGCCCCTCAACTCCGTTTTATAGCATCAGAACGCGTGGGTAATGATATTTGGATTCGTGCGGTTCCCAAGAGACATCAGTTGTAGGGACTGAGCATCCTCAGAATCTGAGGGAAAAGCGTGATGGATATGCTGACGGACGAAATTCGAGTAAGCTCGTCGGTTAAGGGTATAAGAAGGGGGGGCGGTTAAGAGTTCGACGAAGTGTAAGCTTAAGGATTGGAGAGGTGCGAAGCGCAACACGTACTCACATTCTTACGCGGCACGCTTACTCGGATACGCTTAAACGTTAGACTTTTGTCGAGGTCGATATGGTGTCGTGTTGTGAGTCGATGGGATTAGCAATTTACCCACAAAGTTTGCAAAGGAACCAAAGGAAAAATAATGTTCACGGGGTTGATCGAAACGGTTGGTGAGTTGAGGCGTTTTGAACGTTCAGATGGAGGGGCTTCCCTTGTGGTTGGGTGTTCGAGTTTTGATGCTCCTCTGGGGATTGGTGAAAGCATTGCGGTACAAGGTGCCTGTTTGAGCGTGACGGCATTTGATGAGGGTTCATTCTCCTGTGATGTTCTTGACGAAACGCTAAGCCGAACCAACTTGAGCGAGAAAGCGTATGGGGCTCCGCTGAATCTAGAACGTGCACTAGAGCTCGGCGATCGTTTGGGTGGGCATCTCGTTTCAGGCCACATCGACGGGTTAGGTAAGGTTAGTGAAATTCGCCCCGCCGGTCGCGATCGCGTGATTGCGATTGAGTGCGCCGAATCTCTGCTATCCGGCATTGTTGATAAAGGTTCTATTGCAATAGATGGAATTAGCCTTACGGTATCGAGCGTATTGGCGACAGGGTTTGAGGTAAGCATCATTCCGCTGACGTGGGAGCATACCAGCCTAAGGGTTCGAAAAGTGGGGGACAGCGTTAATCTTGAAACCGATATGTTTGGTAAGTATGTGCAGCGCATTTTGACTACGGGGACCTCTCAGACTGGAGTTGGCTTGGCGTCTCTTGCATCTGCGGGCTTTCTTGGCGTTGACACGTAAGGAATCGCTGGGGTAGACTCTGGTTTTGAACTTTAAAATGCAGCCAACGTATATTGCGTAAGTGACGTCTTATTAAAGGGTTGCGTAATTTGTTAATACTGTGAAAGGTGGTTATGTGAGCATAATAGAGCAACTGTTGGTCGTGCAGGAACATGATACCCGAATCCTGCAGCTCGAGAAGGAAGTGCGTGACATCCCAGTGCGTAAGGATTTGGAACTTGAACGGCTCAATGGAAATAAGGATACATTGGTAGCAGCTGAAGAGGCTTTTAAGGCGACGCAGTCGGGCCTGAAGCAGTTGGAAGTTGAGACGGCTTCCAAGCAGGAAAAGATAGCGAAGCTGCGCGGACAGCAGCTCGAACTCAAAACCAATAAAGAGTTCAAGGCGATGGATAATGAGATTGAACTTATTCAGCGCGCAATTGCAGCAACCGAGGATCGCGAGCTTGAGGTCATGTCTGAGATTGAAAATGCACGTTCTGATGTAGCCGAGAGCCGGAAAGCCTTTGAAGCCGAAGAGACTGAAGTGAAAGAGGACATTTCGGCTCTTGATGAACGCTTGGCTGGCCTAGAGGCAGAGGTGCGCGATGAAACGGTGGCCCGTGAGGCCGCTGCGGTAGGCATTGATGCCGAATGGCTTACACGCTACAACGGCATTTTCAAGAGTAAGGGCGGAGGGGCTCTAGTCTCAACGGCGAATGGGATTTGCGGTGGCTGCCACATGAAACTGCCCCCTTACCAGCAACATGATGCTAAGAAGCGTCTTGGTATGGTCGCCTGTGGCTTCTGTGGACGGTTACTATACTGATTTGAAACGTCCCTCACGTTGCTCGTTCGTTCCGAACGTCAAACATCGAACGAAGAGAGAATCCCAAACTTTCATGTTTGATGTTGGATGTTCATTCTTAAGTTTCACCCCTGTATATTCCAACGGAGGCACACCGGCTGTAGTGTGTTCCCGCCCGCCGGTCAGGCAGGGCAAGCCCAGATACAATCTGGGGCTACACCTCGAGACGTTTCCACGCTGTATGATGTTCTTGTGCATTTCAGCCTTTGCAAGTCTCTCATCTTTCCCGTAGTATGCTTTCGACTGGCGGAGGTGATCGGTCGCCTTTCTTTACTACGCTTAGGGGCTTGCTCTTGAGTTTGGCGAAGGGGGGAGGAAAGTCCGGACTCCGTAGGGCAGGGCGTCCCGGTGTAGTGCTGGGGAACTTCGTGTTGAAGCACGAGGGATGGAAAGTGCCACAGAAAACAGACCGCCTTCCAGAGTCTTGGTTATTGAGGGCTTGCTCTCAGTCATCTTGGCGAAGGAGGGTAAGGGTGAAAAGGTGGTGTAAGAGACCACCGGGCTTGGCCGTGAGGCCGGTTGCATGGTAAACCCCGCTTGGAGCAAGATCAAATAGGGAACTGAAGAGGCTGCCCGTCTCGCTTTTGAGCCGCTTGCGGTTTGGAATAATGTTTCGGGTTGATTGCAATAGATAAATGATCGAGTTTTAAACGCGTAAGCGTTTTGAATAACAGAATCCGGCTTATGTCCTTCGCCAGTCACTATCATAATTTACTCAGCCGCTTACGGGTGCCAGCCGTGCTTCTGGTATTGTTGTTTGCGTGTACGTTCATCTATCTCCATCAAAGGCTTCCTGAGGTCAATGCTTCGAGTGACGCTATAGTGCCCCCATCTGTGACGTGGTCGGCACAGGAACCTACGATTGCATTGGACTGGTCGCGGTTCCTTGCTGCAGGGGATGGGGGATCACCAGGGAACCCTGCATTTGCAGAGGAGTTTCGATTTGCAGGCACTTTCTTTCTCTCTGATCACAACGGCAATGAGATTCGCAAGGCTGTCTTGGGTATTGTGGAGACGGGGCATCAGGTCATCGTTTCAGAAGGGGATGGCATTGGCGATGTCACCGTATCGAAAATCTTTCAGGAGCGGGTGGTACTCCGACAAGGAACGGAAGTTGCTGAGTTATGGCTGAGTTTTACCCCGCGGACGCATACGGATGCCTCAGCATCTTCTGCCGCCGTCTCAGGGACACCCTCTTTCACATCGCGTTTTGGTGAGACCGTTGGTTCTAACCGTTGGGTGTATAAGCGTGAATCGCTGTTGGATTACTATAACGAATTATTGGATGAACCTGAGCGCCTCTTACAAGTGTTTGATTCACTTAAGCCCCTCTATAATGACACAAACAAAATTGAGGGTTATGTGCTTGGGGTTGAAGGAGAGAGTGATTTTTTCCGAGAGGTTGGGTTACGAGAAGGTGATATTGTGCGGAAGGTCAACTCTTTGGAGATGACGAATCGTAATCGTGCTGAATTTTTTATTCGCCAGGTTATCCAGAATCAATTGAGTGCAGTGGTCATTGATGTTGAGCGGAATGGCGAAATGACGCGGCTCGTCTATCAGGTGCGGTGAAGCATGGCTTATGGAATGCATAGTTTTGGTTTTGGGCAACGTCCATTGGGGTTGATGGTGAAGCGACTCCTTACGATCAACATAGCCCTCTATGTTCTTGAAGTTTTTCTGAGTCCTCATGGCATGTACCCCCAGATGGTGGGTCCATTGGCAAAACTCTTTGGTTTGTCGGGTCCCGACATCCTTCATGGAATGGTCTGGCAATTTGTGACGTACATGTTCCTGCATGGCAGCTTCATGCACTTACTTATGAATATGCTTGGTCTCTTTTTTCTGGGGCGAGAGCTTGAGACGGTTTTAGGGGCACGTCGATTTTTATACTTATACCTCAGTTGTGGTGTTCTTGGTGGTTTGGGTTGGGTGATCTTGAGTGGTAGCTCCGGGGCCACTTGTGTTGGCGCTTCTGGTGCAGTATTTGGAATTGTCGGCGCTTTTGCCGCTTTATTTCCCGAGCGAAGAGTTGTTCTTTTTCCGATTCCGATAACCACATCGGCGCGGACGCTTGCGATCGTCTTTGCTGTTGCCTCTCTTTTGATGCTGCGGGGAGGAGCGGGTGGAATTGCGCACGCTGCACATTTGGCCGGGGGGATTGCTGGCTATCTCTATGGGCGGCACATCAGTGATGCCTTCCGCCATGGGGCATCTTCGTTTCCTCGCTTGTCTCTAACCGATATCAAGGCATGGTTGCGGCGTCGGCAATACAGGGTGATTCCGAAAACGGAAAACCCAGTCAATTGGGCAGAAGTAGATGCCGTTCTCGACAAGGTTAGACGTTTTGGCGTTAACAGTCTGACGGTTCCTGAGAAAGCGCTTCTAGATCGTGCGAGTAAGGCGAGTCGTGGTTAAGCTTTATTTGTTTGTCGCTTCGCACGGAAGAAGGCTTTCAGGATTTCCCGGCATTCAAACTCAAGAACTCCAGCAATCACCTCGCAACGGTGGATCAGGTCCGGGTGTTGTACGATGTTGAAAACCGATACGGCGCCACCCCGTTTGGGGTCTGCCACACCGAATACAATTGTGGGGATTCGTGCGAGGACGATAGCGCCTGCGCACATGGCACAGGGCTCCTTCGTGACATAGAGTGTGGCATCGGTAAGGCGCCAATCACCCGCTGTTGCAGCCGCCTGAGTGATTGCGATCATCTCTGCATGTGCCGTAGGGTCTTTCAGGAGTTCGACTTGATTGTGAGCACGCGCTATCACGCGCCCCATTCCGTCTCCGTTTTCCTCAGAATGCTGAACAATCACGCAGCCGGCAGGGACCTCATCCTCTGCCATGGCCTGATGCGCTTCGCGTAGCGCCATTTGCATGTAATGTTCATGAGTATCCATGTTCGACACCATATCTAACTCCTGCTTGCGGGACAAGCTTATGGCAGCGGTTCCAAATAGGCGGCAATGCCGGGGGTCTGATCCTGTCGCGAGGA
>CAZNWT010000123.1:0-12295 GCA_964576795.1 uncultured Victivallales bacterium
TTGTGCGTCAGTGAAGAGTTTAAAAGATTCCGGCATTAAATTTGTTCTTCATGTTGTCGGCTTTGGAGTTAACAGTAAGCAAAAAGAGCAACTCTCTTGTATGGCTGAGGCTGGAGGGGGCGAGTATTTTGGTGCTGCTAACTACTCATCCCTTCTTGCTGCTTTTAAAACTGTTGAAGAAGAAGTTATTAAAAAGGTCGCATTTGAAAAGGCAAAAACCACAATCAAGAAAAAGAGCACTGGCCTTGGTAAGCTTAGAATTGTTATTCCGGAACAGGGATTACGAAGTTTAAATGCAATCAAGATCATCAGAAAAAAAGACAATAAGGTTTTAAGAACGATAAAACACATTAAAAATGATGGCACCTTCCCCTTCCCCGCTGGCACCTATGAGTTGATCGCCGGTTTTGGTAATTCAAATTATCAGCCGGACTCTGAAGTATCGTATGGAATCTACGAAATAAATGGAGGCGAAATTACCGAGGTAAAACTTGGACTTTTTATAATCAACATATCCGAACCTATGGAAAGGATTCCAGCACATCGATTAACCATCACAAAACCCGATGACTCCGATTTCAACCTTACCCTTATTGCCAAGAGCGGAAATGCCTATTATTTCTACAAACCAAAACCTCTTATTGCTGGCAGTTATAATTTTGCTATTTATCCTGAGATATCTCGGGATAAAAAGCCTAAAGCACCATTATTCGTCTCGGATGTTTATACTCTCTCGGAATCCGGTGAATGCGTTGTAACTATTGATACCGGCATCAAAGTGAAACAGGCACAGGATTCAAGTGTAATTGGTTGGCAGCTACAAACAATTGGTGGTGGGAAAACAATATTAAATGTTCAAAAAGAAGGAAACGGATGGGCCTTATGGCGACCCTACATTGTTAACCCCGGTTCGTATCAATTGAGTGTCATACTGGACGGAATGGATGAACCACTTCTTGTGTCGGATGAACTGAGCATCGCCAAAGGGGAGCTTCTCGAATTTGATACGGGATTATAAATCCTACCGATCCGAAATAAAACCGTCCAAATAAACGGCCTTCTCTCAACAACTTCATCAACAAATAATCGCCGGACGGAAACATTAATTGGACCGGAAAGAGCCGCCTTTTTTTGAGCATCCCGCCCCGGCAAGTGATGTCAGACGTTCGCTCTTGTGCGGAAGGCTCGCTCCTGATGGTATTAATCGACATAACCGTCTGGGTTGACTTCTTTGGTGGCCGGTCGTTGCCTCATGTGAATGCGCTTCAAAAAATGATTGAGGATGACGAAGACCTTTGCATCTGCGGGGGCATTCTGACAGAGGTACACTAAGGCATTCGCGAGACCAGATCATTTACTGCGAACTACAACACCTTAACCGAAGAGGACGTTCTATCCTGTTAGGCGCTTCCCGGATGCTATCGCGAACGGGGCGCACGGTCTTTTCATATGGGATCATGAACGGGCCTTTAACATTGAATATGCCTTGGATGAGTCTGCGGCTACAGCTTCGACGAACCCGGTGAGAGTGGAGTGAACCTGCTGGTCGTTGAAGAAGAACAACGCCACATTTCTGAGCATAGCGAGAGTTGCTACGATGGTGGGATTGCGGCTGCGCGTCTTGTCTTCAAATAGACATGCGTCCTTTCTCCAGTGGTTTCGGCTTTCGATGCCGCCCCAATGCCCTCGAATGAGGGCGAGCCACTGTTTTGGCGTGTAGGTCTTGGCAGGGACCGAAGAGATGTAATAGCTCGTCTCGAAGCTGTTCGGGTCCTTTGCTTTCGATGATTGGCGACGCACTTTGATGACAGTCTCGACATGAGGGAAGCTCAGGTTTGTTGGGTCGACAGCCTGCATCATGATCTCTCGTCGATCTGTCCGTCCGTGCCCCTTTTCTGTCAGGGTAAAAAGGGGGAGAGGTCTTTGGTTTTGAGGGCGGCCTGCTTTTGAACGGTTTTTTGATTTCCCTTAGCCTGGATGATGAACTCGCCGCCTCGAGAGACGATATCGCGTGCCGTTTCGCGCTGGCAGTGTAAGGCGTCGGCCGTGATGACCGTGTCGCGGATGAACTTGCCATCAAGCGCTAGGGCGGCTGGCAGGTTGCCGGTGTGTTGTTGAAGCCAAAGGCTAAAGCGTTCGGAGAATGCATCGACATTGAGCTGGTGCAGGAGATTATAGATGGCACTGCAGGATGGCTCCTTGCGGTAGCTTGAACCTTCTTGCCTATTACCTTAAAGGGGGGTATCTCCTTTGTTGGACTAACCCCTACATGTTGACATTTATCACGACGTTTTTTTCTTGTCATCCTGAGCGAAGTCGAAGGATCTCATGGGCAATATGTGACGACAGGCACGAGATCCCTCGACAAGCTCGGGATGACATGCGCACTCACTTCATAGTGTACATGGTCCAGCGAAAGAGATACCCCCGTTACCTTAATTTATAGCGATTTACCACTCAAAGACGAACGCTTTGGGTGCCGACCCTTTTGCTTGGTTGTAGTATTCATCAAGCATAAGAAAGCAAATGCAGTGGGTTTTGTTTAGTAATATATGTTTAGTCGGCCAGCATTGACTAAACTCTCTCACGTGAAAAGACCGTGGAACGGGTCGTACCACAATTGGTTAGTCTTTGCTTTGGAGGCACGATTATGGCAGAAAATATGGTCATTAAATCAAAACTAAAGCACAGAATTGGCACTCTCGTTATTCGGACAGTTCCTGGTGCGGAACTCATCGTTAAGCTGACCAAATCAGAAAGCAGAAAAGAAGTCAATCTGTGTGCACAACCAAGCGCTGCGCTTGACGGAGCCAAGACGCACCGCAAGTGAGCTTCATCGTTATGACCAGCAAAACCTAACAGGGGAAACTAATGATTACCATATCGCTTGATGGAAAATGGAAAGTCCGAGATGAAACTCTCTCATGCAGGGGCATAGCAGGTCTTAACAGGGCGACTAAGGCGCGCTCCGGCTGGATGCCGGCGAAGGTGCCCGGAGAGATACACCTCGACCTCATGCGCTCCGGCCGTCTTGACGAACCCTTGATCAGTCTCAATGCAAAGAAGAGCCGTTGGCCCGAGAAGCGATCGTGGTGGTTTGTGAAGACTTTCAAAGTGCCGGCTTCATTCCTGATGCATGAACGCCAGGAGCTTGTGTTCGATGGCCTGGATCTATACGCGCAGGTCTTTCTGAACGGCACACTTCTCGGCGAGGCGAAGAACGCTTTTGTGCCGTGGAACTTTGATATGCGTCACGTGATCAGGAAAGGCACAAACACCCTTGTGGTAAGGCTTACCGCGGGAGCGGAGTTGACCCCTAAAACACTCAGGCCTAAGACTGGCGGCAAGGAGGTTTACGGGGGGCGGATGAAGTTCCCCGGGATCAGTCATCTGCGCAAGCCCCAGTTCACCTATGGCTGGGATTGGGTCGATGCACTTCCAAACATTGGGATCTGGCGCGGCGTCAGCCTCAAGGCACACTCTGGTATTGTATTGCATGATATTCACCTCGATACACAGATGGATAAGAAAACGGTTTTCCTGGACGCCAAGGTGGTTGTGGAGAACCTCCATCCATGGAGTGAACGACTCGGCAAGATGGAAATGACCATCACACCACCCTCAGGAAGAAAGATTACCAACACAGTAAGTCTTGCCGCACAGGTGGGACGTTCAACGCTGGAATTCCGGTTGAAAATTCCGAATCCGCAACTCTGGTGGCCGAACGGCATGGGAGACCAGCCGCTTTATCACGTCGCCGTACGCACTGTGCACAACAAGAAGGAGTGCGATCGGCGTGAAATGGATATCGGCCTGAGAACCGTGGAACTTGACCGTTCAGCCACCAAGCCCGTCGGCACCCGTTTCTGTATTCAAGTAAATGGACATGATGTTTTCTGCAAAGGTGGGAACTGGATTCCAGCGGATGCGATCATCGCACGGGTCAGCAAGAAGAAATACGAAACACTGATCGGTGACGCACGCAATGCCAATATCAATATGTTGCGGATATGGGGTGGCGGCGTGTACGAATCCCCTGACTTCTACAACGCCTGCGACCAAGCGGGGATTTTGGTCTGGCAAGACTTCATGTTCGCCTGTTCAGAGTATCCGGACGATAATGAAGAATTTCGTTCCACCGTCCGAGATGAAGCCGAAAAGGCCGTCATGTCGCTTCGGCATCACCCCTGCATCGTCCTCTGGTGCGGCAACAATGAAAACGTGGAGGGGTTCAGGGATTGGTGGAACAGTGGTAAGCACTTCGGGGAGAAGGGTCTAAAGCTTGGCGGCAGCGTCATTTACAATCAAATTTTGCCGGACATCTGTCGTGCGCTTGATCCACGACGCCCGTACTGGCCAAGCAGTCCGTGTGGTGGAGATAATCCTAATTCCGAAATGGACGGCGACTGCCACTGGTGGGGCCCATTCACAATGAATGCGGATATAAACCGTCGGATCACACATGAAGTATTTGACGAATGCAAGGCACGGTTTGTAAGCGAGTACGGCGTTATCGGGCCATGCCATATTAGCTCAATGAAACAGTTTTTGACCCACAAGGAGCTGCACGTTGGTTCCCGGGCACTGCAAGAACATACAAATTCCTTTGAGAAAGAAACAATGCCTGCGGCAATCCGACGACACTATGCAGATCCTGAAACTTTGAGTATCTCGGATTACATTCTCTATGGGCAAATGTTTCAGGCTTCAATGTACGGCCATACTATTGAGGCGCTTCGCTTTCGCAAGAATGATCCGCGTGACGACTGCCAGGGAGCGCTCATCTGGATGTACAACGATTGTTGGGGAGAAACAGGCTGGACACCGATTGACTACTACCTGCGCCGCAAGCCAAGCTACTATTGGATTCGTAATGCCAATGTTCCGGTAAAATCGATTGTGCGCCGGCGCGGAAAGTACTTGGTGACACGCGTCGTGAACGACACCCTGAAACAAGTGAAGGTTACCGCCCATTTCGGATGGGTGCGTGTCGATGGTTCAGGTTCAAGAATGAAATCAAAAGTAATCTGTATTGATGCGAATGATATGGTCGAGATTGGGAAGGAAGCTATTGCTGGTCCCAAGGTTCGGAATCCCCGCGAATGGATTTATGCCACGTATTTAGATCGCGAAAAAGCCAGCATGTGTCCTTCTATCTGGCAGCTCACCCCTCATCGTGACCTCGCACTGCCGGACCCGGATATCTGCATTACAGTCAGAGGAAAAACTATTCAACTCATCAGCAGAACTTATTGTCACGGCGTCCATTTCAGAGACAATGGCAAGGCAGTGTTTTCTGACAACTATTTTGATCTATTGCCTAATGTTCCGAAGTCCATAACATGTCTGGCGTCGAAAGTACCCAGAAACATGCGGTTTCACACAGCTATGTGATGCAAGAATTTGTCAAATGGGTCATAATCAGAGGGTGCACGTGACAATAAATGTCTGCGAAATTCGTTGCACGTGATCCTAACGTTGCCAATAACCCACTGGAGAGACATAGCACATGACATTCGAACCGATATCATATGATCATGCAGCTCGGTTGATTGACAGACGCCCTTGGGACGTTTCTAGAAATGCCGACCTGCTGGTTGCCGCCCATGAAGCAGCAATGCGCACATACGACTATTCGGGGTGCATTGTGGGTGTGGACATCTACAACGTGGAGATCGAGGCCTACGGTTGCGAGATTCTCGAACCGGAGGGCTATGCGCTGCCGGCGGCTGGCCGACCTCCTTTTGATCAAGTCGAAGATCTTCTTTCGGTGCAACTGGACCCCATTCGGGATGGTCGCATCCCCATGCTGCTTGATGCTGCCACGCAGATCAGGGAGCAACATCCAAACGTCCGAGTACGCATACCGATTGCAGGGCCCTTTACAATCGCCTGCCACCTGTTGGGCATGGAGAACACCCTATGCGAACTGGCCATCAATCCTGAACCCCTGTCGGCAGCGTTGCTGCACCTAGCAGACAACCAGCTGAAACTGGCGCGCGCAGCCCTTGCCAGGGACATCGGGTTATCCGTATTTGATTCTTCGGTTACCCCTCCACTCCTTTCTCCAGATCTTTTTGGCAAATGGGTATTGCCTTCACTGGAAAGACTTCTTCAAGAATTACCTGAAGATGCAGCGCGGGAGACACAACTCATCATAGGCGGCGATACGCTGCACATTCTCGATGCTATTCTTTCGCTGTCGCCATCATATATCATCTGTCCCGTGGAGACTGACCAGCAGGAGTTCATGACAGCGGTCGTTGACCATCCTGACATGGTGGTACGCGTTAACATGGCTCCATCTGCTTTTCTTCCTGGCCAGAGAGAGGCAGCGAAGAAGGAAACTGAGCGAGTATTAAAGCTCGCAGGAGTTCGCCAACAAACGACAATAGGCTCATTGCTCCCGTTCGACGCAGACCCGCAAGTAGTGTCTGCGGTCGCCGGATGGATTAAAGAAAGCACTGGAGAGTAGCGTCTAAAGCCGCACTCTCAGTGCAAACGTTGAACGGGACCGCTTCGCAACCGATCACGCAAGATTCTTATCACCAATAAGGTGGCGATAGTGGCGGGGCTCGCTGCTCTCGCATCCGCATTCAAAAGCCGGTCGGGTTTGGCGCAACGCGCGAAGTTTCAAGTCGCGATGGCGAAGGGTGGGTTTGTGTCTGGTGAGACCTCCATAGTGAGTAACACCGTCGTCGGCTAGACCACCCCGTGTGTAACAGTCATTTTGGAAAGGTGTCTTTTCTCCCATACGAGGGCATGCGTAAACCCATTCTCGACCTGAAGAAGACGCACGCCGTATGACTTTTGATTGCCCACTGCAGCAACTCATGGTACAAGAAAGCGCCATGGCTGAATTCATTGAAAATCCTCCTCCACCGCGGCGCACTCCAACAACGTCCACGGCTCCGGTCGTGGGCGCGACCGCCCCCCCCACCCCAACACTGAAGCAGGCCATCAACATTCCTGGCTATACAATCATGTCCAAGCTGGGGGAAGGGGCCACTGCAAATGTGTGGCTAGCGCAGCAAATTTCCCTGGATCGACCCGTTGCAATCAAAATTCTTAAGAAACGGCTCTCCTCCGACCCACACGAGGTCGAAGATTTCATCCATGAAGCAAGATCTGTTGCAAAGCTGAAAAGCCGGAACATCATCCAAGTTTATGATATCGGGCATCACGATGGGACCCTCTACTTCGCCATGGAATACGTGGAGGGGAAAACGCTGTTACGGTCACTCGAAGCCAAAAAATCATTAGACCAGAAACAGGCGCTTTCGATCGCCGCAGAAGTGGCAAACGCATTGGATGAAGCATGGCGCACCGGCAAGATTTTCCATCGCGACATAAAGCCCGACAACATCATGCTGGAAAAGGATGGCGGCATTAGGCTGGCAGACCTAGGTTTGGCGGGGATCATTGATGCCCAAGGAAAATCCTCCGTGCGCGAAGACGAAATAGCCGGCACACCTAACTACATGTCACCCGAGCAAGCTAACGGCAACAATGATTTGGATTTCCACACGGACATGTATAGCCTTGGCGCTGTGCTATACCACATGGTAACGGGGGAAATGCCCTTCTCGGGCAAAGGTAACGAAGCGGTGTTGGAGGCCCAAATCTCACAACAACTCCCCAATCCTCGCGATATCAATCCGAGCGTCACTCCGGGGTGCGCTCAGATTATAAGCAGACTCATGGCAAAGCAGTCCAAACATCGCTTCAGTAGTTGGTCAACCGTCGCGACTGAGCTTGGAAAACTTGCCGCTGGAAAGCTCGTAGTCACAAAATTGTCGGCATCTGCGAAGAGCACCATTGCCGCACCTGGAGCCGTGGCGCTCCCGCCGAGGAAATCGCCGCGCAAGCCCATCGTGGTTAGAACCGTGGCACTCCCACCAGGGCAATCGCCGCGCAAGCCCATCGTGGTTGCAAAACAACAACACCTTGACGAGTTAAAGAAGAAGTATGGCAAACGGAGCACCCCCCTATGGCTAAGCATCCCGTGCGAACTTCTCTTGTTAGGGTGGTTTGTCTGGCTTGGGTATCAACTTCTCTGGCTACCAAAATACCCCGCCGCGCAAGCTAGCACCACCTCAGTGCCGACATACACCCCAGAGGCAATGCCAGAAATGCCCGGCGAACACCCCCAACGGCGACCAGAGCCCCGCATCATTTCACCCACACCTTTGCCCGCCAGAATACCCCGGCATGCAACACGCCCCATTCACAAAAGCCCCACACCTACACCAGAGCCCGCAACCCCTCCGCCCAGCTTGCAGGGAGCCCAACTTGCCAAACTCAAAAAAGACCTTGTTAAGGCACTCCTTTCGGGTGGAGCCTCAGCCGCTCAAAAACATCTCCTAAACATACCCCCCAATTCCGAAGAGGCCAAAACCCTATCGGCTCTAATCTCATCGAGAGCATTGACGCCAGAAGCCGTTGCCGATGCCTTCAAGAATAGCATCGGACAACGCCGCGTTCTTGTGCATGGAGACCGCAGAAACGCCATTGAAGTGAAATCCGTGGACGGTATAACCATACACGCCAACATGTTTGTTGGGGGTCACTCCTCGAGTGCAGGCCACCCAACCACATTCACGGTATCGCAGATGGATCCTGCCGAACAAAGCCGCTGGCTCGGCAACCCGACCTCTCCAGATCAAGCCGTTGCAAAATTCATTCTTGGCATGAATGCAGGAGCCTTTATGAATGCACGGGCCTTCGCAGAACAATGCGGGCCTCTTGCAGACGCCTGCATCGCAGAATCAGATTCCCGTATACGAATGCTGGTAGAGTAGTCTTATGTCGCGCCGCTCAGAGATCCCGAAGACAGACGCACAAAACCGCATTGCAGAACTTTATACCGTTCTCAACCACCACAATCGCCTCTATTACGTCGAAGGCACCCAGGAAATCTCCGACTACGACTACGACCAGCTCTACCGCGAGCTCGTAGACCTGGAAGCGCAGCATCCCGAACTTGCCACGCCAAACTCCCCCACCCAACGCGTCGGAGGCGAACCGCTCACCGCCTTTAAACACATCACCCACGCAATCCCCATGATGAGCCTGGATAACACGTATACCCGCGAAGAAATTCGCGATCTCGACACGGCGCTTCGCAAGCTGCTGGGCGAGACGCCGTTCAGCTATGTCGTCGAACCCAAGGTTGATGGTGTCGCCTTCTCGCTACGCTATGAAGATGGCCTCCTCGTATCGGCCGGAACCCGAGGCGATGGGGTTCGCGGAGATGATGTTACTGCCAATGTCCGCACCATCAAAAGCATTCCCCTCAGCATCGAAACGGACGCGCCAGTCGTCGAGGTTCGAGGCGAAGTCTACATGGGCAAGCAGGAGTTTCTGGCTCTGACTGAGAAACAAGTTGCCGAGGGAAAAGATGCATTCAAAAACCCCCGCAACGCAACGGCAGGATCTCTGAAGCAACTCGACTCGCGTGTCGTAGCCACGCGACCACTGGATGCAGTCCTTTACGGATGCGGGGAGCTTGATGGTATTGATTTCAAAACTCACTGCAAATTTTTCAAACAACTCAAAGACTGGGGATTCCGAACCGTTCCCCGAGTCTGGACGTGTGCAAATATCGCCGACGTGCTTGAGGCCATTGATGAGCTTGAGGCATTGCGTCACGACTTCAGATTTGAAATAGATGGGGCTGTTGTAAAAGTAAATGAGCGCGAGCTCTATCAGCAGCTCGGATCAACCGCCAAGAGTCCGCGTTGGGCAAAGGCCTACAAGTACCCTCCAGAACAGGCCGAGACCGTTGTGCACGACATCACGGTACAAGTCGGTCGAACAGGCGTATTGACCCCCGTTGCCGAACTGGAACCGGTATTTCTCTCCGGCTCCGAAATCAAACGCGCAACACTACATAACGCCGAAGACATTGAGCGAAAAGATATTCATATTGGGGATCATGTTCTCATCGAAAAAGCGGGAGAAGTGATCCCTGCTGTTGTACGGGTACTCAAAGAAAAACGGTCGGGCCAAGAAAACACCTTCCAGATGCCTGACGCCTGCCCCGCTTGTGGCGAACCGGTTAGCCAACGCGAAGGGGAAGTAGCCCTGCGCTGCGAGAATCTACAGTGCCCCGCACAGAGCGTTCGACTCCTGCGGCATTTTGCGGCACGAAGCTGCCTGGATATTGAAGCCCTGGGTGACATTGTTTCCGAAAAACTCGTAGAGCGTGGCCATGTCAACTCACCCCTCGATCTCTTCACGCTTCAACTCGAAACGCTTGGATCCCTGAATCTGGGAACAGAAGAAGAGCCCCGTACCTTTGGTGAAAAAAATGCCACAAAACTCCTGACAGCACTCAACCGTTCCCGCACCATGCCGCTAGCCCGCTGGCTGCATGCTCTCGGCATTCCTCGTATTGGTAAAACCGTCTCATTCCATCTGGCGCGAACGCATGCCGACCTGAAGACGCTCTCACAATCCAAGCTGATCCCTGAACTTCTTGCCTTTCTGGAGACACAAGAAGCCCTTATCACCAAAATTAAAGAAGCAAATAAGGAGGCGCGGTCAGCCGATACGCCTGAAGACATAAAGGCCCAAGTCACCAGCGGTATTACAGCATTAAACGCCGAAATCAAGAAGGCAGCCACCCCGCTGCTTGATACGGGGTTGGTTAAAGCTTCAACAAAGAAACAGAATTTGAAGAACGTGGATACAGAGTTCATCACAACCGACATTGGCCCCGAAGCTGCCCAGCGGTTGATTCAGTTTTTCGCATCTGCCCGAGGAAAGGCGATTCTCAACCAGCTTGAAACGCTTGATATCAATCCGAGCTCCAAAGCCAAAGTTGCGGAGAACGGAGCACTAAGTGGAAAAGTATTCGTCCTGACAGGCACACTCACAACCCTGACGCGTGATGCTGCCGCAGACGCTATCCGCGCACAAGGGGGAACCGTAACAAGCGCGGTAACAGGCACCACCACCACCCTCGTCGCCGGCGCAAATACCGGAGCCCGTAAGACAGAAAAGGCAACAAGCCTCGGTGTGGAAGTCATCGACGAACAGGCGCTACTACAAATGCTCGGCACATCCCCGTCAGTATCGAACAACCCATCATCTCCCAAGCCACCCCCACCTCCGCCCCCAGCTCAAGGCGAACTCTTTTAGCCCAAAACTTTAGTCGACCCTCTTCTCTCCACATCCCACGACCATTTCGATTTGCACGCACAATCCCGCTGTGGGATACTTCCAACTGATGCTCAACTGTTGTGTCAGAATTATTGTGTAAAGGATGAAAAGCCATGATAGATTTTACCCATATAGATAGTCAGGGCTGTGATGAGGCCGATCTGGAACGGGTACAGCAATTCCTGACAGAGAAGTACCGTATACGCAACATAACCCGCGACCCGGAAATGGGCAACCTATCTCCCGAGCAGGTGGCAAAGCTGCTATACACAGAGTGGAACACACCGGATGCGGCTATTCGCCTAACCAGCGACTTACCACTCACCAAACTAAAGAAGTCCGACCTCTTTCGGTGGGCTCGATGGCTACTGCTTGCTATTCATGAAGCAAAGGGAGTCAAAGCTACCCCAGGGAAGAACCTGCCTCGCAAACTCGTCACCCAGATGGTTAATAAAGCCCTCGACAGCACGCTTCGCGAGGACCTCTGGCAGTTTAACAAAGTCTTGAATGAAGTTGATGTGAACCCCGTTCATATTACCCGCGTTGCCTGCCAAGCGGCTGGCGTGCTGCGACTGTACAAGGGGCGATTCGTAATTCCGAAGACGAAGGCCCACTTCTTCAAACCCGAACAGCCAGGCGAACTCTTTACGTTACTTTTCACCGCATACTTCCGTAAACTCAACATGGCGTATGCCTCCAACTTCGGCCCTGATGCAAATGCCTTGCAATCGAGCTTCCCGTACACCCTCTACCGCCTAGGAGAGCTAGCGGCTGATTGGTGTCCTACCGAACAGTTGACCGATGAAGTACTACTCCCTGCCATACGCCACGAAATTCTTCTCGAATTGGGTGAGCCCTCCACGTGGAGTCTTGGAGAGTTGCTGGAATACCGCGTTATCATGCCGCTGATTGAGTGGGGACTGCTAGATGCACGCTACGACTCAGACATCAAGTATTTCAAGAAACTGACAGACATCCGCACGACAGACTTATACCGAGACTTCATCACATTCACCCTTCCCGATGCCCGCGACTGGCGTCCGTGACATGATGACCAATTGAGATAAAGAGATTCGTAACCGTTCACGGGGTAGAATAGCAGGAGTGGGGCAGAAAACCAGCGTGGTTT
>CAZNWT010000124.1:0-12183 GCA_964576795.1 uncultured Victivallales bacterium
CAAGGCAAACCACCACATATGGCACCAACTTGAGCGAAGTGCATACCCCCTTTCCCGGCAACCCGGATCCGACAAACTAACTCTTCGCACTCAGAGTAAGGCGATCACGTATGCCGTGCTATTGCACGAGCAGCGCGATCTAGTCGGAACCGAGAAACATCTCTTTGTTGTATTCTTCTCCTTTTCTCCAGACGCCATGCATCACGGAGATAATCTTACGTTGCGTATTGAGCCGGGCCCGCATGGGGTTACCGGTAGTTCGTCTTGAGTTCTCGTAAAACGTACGTACTTCGTTCTCGCGCTGTACTCGCATTGCGCACATATATGCACGGTAGCTCATCGCTTTGAGTTCGCTGTTGCCCTCCCTATCGAGGCGCTTGAATCCCAGAGGCTTCCCGTCACTTGAGCGATCAGTGACACCAAGCTGACAGTAGCGAAATAGCCGAGACTTTGTGGTGAAACGATGCGGCGTTTGAACGTAGGCAAGAAAGGGAAGGGGTCACGTCTAAAGATACGAGATATGGGTCTTGACACGTGGTGAGCCTTTTGATGTACTAGGTTCCATGGTGAGGCCACTTAGAGTGAATGTTGCTGGGGGTTGGTATCATGTGATGCACAGGGGGATCAACCGGCAGAGCATTTTTGATACACCTCGGGACCACGATCACTTTTTGGAGTTGCTCGGGGAGATTGTTGAGCGGTATCGGTTTGTGATTCACGCCTACTGTTTGCTTGGAAACCATTATCACTGCATCATCGAAACCCCTGATGGGAATCTGAGTCAGGGGATGCAGTGGCTGGGGCAGGCATACAGCAGTTGGTTCAATGCTCGGCACCAACGGCTTGGCCCACTGTTTCAGGGACGTTTCCGTAGCGTGCCCGTTGAGGGATCCGAATGGGCCTACGATCTGAGCCTATACATTCATCTCAATCCGGTCCGGACCATGGCCTTTGGCTTAGATAAAAAACGAAGCCATGCTGAAGCAAAGGGCATCGCCGCGATCCCGACGGCTGAGCAAGTCAACTCAAGGTTGAGAGAACTGCGCAAGTTCTCGTGGAGTTCTTACCGGGCATATGCTGGTTACACTCCCGGCCCGAAATGGTTGACAACTGCTGAAATTCTTCGTCGAGCTTCGCGTAGAAAGAATCAGCGTGTTGAACGGTATCGCCAAGACGTCCGCCAACGGCTACAGCATGGTGTGGACCCGATGCGACTTGAGCAGTTTAGAGATGTGGTGGCGGTTGGCAGTGCGCAGTTCGTCGAGCGGATAAAGACATTGGCGGGGGAGGGAGCGCGCGAGACGGAACGGCGGGGGCGATTGCGTGAACGCGCGTCATTCGAAGATATTGTTTGTGCGGTCGAGCGGGCACGTGGAACAGACCGATCAGAGTGGTTGGGTCGGCATGGCGACATGGGCAAATGGGTGGTGCTGCGGCTGGCCCGGCGCTACACAGGGCTCTCGCTTGCCGAACTGGGACGCGAGATTGGTTCGACCAGCAACACGATGCGTGCCATGGACTATGCTGCTGTCAGTGCTGGTCTGCGATGGTTCGAGCAGAGTAAGAAAGCCCGGTCAGCCAAGGCGATTGAGAAAGAGGCATGCGAAATCTTGAATCTTTAGACGTGACCCCTTATCCCCTGTGACCCCTTATCCCCTGATGGTATCTTCTCGGTGAGTGGCAGATCTCGCGGCGAGATGCTTTACCGTATTAATAAGGATGGCTACTATCAGACAGACCGAAAAATTACATTTGGCCGTCATGATGGAGTGGTTGTTCGGGATGGAAAATGGCAACCATGGAATCCTGAAACAGCAGTTGTGCTAAATCGGATTGTCAATCCAATCCCAATGTATGTCAAGGCTGTCGAAACGCATATACCCTCAGATACCGATTCCATCGGTTATGATCTGATAGTTGGTGATTGGGTAGATCCATATGGGATCGGCCAAGAAAGCGATTTCATTTTTCGGATATCAAAGAGAAGAGTGAAGTCATGGTCGAACTTTGATGGTTCGCTTTCAATGACTTTCTCTGCCGCGAAGGATGGGGTGAACTTACGCCGAGATGCTGGCGATGGCGGATCAGACTTCCCTTGGGATCATTGTGCTCCAGAAGGCGAATACAATAGCTTATCGCAGATAGGCATCGGGTATGTGCCTGGCAAGGGACTCTATAAATCAAATGAAAGCGCAGCATGTTATTTTAGAGTCAGATCAGAGACAAATGAGTATGGTGAGTTCACATCAGCCTATTATGGGAAGATTCCCGGTCCAATAAAATTTGATGTTAGAGATACTGAGACTGGTTGGATGAAATTCACCTATTACCTCAATCCGACTCCGAACGACCGAAATATGGAGTTTGATCCGAAGCAGAATCTCTTCAAGAATCTCTCATCGTTGGAAAGAGTGCTGGAACCGTAAATCTCAGGGCGCTTGGGGTCAGGCACGAATGGCACTAGCTTAAGCGTTTCTCCCAAACTTTGTCGGGAGCTTTGTCGTTTCAAATACCTGCAAATATAGATGATTCGACAAAGCTCATTGAGCGTCTGGGGTCAGGCACTGAGAATGGAGTTTACTCCCGAGGGATATGGTCAGATCAATGGAAAAGTGAAGAGATGCCGAACAGCCTAAACCAATAATCATTGTGTTTCACACTGCGTTGCCTTTTCTGTTAAGCTCTTTTACACGATGAACATATTTTCTCTTATAGCGTCTGACATTCGCGCCAAGGCGCAGTGGTTGTATGGGGATTCTTCCCGGAAATCGCTGCTGAAGGCGTGTGTGACGGATGGGACGTTTGCGATGGTGATGTATCGGCTGATGCAGACTTCACAACGTTGTCACCTTGTGCCACTTGCTATGATCTTCAATAAGCTGAATGGCTTTTTCGGGCGTTGCATTATTGGGCGAGGGGCTGAGTTCGGGCCGGGCTTTGTGTTGATTCACAGCTATGGCGTGGTGATCAATAGCTCGGTGAAAGGCGGTCGCGATATTCGACTTGAGCATTTGGTCACGATTGGCGCGGAACGCGATGCGTCGCCTCTGCTTGGTGATGATGTGTTCATCGGTGCGGGCGCCAAGATTGTGGGTGCAGTGACTATTGGTAGTAATGTCAAAATCGGAGCCAATGCGGTCGTGACGAAGGATATCCCGGATAATGTTACAGCCGCTGGGATCCCTGCTCGGATTACCGAGCGTTAGGTGTTCCGGGTTTCGAGTTAGGGGAATATTAGCCTGCGGCGGGTTCTGAGTTGAGACGGGTGGCAGTGTTTTCCGAAAATGGTTTTGGTTTTTTGGTGACGGTTATTTAGCGAGCGTATGTATTAAAATTGATAGGTTTGAAAATATCGAAGGTTGGCAGTTAGCCCTCGAATTGGTGAGGAGGGTTTATATGGCAATTGCATCAAACGCAGGATTCTCCAAATAGATTGAAAATCAAAGGTCGGATCAACTACCTATACATATACCTAGATGCCCTTCCATCAAGAGATGACGCGGAACACTGAACCCCGAACTCGGAACCCTTTATTATATGAAAATTGCAATTGCGAGTTCTGGTTTGGGCCACGTGGCACGTGGGATTGAAACGTGGGCGTTGGATACGGCTAATGCACTTCACCGTAAAGGAGTGGATGTCACACTCTTTGCTGCGGGTGCGGTTGAAAGTGAGGCCCCTTGTGTTGTGGTTCCTTGTGTTCGACGTCGGACGCCATTGAGTGACTTCATCGTCAAGGTCTTGCCGTCTTTTACGTGGCGATGGGGCTTGCAGAGCGGATATGGAATCGAGCAGCTTACCTTCTGGCGGCACCTGCGTCATGAGTTGAATGCTGGGGCATTCGATATTCTACATATCCAGGATCCGATGATGGCGGACCTGTGTCGCAAAGCTCGTGAAAGGGGGACTGTGAAGGCTAAAGAGATTTTGGCCCATGGCACAGAGGAACCTCTGGAATTTCTTTCTCGTTTTGACTATCTCCAGCATCTTGCTCCTTGGCACCTTCAGCAAGCACTGGGGGAGAGTTCGGGGTTAGAGGGAGGAAATTCTGGGTTCCGAGTTCCGAGTTCCGAATTCGTGGGTAATGGAAAAAGTGCGGATGTTTTAACTCCAAACTCGGAACCCGGAACCCTGACCGCTTCACATCCCTTCTGGACTGCGATGCCGAACTTTATTGATACCGACCTGTATCGGCCTGTGCACGATGCAGAGGAGATGCGTGCGCTTCGACGCGAGCTAGGCATTCCTGAGGATGCTTTTGTGCTTGGTACGGCTGCCGCAATCAAGAAACACCACAAACGGATCGACTACCTCATTCGCGAGTTTTCTGAATTTGTTGCTTCAGCTTTCAGCTCTCATCCCTCATCCCTTCTTCAGCCCTATCTTGTCATTGCGGGATCTCGTCAAACGGATACCGAGGAGCTTCAGGCATTGGCCGACAGGCTCTGCCCGGAGCGGATCAAGTTTCTTGTCAATCATCCGCACGAGAAGATGCCGGATCTTTTGAGGTGTTATGATGCCTTTGTGTTGACG
Source organism: uncultured Victivallales bacterium (assembly GCA_964576795.1). Taxonomy (GTDB): domain Bacteria; phylum Verrucomicrobiota; class Kiritimatiellia; order UBA8416; family UBA8416; genus JABGOW01. The sequence goes on from CAZNWT010000124.1 coordinate 4,534, forward strand.
TCGGTCTTTGAGATGATGCCAATTGCTCTGCTTGAGGCCATTTCTACAGGGCTCCCTGTCATCACCAATAACCATCCCGTGTTGGAGTGGATGGGTGGTCCGGGAGGGCTTCGTCCGGATATGGGTAAGGAAGGGGCTTTGTCTAAAGCTCTTGCTGCGATTACGCCTGAAGACGTTTTGCGTTTAGGTGCTGCGGCCCGAGAACATGCGCTCGGTAATTTTTCAGAGGGTGCGGTTGTTGCACAGTATCTTGGGTATTATGAAAAGGTTCATAGTTCAGGGTTCAGGGTTGATAGACTCTGCTGGTTTAACAAGGAGGAAGCGAAGGAAACTAAGGGATAAAGTAAATCTGAAATTGGAAATTGAAAAATTGGGAAATGGGACAATGTTTTCGGTGGAGCGTGAGGTCGGAACCCAGAACCCGGAACTCAGAACATGGGACTCGTTTTATGAAGATTTTATTTGTGGGGGGGACGGGGCAGATCTCGTTTGATTGCGTGCATGAGGCTGTGCGCGTTGGGCATGATGTTTGGGTGTTCAATCGTGGCAATAGCAATGCGGGGCTACCTGAGGACGTTTCCACTATCAAAGGCGATTTTGCGGATGATGCCGTTTATGGCCAGATTGCCGAAGCGGGGTTTGATGTTATCTGCCAATTTCGCGTTTTCACCCCAGAGCAAATGCGTCGTGATGTGACGTTGCTAACGGGCCATGTCGGGCAGTATATTTTCATCTCCAGTGCTTCTGCATACCAGAAGCCCATTCCACATTACGTCATCACGGAAGAGCTTCCTTTGCGTAATCCGTTTTCTGCTTATAGCCAAAACAAGGCCGATTGTGAGATGGTGCTGCAATCACAACATGCGATGCCGTATACAATCGTGCGGCCCAGTCATACGAGTCGTACTAAGTTTACGACAGCCATGGGGGAGGGGGCGATTGCTGCGAGTCGGATGCTTCGTGGGAAACCGATCGTGGTTCCAGGGGATGGCACGAGCCTCTGGACGATTACCCGCTCTCTCGATTTTGCCCCCCCATTTGTGAAGCTCTTTGGGAAAGAGGCGGCTCTCAATCAGGCCTTTCATCTGACGAGTGATAATGCTTATGACTGGAACCACATTTATGCCGCGATTGGTCAATCTCTGGGTGTTGAGCCCAACCTTGTACATGTGCCAACGGATACGCTGGTGAAGGTCAACTCCGATTGGGAGGCTGCGCTGCTAGGGGATAAGACCTGTTCGGTAATATTTGATAATAGTAAAATAAAATCTGTTGTCGGCGAATTCTCCTGTAATGCGTCGCTGGATGATTTCATGGCGCCGTTGGCGGCGTGTTTCCTCGCAGCGGGTGGTGCGGACGTGCCCGCTGACAAGGCTCTGGATGCACTTTTTGATAGCATTGCGGCTGAGCAGGAGATGGTGGGGGAAGGGCTGAGGGTTGAAAGCTGAAAGCTGAAATGTGGACTGTTGAGAGTGGACTGTAGGGTGTGGGATTTGTGTGGGCTGATGTAGGGTTGGCCGAGACGGCCAACGCTACAAGAGGTACCTACCCCCTTCCACCAACTCCTGAACTCATAACCCGGAACTCGGAACTTTTCTCCCCGAATTCATAACCTTGACAATGTCAGTGCAGGTGCCGAGGATTCAGTCATGCGAACGCTGGAAATAGATTATCTTGTCATTGGTAGTGGTATTGGAGGCTTGATCTCTGCCTTGCACCTCAGCCGTTTGGGGCGGGTGTTGGTTGTCACCAAGAAGGAGCGCAGCGAGAGCAACACAAATTATGCCCAAGGTGGCGTTGCTTGCGTGATGACTTCAGACGATAGTATGCAGGAACATTTTGATGACACGTTGGTTGCCGGAGCCGGTTTGTGTGACGAGGATGTTGTACGGGATATTGTGAACGATGGGCCTGCTGCTATTGCCGAACTTATTTCGATGGGGCTGAAATTCAGCCAACGCAGAGCCGAAGATGGTGGTGGTTATGATCTAGGTCGAGAGGGAGGGCACTCAAAGCGGCGCATTCTGCATGCCGGAGATATCACAGGACGAGAGATCGAGAGCGTGCTTCTCGCTCGTGTTGCCGCTGAGAGCAATATTACGGTAATGGATTGGTGTATGGTCATTGACCTGATTACAACGGGGTGGCTCGGTTCTCCGGGATCGCAGCGTTGTGTGGGGGCCTATATTCGAATGCATGCAACCGGTGAGATTGCTGCTATTAGAGCTCCCTATGTTGTTCAGGCCACGGGTGGTTGCGGAAAGGTATATCTCTATACCAGCAATCCCGATGTAGCTACGGGAGACGGCTTGGCCATGGCATGGCGGGCCGGTATTCCGATCGCGAATATGGAGTTTATCCAGTTTCACCCCACGTGTCTCTTTCATCCCAACGCAAAGTCGTTTCTGGTAAGCGAGGCGGTTCGTGGAGAGGGGGCTGAGTTGGTCAATGCTGCTGGTGATCCCTTTATGGCGCGCTATGACGACCGCGGTTCATTGGCCCCTCGGGACATCGTGGCTCGGGCCATTGATAGTGAAATGAAGGCTACTGGTCAGAATTGTGTTTATTTGGATATTCGGGACAAGCCGCGCGCTTTTTTGATGGAACGATTTCCCAATATTTTTGCAGCGTGTCAGCAATATGGTGTCGATATGTCGGAGGATCTTATTCCTGTCGTGCCTGCGGCTCATTATTGTTGTGGTGGCGTGAAGGCCGGGGTTGACGGAACAACGGCACTTCCGGGGTTCTATGTTCTTGGAGAGACGGCTTGTAGCGGGCTACATGGAGCCAATCGTTTGGCAAGTAATTCGTTGCTTGAGGCTGTGGTATGTGCTCGTCGCATGGCGGCTCAGCTTGCTGCTCTAAAACCGTCGCACGAGTTTTCGACGGTAAACATTCCTGATTGGGAATATGGTGAGGCCGTCACGAGTGATGAGGCTGTTGTGGTTGAGCATAACTGGAATGAAGTGCGAACCTGTATGTGGGACTATGTCGGCATTGTCCGTACGGATCGTCGATTGGAGCGCGCTTGGAGGCGGATTCGTAACCTGCGTCAGGAAATTCATGAATACTATCTCGATTACCTTGTAACCAGTGACACGCTGGAGTTGCGCAATATTGCCGATGTGGCTGAACTTATTATCCGGTCGGCACAGATGCGTCGCGAGAGTCGGGGATTGCACTACACGCTAGATTGTCCGAGCCCGTTGTCTAAATCAGGCGATACCGTCATTGCAGATCTGGCAGGATCCCACCTTTAGGGGGGTGGGAGAAAAGCTAAAATCTAAAAGGTCGACCCAGCCGAAAGCTTCGCAAGCAAGGCGTGTGAAAAGCTGCGCAGCCGAAGGCAACTGGCCGATTATTATCGGCAACGAAGTGACGAATGGTTAAGCGTCTCGGGATCTGCTGGGGTTTGGCAGAATGATTTTTTGGCAGAATGATTACTTGTGGCTCTGCTGGTTTGAACAAGGAGGGAGCCTTGAAGAGAGACAGGAGAGACCGGGGGGGGGCACACTGTCATACCTCAGGCTCTCACGTTTCACAATCGCGTTGGGACGCCACGATCCCCCTGCGTTGCGAATGAGGACAACTTGGCGAGTGAGATTGTGGGTTGTGAGTGCGCAACACCTTTTCGGATGAGGTGTAATTACAGCAATCAGCTAAACTGTAATCCTAATCTATTCTCCTCGGGATGTAGGGTCCTTTTATTTCCTGTTTGCCTTTTAAGTTGAACTGGGTGGAAAGATTGGCTACTTTCAGCTTCCTGCAAACCAAATCACCGGAGGGATGGCAGAGCGGACGAATGCATCGGTCTTGAAAACCGACGACCCGCAAGGGTCCGGGGGTTCGAATCCCTCTCCCTCCGCCATTCTTCGTGAGCCGTTAGGCGAACGAAGACAGCCCCGTCGTAGCCTGACCGAAGCGAAGAGTGAAGACGCTACATTTGTTGCACTAAAGGTGTAAGGAGTTGCCGTATTCCGCGACTCCCTGATGCGACCACTGGTAGACAGCACAACAACACGGAGGGCTAACCTATGACACCGGGTGAAATACTACGGACGGCACTAGAGAAGGAAATTGAGGCGCGTGACTTCTATGGAGATCTGGCGAACAGGTGTTCTGTGGACTTTCTCAAGGAGATGCTCATCATGCTCCAGAACGAAGAGGGTAAGCATATCGCTATAATCCGCAAGATGTTAGCAAAGCTCAACTCCGGCCAGTCGCCTACGTGAATTCTGCCATATGACGACCGGACGCGCTCCTCTTAGCACCTCTATCCGCATCAGTGGAATTGGGATTCTGGATTTATCTGATCAGGTTCTGTCGATGATCTCCATTGCTTCGAGAAGGGGCGCTCTATGCTGGTCTGCCACTTTCTGCAATCTGCGTTCCGAGGGCGGGCGACCTTCATTATTGCATCAAGCGATGTCTTGCAAAAATGGAGTTGGGGCGCCCTCGCCCCGAATTGCGGTGCCTATGGGTCCAACGCGATCGTTTTAAGTGTCGGTGAAGTCATTTTGCATCCCTCGTCTTGAGCGTAATATTTGCCTTAATTTTGATGCAAGTGTAAGAGAAGAACCTGCCCGCATTGCTACGCAAAGCGTTGCAGGCAGGTCAACAACGCTTACTATAACGTTTAAGGAATGCGGAGGTTATTTTGGTTACGATTACGCGTAGGATTATGATCAGAAACCCTTTGTTTAGGTGTCTAGACATTTCAATTTTCGAAAAAATGGCAGTAACAGTAATCTGAATTACGTTTTGTTAAGCACCTGAACACTTTCCTGTCCTGCACCCGCCGCTAATGTTCGTGAAGTGGATGGCTTGGCAATGGAAGTAGATGGTGCGACACTGCTCTTTGAGATGACTAACAACGAGATAGATATCTTTGTCCCTTCCGCATGGACCCGACTGGAGTTTGAAGATACCCCAGTCTATGTGCGGGATTGTCCACTGGCGTGGTTTGTGCCTAACAGAGCGGGCGATGACATATTGCGGCAACTTATGGATGACGCACCGTCGAGCACCGATCTGGTTGTGGAGCGTTTCCTTCATCGCTTGCCATCTGGCGGGAGTTTGGTTCATCCCGGGCGCGCAACCCTCTTGCGTGAGCCACGGCTGCGTGAATTGTGGCTGCATCTCACCGATCGGTGCAACATGGCCTGCCGTCATTGCCTTTTTTCGGCCTCTCCGGATTCTGGAGTGGAAATGCCGACTGTTGATGTGCTGCGTCTTGCGGAAGAAGCCCGCGCGATGGGCACGCGGGTTTTTGCGCTTACTGGTGGCGAACCCTTTATTCATCCAGGCTTTGGCGAGATCGTGGATGCCCTGTTGGCAGGCCCTGACACGCATGTGGTTGTGTTGACTAATGGAACGCGCTTGCGGAAGTACGGATCAGATATACTTCGCTGGGGTGCTGAGCGTTTTCATTTGCAGGTCAGTGTGGATGGGTTGCCGCCCCGCCACGATGCGGTACGCGGTGTTGGTGCATTCGAGCGTCTTGATGGTCAGCTGGTTTTTTTGCGGGATGCAGGTTTTCCGTTCACAATTTCGATGTGCGTGGATGCTGACAATGTTGAGGACATGCCTCACCTTGTCGAGAAGGCCGTTGCGTTGGGAGCCACCAATGTCCACTTCATGTGGCTCTTCGTGAAGGGGCGGGCTAAGGAAGAACGGTTTGCTGATCAGGACCGCATCTTTGCTTCCTTGCGCAAAGCCGACGCGTGTGCGCAGCGTCTAGGTCTGGCGCTGGACAATTTGGAGGCCTTCAAGACGCAGGTCTTTGCGCCCCAGGGGACTATTCATGATGGGACTACGGCTGGATGGGAGTCGGCTGCGCTCGGTCCGGATGGTCAGTTGTATCCCTCTGCGGCAATGATCGGCGTCTGCGAGTTGGCCACGCCGATCACAGGATCATTGGCCGATGCCTGGGCGGACAGTCTGGTACTGAAGGAGATGCGGGAAGCCTCGGCCAACGTGATGGACAATCCTTTGCGCTACCTGTTGGGTGGCGGCGATTCAGATCATAGCTACACGCACGGCAAGTGTTTCATCGGCGACGACCCTTATCAACCGCTGTATGAAAATATTGCCCTTTGGCTTATGACGCGTGCGGCAAGTGAGGTGGGAGACTCCACTCCTCGTCTACGGCTGAAGATGGGCGATATTCTGGAGAGTTGTGGCGCGCACGGGGCGGTGGCGCTGGTGCACTCGAACTGTCTGTTGTCGACCGCGCAGGAAGATGGCCGGACCGCAGTGAAGTCCTACTACAGCGAGGCTGCCGTCTCGACGAAGGAAGATATTCTCAATCCGGCCTGTTACCCGCCGGAAATGTTGGATCACATTCCTGCTGAACTGCGCTTCAGGGGTTACGGGTGCGGCAGTCCCGTCGTCGATGCGGCTCCGCAACCGGGCGAAACCGTTGTCGACCTGGGCTGTGGACGTGGTGTCGAGTGTTTCTTGGCCGCGCGGGCTGTCGGTGCAGAAGGGCGTGTCATCGGCGTGGACATGCTCGATTCGATGCTGGGTATCGCCCGCTCAGGTGCCGCGCAGGTGGCTGGCAATCTCGGCTACGAGAACATGGAGTTCCGGAAGGGCTATTTGGAATCACTTCCCATGGAGACGGGCTCGGTCGATCTGGTAATCTCCAATTGCGTATTGAATCTTACGGCTGACAAGCGCCTTACATTCGCGGAAATCCGGCGGGTGCTGCGTCCGGGCGGGCGGGTGGTGGTTTCTGACGTGGTGACTGAACACGTTCCAGATGCGGCCATCCTTAATGATGATATACTGCGCGGGGAGTGCATCGCAGGTGCTATGACGCATCGGGATCTAGTTGGTGTTCTGGACGAGAGCGGCTTCGAGAGGTTTCGTCTGATTAAGCGAATTCCTTACCGCGATGTGCAGGGGCACCGGTTCTTTTCAATGACCTATGAGGCCTTTAACCCAGCCGTCTCTCCGGTGATCCGTGCTATTTATCGTGGGCCGATGGTGGCATTACAGAGCTCGAGTGGACGGATTCTTTTCGCGGGTATTCCGGCGGAGTTTCCTCTGGAAGAAGCACGGCAGATGGGCGAGGCCGTGGCCATTCTCGATGATCAGGGTGTGGCCGTGAACCTGAAATGGGAGAACACCTGTTCTTGCGCGACGCCGATCAAATCGACTCCGGCTGTTTCTGGGACACAGGATGATATTCCAGGCCATGATCGGCATATGTCCGATTGCATGGTGTGTGGCACACCGCTGGTTTACCGGTCCGAGGGGAGCATGCAGGCATGCTTCTATTGTGGTCGGGAGGAAAACGCCAATGCCGTATGCGAAGCAGGACATTTTGTTTGTGATACCTGTCACGCCGCTGGTGCAGTAGTCGTGATTGAGCACTTGTGCCGGATTACCGAAGAAACCGATATGCTGGCTCTGATGCAAACAATTCGGAAGCATCCCAGTGTGCCGATGCACGGTCCTGAATACCACGGGTTGGTGCCTGGCGTAATCCTGGCAACCTATCGAAATCTCGGAGGTGTTCTACCGCCCGGCTACTTGGAGACCGGCATCCAGCGTGGCGCTAAAGTGATGGGCGGGAGTTGTGCCTTCACCTGTGGGCGGCGGAATGATAGTCGGCTAAACTGGGCGGTTTGAAAAGCGGTTTTC
>CAZNWT010000125.1:0-12108 GCA_964576795.1 uncultured Victivallales bacterium
GAATGTCGATCTGAGGTAGTAAAGTGTCTTGACGGGGCTACATAACAGTAAGAGTTGCGGTTAAGAGTACGTTTAAGTGTGTGTGGCACGTTTCTTACACTTACTCGTTCACTTCGTCGCCCCTCTTACTCGGATGCACTTAACCGAACTGCTTCGTCGAAAGAGCGCACAATACCGCCCACAACATCTTGGGGCGACCCACACGAAATCCTAAAGCACCCTTAGATTTTCAGGCGTGAGAGTCCGAACAACGAGAACGGGTTTTGGGGTATTCTATTGCGATTGGCATATGCTGTTCAAAATCCGACAGGCTGCTTATCACTCAAACATATCGGTCGCATCATAGGCAGATGCGTATACATCGAGTGGATACCGAAATACCGTACGCTCCTGAACCCAGGCCAACGGGGTATACAAAAGGCGAAAAGCATCCCCCTCAGGTCTTCCGGCGATGCGATAAACAGGGGCACCGCTCAAAAGATATAACACGAACATAAACAGTGTTAGTCCTGCAACTTTCAGCATTTTCTTTAAGCGAATCCGTCTTATAATGCGCACATGGAGATTCTTCACATCTTGGGAATCGCTCTTGGCGCGAAGTTCAACAGCCAATCGCATTGCATAGTGCCATTGCTTTGCCTGAACAGCCGCGCTAAGCTGCCTCATATCTTGCTCCATCTGCAAATCATCTAGCTGTTGCTCAATCTCCGCGAACGTGTCATCGAAAGCCAGGCCATTGTACTCATCAATGTATTTCCGAACCTGTTCATAGTTGCCTTCATCGAATTCGCGCTTGATTTCACTGTGCAAAGCCACGCGCCTTCGAAAGGCGGTTGCAGCCTGTTCCGATATCTGATGGGCACGATCAATCAGGCTCCGCCCATTGGTGCCCTGCGGTCGAAACCCTCCCAAGTTATTTTCCTCTTGGCTAACCAAAGCGTACTCACGGCGCTCAAGATGCTGTAACATATCGCTCAACACTCGCTGGGCATTCTCATAAGCCTTGGCATCTGCACCACAGACACCACAGTATTGAATGCCAAAGCGCGATTCTGAACCACACTCTGCGCAAAGAACGCCCCCATTCCAGCCACATTCACCACAGTAGCGGATCATCACCGGATTCTTTGTGTCACACCATTTACAATGCCATGTTGTCTTCGCCGTAGAGAGCTTCGTCTGGCTCGGAGCTTGAATCAGCGTCAGCGCTGTCCTGAAGGCTTTGACTGCCGACCAACGCTGATCACGATCCGTTTCGAGCGCCTTGACTATCGACATCCGTAATACTTCCGGCACATCATTCGGACGAAAATAGCGGGGGTTCTTACCGGTAATACAAAAATACAGCAGAGCCCCCAAACCATAAACATCCGCTCTTTCGTCCGCTAAGCTAGCATCTGACTCCTGCTCCGGGGCACCATACCCCAAAGACAGCATCGTCTCCCCCGGAAGCGTCAGTGGATGCTCCGCCTCGCGACGAACTCGGGCTAAGCCAAAATCAACAATTTTAGGTTCACCACACTCGTCAAGCAGCACATTCGTCGGCTTCAGGTCACGATGAATCACCGAACACGAATGCGCATACTCTAGTGCCCGACACAACTTGATCAAAAGATCAAGCCCTGCATCCAATGGCAGTGGACCTTCTCGATGCACGCGATCGGCAAGCGTATAGGCAGGGGGTGGAGCCCCCTCACGAGTCGAACTCTTCGGGCCCGCAACATACTCCATTACAATAAAGGGACCATCCGAATCTTCTCCCAAAGAATAGATGTGTACGATATGAATGTGGTTCAGCGATGCAACGGCACGCGCCTCCTGAAAAAAGCGCGCTTTCAACCCGGCATTCAAAATGCTGTCGGAATGAAGACGTTTGATGGCAACACAACGGCCAAGTTGACGATCCCTCGCCAGATGGACCACCCCCATGCCCCCGTCGCCAATCTTATCCAGAAGCTCATATTGAGATGCCAGACTCACGGAATTACTCGACTGATACACCGTCGAGTCATCCTCACGACGAATTGAGCGAGTCGAAATTTTCATGCGAACCGTTTTGGGGTCATCATCAGATGACATCACCCCGCCATATTGTTCCTCATCGCTCATATCATGCATCCAAATCCGGTAATGGTTCTTAAAGGCTCCATCAAGTCATGGGAGGCAAGGTTAGAAACTTCCTGTAAATCATGCTCCAAGGCTGCCACGCAAGCCCGTAGCTCGGAAACATTATATTCTTCACATTCGCTCACAAACAAATCACCATCCCACGCACATCGGACCCCACATTGCAGCAAGTACATGCTACCACAATATACCAAGGAGGCAACTCAACAAGCTCAAACCAGTACCGGCATAACAACATTATGGGCTTGCGCTGTCTTAACGATCCCGCGATGATTACCTGTCTGTTTTGAAACCATTCAGAATTAAAGGAGAATCAAAAATGATCATAAAACCGAACGACTGCATTCTTTTTCAGGGCGACTCCATAACCGATACCGGGCGTGCCCGAGGCACAACAGAAACTCCGCTTATAGCAAATGATAGTGCGGCCCTCGGATCCGGTTATGCTGCCAAGACCGCTACAATGCTCCTTACACAGCATTCAGAACTAAACCTGAATATTCATAATCGTGGTATTTCAGGAAACCGCATCACCAATATGCGGGATCGCTGGCAAGAGGACTGCTTGGATCTAAAACCCAATATTCTATCCATTTTGATTGGGGTCAATGACACGTGGCACGGTGTTGCCAACGGGGTTCCAGAACAGGGTGTCAGTCTGGATGCATTTGGGCACATTCTTCAGGAACTTATTGCCACAACACGCAACACACTCCCCAATATAGAACTCGTGATCTGTGAACCCTTCACAACCGAAGCGGGAGCCGTTCTGGAACTGAACTTTCATCCGGACATTGACGATCGTCGCGAGATTGTTCGATCAATCGCAAAAGAACATGCGGATGTTTTCGTCCCCTTCCAGGATTTGTTCGACAATCTGTGCAAGCAAGCCCCACCCGCTCACTGGGCCTCTGACGGCGTGCACCCCACTGATGTCGGCCACGCAAAGATGGCAGAATTCTGGATGCAGTGCGTCTGCGGACACAAGCATTGACGGGAAAGACACAAGCTCGCATAATTCCCACTCATTCTTACCCCGGTAGCTCACCTGGACAGAGCGCAAGATTCCTAATCTTGAGGTAGGAGGTTCGAGTCCTCTCCGGGGTACCACCCTACGCTAGCAAGTGCATTCGCCCCTAACGTTTAGAGATCGGCTGAGCCTTTCGCAGGCACTTTTGGAAGAATAAAATCCTCTTCTCGGCGGACAATTCGCGCACGCACCGGAAAAGTGGTAGCAATCGATCAAACTCTGTACTTGGCTGAACAGGCTGGTATGCCATACCATCGGCTCGGTTTTCTTACTTTGGGGTTCTTAATCCATTCACCAGGAACGATATCCTGGACAGGAGGTAATCTCAAAACCGGTTTTGGACATATATGACTGATCCGCCTTTCGCAATAACAGACACTCAAGATAGTAGATCATACCTGGGGCCTCTGCTGGGCATTGCCGGGGCACTGGCCCTGACGGCACTGGCGGCGGGACTCAACATTTACCTCGATGTTACGGATGCGATGGTGTCTGAGACGCTGACCGTGCGGTGGCGTGAGATGGTGTCTCTCCTAGTTCTTACGCCTCTTTCTGTCGTGCTTCTGTTTCTCTGTCAATGGGTGATGGAGCGCGGGCGCCAAGATACGCTCGGCCCCGTTTGTCTATTGCTGTTGGCTCTCGCCTGGCTGGGGATCTCGATGGGGGTCCACGAGCCATTCAATGCGTTATTCGCACCTCTGGCTCTGCGTCCTGACCTCCTGAATTCAGGGCAGGATCTGCTGCATGTGGTGCACTTCTGGGATAACCAATTCAGCCATGCGGTCTTCTTTGCCAGCTTCATAGCGATCGCCCTGGCACTGCTGTGGAGTCAGCAACGCAACGTACTCACGGTCCCGATGAAACCCATTGTGACCCTTCTGTTCTTGTTGTGCTCGATACCTGCCAGCATTGGGGTTTTCTACAGTTTGGTTGACACGCACAACACCATCGACCGGTTCGTCATCGCCACCGCGCTGATTGCGGGTGAGCTCATGCGTCGTGGCGGCTCCTTCCGCAAACGCCCGATCAACATCCTGGTTGAAGGCTGTTACGCACTGGGCTTAGCGTTGCTCCTACTGTGTGATCGCTGATCAACTCTATTTCAGAGAGCTGCTTGCAGCAGTTCCTTGTCCTTTGTAGCATGCAGTCCGTAAGGGATGAAATCATGGATGATCAACACCGACTTGGTGGTGAACCTTCTGTGAAGAGAGAACGTGATATGACTAGCAGATTCACCGTAACACCAAAACAACTGATAGAGACACCGATCACAGCGGTAGCCTCACGGCTCCTCGACAATGGCACTCTTTTTCTCGACTTCGGAAAAGCGGCTTTCGGCACACTGCACGTACCCGTGACTTCTGTTGCCCGTCAAACAAATAGGGTTGTGCATCTTGGCGAGAAACTTGATGCAGAAGGACGCATTGACCGATCACCACCCAGAACCGTTCGCTATTGCCGGATTAAACAAGAGGTACCGGCGGGCAAGGATTTCTGCCGCCTTGTCATCCCGTCCGACGAACGAAATACAGGTCCGGCAGCAATCAAGATGCCCGCGACGATTGGTGAGGTAACCCCCTTCCGCTACGCCGAGATTGAAGCTGCAAGGAACATTACGGCTGCCGGTGTTCGGCAGATTAGAGTCCACTACCCCTTTGACGATGGGGCAGCGTATTTCGCCTCCTCTGACACCACCCTCAACACGGTATGGAACCTCTGCAAATACAGCATTAAAGCGACCACCTTCTGCGGGATCTATGTGGATGGTGACCGCGAACGCATCCCTTATGAGGGTGATGCCTATATCAACCAACTCAGCCACTACTGTGTCGACAGCGAATATATACTTGCTCGCTACACCCATGAATACCTGATTCAACACCCGACCTGGCCCACTGAGTGGCAGTCACATTCCGTGATGATGGCTTGGCAGGACTATCAGTACTCAGGCAAGACGGAATCGTTGACCGCCTTCTACAATGACCTCTGCGTCAAGACACTGATTGACCTTGCGCGCGATGACGGTCTCATCAGCACGGAATCTGAACGTTGCACAGAAGCCTTTGAACAGCGCCTCCATCTCTTCGACCCTGAACGCGCGGATAATCACCGCCTGAAAGACCTTGTTGACTGGCCGCCAAGCGCTTTCACTGACGGCGGCACGGGAGAACGCGACAGTCACGAGATGCGTCCGGTCAACACCGTGGTGAATGCCTTTCATTACCACACGCTGGTGTTGATTGCGCGTATTGCCGAACGACTTGGCAAGGTGAACGACCATGCACGCTTTGCGACACAGGCAGAACAGGTAAAAAGCAGCATCAACACGCTCCTCTTTGATAAGAAGCGCAATGTCTATGTTGATGGCGAAGGATCAACGCATGCGTCACTGCACAGCAACATGTTTGCACTTGCCTTCGACATTGTGCCTCCCGAACGATGCGCAGGGGTTGTCGACTTTGTTAAATCACGCGGTATGGCCTGTAGTGTGTATGGCGCGCAGTACCTGCTCGAAGCCCTGTACAAAAACAATGAAGACACCTATGCACTCGAACTCATGACAGCACAGCATGACCGCAGCTGGTGGAATATGCTTGCTTCAGGATCGACCATCACGCTTGAGGCCTGGGACTGGAAATACAAAAACAACCTCGACTGGAACCATGCATGGGGAGCCGCCCCGGCCAACATCATCCCTCGCTACCTGATGGGCATTCGACCCCTCACACCAGGGTTTAGAAAGGTTCTCATACAACCTCGCACAGGAACCCTTACGCACGCCGAAGTAAAGCACCCCACCCCACTAGGCCCGGTTTCCGTCCACTTCAAACGCTCACCGGATCAGCACATCACGCTTGATATCGTGCTGCCGGAAGGCATGACGGCACATGTTGCCCTGCCCTGTAAAGACAATGATACCTCAAACCTTACCCTTGATAACGCGCCCTACAGTGCAGCAATAGAAGACAACTGTATGGTTATTGATGAGCTGCCTGCTGGGCAGCACAGGATCGTACAACATTGCGCATCGATAGTCCGATAACGGGACACCGTAGCAGAGGCCGTCGGGTACTACCGCTCGACTGCCCGGTCAAGCTCCGGAGCCTTCATCAAACCGCAGGGAACGGGGTAATAGTGCGGGGTAGTCTCGTGCTCAATCACAAACTGCGCGGGGCCGTGCCAAGCAGGCCACTGTTTTTTGAGCTGCAGCGGACCGTGCGAGTTGCGACGGTGTGCCACGACTTCGATGCCCAAATCTAACACGCCGTCCTGCACCTGTTCGGTCATATCCACCTCGTTCGGCTCCCATGCGATAATCCCTACCTCGGTTCCCCCACCCCACACACGAACCAGAGACCCTTTGTATGCCGGCACCTGTAGCATCAACCGCTGTCCCTCGCTCTGCGCCATCACCTTGAGTTTGCGACGGTATATCACGCTGCCAGAATAGAATGGCAGTCCCTGCCCTACCCAATCACCGGTCCGCAATATCTTTGGGAGGGTGATCATTGTGGCATGATGCGCTTTGAGCTGCACTCCAAAGTCACCCAGCAGATAGACATGCTCTAGATCCGGACCATCCGCACTGTATGTGCAAGTCAGCTCCAACAGATTCTCACCCTCCACCAACATGGCCGGTGAAATCGGCAGCTTTCGGCAGGACTGATCGACCCACCAGCCGGCATGCGCTTCCGTGCTAACCGGATTCCCATTCAGCTGAATCTGCCAGAGAGAGGGCTGCTCCATCGCCAAAAACAATTCGCGCACCGGGCGCTCACGCACATCAAACGTATAGCGTAATGACACTGGAGCGGTGACCGGATTGGCCACCTTCTCACGCGCCCAGGGCTGAACCATCTGCCCACCGCGATGCGGAATGCCCAGTTCATCCCGTATGGCATAATCGGCCAACAAGATGTGTTTTGGCTTCTGCCAACGGCCTGTACCGATGCGTAAGGCCGTCCAGTCCAAGAGCAAGACATTGGGTTCGGTCAACTCGTAATCCCATGCCCCCGCCAATGCTTTCGTTGAGACGGATTTGAACCGAGGACGCGCCGCGTGCAGACGGCGCGGCTTGCGACGCGGAATAACGAATAGGCGGCTGCCGAGCGCGGGCAGACTTGTCGTGATGCGCCAGGCTCCGTCAACCCTTTTTGCATCGGCGGCGTATTCGGTCCCGGTATCGGGATCCAGCTCCACCGGTTGCCCCGCAAAGCCCGCCAGTCCCTCTATGCGTACGTCGTCAAACGCCGTACGCCGGTCGCGCACGTAGGCGTCATCCATTTGAGGACGCTTGAGTTGCGCCTCGCTGTGACCGGTGTTGCAGACGAAGAGGTAGGCATTGTCCTTGTCCTCGCGCAGCAAGGACAGTGCCGGGGCAATCTGATTGCCTGCGGCATCTGCAATTGAGACACGACGACAATGCGCCAACCGCTCGGACAGACGCTTTCCCTTAACCAACACCTTGTCGCAGCTGCTCGCAAACGCCGCAACACGATCGGTACGTTCACCATCCACGTAGCGCGGCGGATCACCGGCAAAGACCACTTGTCCACCCGCTTTGAGGAATCGGCCCAGAAATTTGAGCGTCGTACCGCGCATCGTCACCAACGGCGGCACCAACACAGTCGTATATTCCGCTTTGCCGACGCACAGACGCGCGTCAGCTCCTGCACCTCGTACCGACCCATGCCGACTCATGATATCCTCTTCGCCGTAATCAAAATCAATGTTGGCTTTGAGCAGCGTGTCACGCAGATCAATCAGCATTTGATCGTAAGCGCCATCCTCATCGCCCAACTGAACCCATCCGCTCTCGATCGGATGAATCACAAGCAGGTCGCGAACCTCCTCGCCACGCGTCATGACCGACAGTATACGTGCAAAGTAGTCCTCTACCTTTCGATATGCCAACCACCAGGGCGAGTGATCGAAGATACCAGCGGGATAGTCGCGCTTTGCTTGTCCGGCCATGGTGTACCAGCTCAGATGCTGAGCACGCAAATTGATCCCGAGGGCCACCTGCCAGTCGCCCAGCGCCTTGTGCCCGGCAAACGGGAAATCCCAGCCTGTGCAACCGTAGGTCTCAGTCAGGCGCCATTGGCGCCCGAACTGACGTGCCACGGAGCTAACTTGCTTGGCAACGTCATAGATCCGCCATTTCTCAGTGAGCAGATCCATCCCTGGTGCCTGCATATACTCGTAGAAGCGCATCGCGTTGCCAACCGCCATGCGCTGCGAGGAGAGCGTATCCTCCATGAGTACATGACCAGTGTGCTGCAAACCGTTGGCCTCACACCATTCACCAATCTGACGCGCATAAGCATCGACAAAGAGAAACGTTGCGCAGTCATAGAAATGGTATCGCGCGCGGTGGAACTCACGCCCCGCAATGTTGAAGAAAATTTCAGGAAGATGGCTGATAACATCGTAGCCATAGCGTTCGCGGAAGGTGCGGCGGAAGAAGCGGGTCCACGGAGCTGAGTTAACTGTGTGGGCTTGCCGCTCACAACCGTGACCGTAGTTGGGCTCATCCGTAAAGATGCCCGGTATGGTCTTGCCAAAGTCGTCGCCGCACCGCTCCTTATAGGTCTCATGCGTCACCCTGATAAATTCGCGCACGGCTTCATGATCCATTGTATCCAAATAGGTGTAGCCGTTGTGCCAGCTTGTGCAAGCCATCGGTTGGTCACAGAACTCGAGCACGCACTCGCCTTCGGCCAGCCCCTTGGGAACGGCGCCGCGCTTCAGGCGCTTAACCTCGCTGGCCATGCAACCCTCAACACACGCCGTGAATGCCGCCAGCGTGTTATCCTGCCAGGCAAAGCCTTCGCCTCCTTCGTAACGGTTGCACACCAACCGATGCATGCGGTACTTGGGGTTCTTCGTAACCAGGCCGCCAGCCGCACCGGAGGGCCAGCGGTCCTCATCATAGAGCCAGGCTTCCATGTCCAGCTTCTTGCACTCGTCGATACAGGCATGCACGCACTCGAACCACTCGTCCGAGAGGTAAGCCGTGCCGAGTCCCACACGCGAATGCATAAACCCACCGCCCAGCCCCATCTTTTTCATCACGCGCAACTGCCGTCTCAGTTCATCCGGCTCCAACTTCCCATTCCACGCCCAGAACGGCTTCCCACGAAAGGCACACCCCGGATTCACAAACGCATCAACGATCGGCTTCATGCAAAACTCCTTGTGTAAAATATCGTCATCTTCTCAACATGCTGTACCCACATTCCCTATGACCTGGCATGCTTCATCAGCGCAATCATCTCAGTAGGCGACGAATACGATTATCAGTTTTCCACCACTAGAAGGGAAGCCACCCAGAAGAACAGGATGCCCATTGCGCAAGTTGACCGTGGTGCTGACCAGCTTCTTTCTGCCATGCAATATCGTGATCGTCAAAGCGTTCTGTGGCCCGTCACATGCCACAGAATAACCGGATAAGCTTGTCTTTGTGTTTCCGGCAGGCAAAGCCGTACTGCCAGATGAAACCAGCCGGTAGCTGTTGAATGAAAGTTGACCTTGCAATGCCGAGGCCACATCCTTAAGGCTCGAATCAACCCCTCGCCCCGCATTCGATACTTCGACGAGGCGCATGGACAAGGAGCCACCAAAGACCGCACCAGCCGTCATAAAAATTGCCACTAATACTATCACTCTCATCCGTGTTCTCCGTTTTCTGCTTCATCCATACCAACAATCCACAAAAGCGTGCTGTTGCTGTCGTCATCGCGAAGCACCATTACCGCATCGTGCGGCACGGTCACATCAAAAGATTTGATTCTGCTCAATGCCTTTGGCGTTAGAAAGTTCCACACCCCCGCACCCGCGACTAACAACAAACAACATGCTGCCGCAGCGCCCCAACGCAACGCAGTGTTGAACACCGTCCTCGGCTCTTGAGTATACTGGGGATGAAACTGTGTTCTTGCTCGAAAATCTCCCCAGAATTCATGTGATGCCATAGGCACAGAAACGGTATCCGCACGCAGGCGTCTTCGCAGATCCGCACCATCAACTGTTTTCTGTTTTGCGTGTTTCATTTTCGTTCACCATCGAACGACTTAAGACGCTTGAGCATCCATCGCTTTCCATTGTGTAGTCGAGACATGACGGTTCCTAAGGCAACCTCCGTCACAGAAGCAATTTCAGAATAACTCAACCCGTCTGCATAACGCAACAGAAGGGTTATGCGATAATGATCCGGCAGAGACCCAATCACGTCTCGCACCACCACAATGTCCTCGTGACGCGCCAAGGCTTCTCCGGGGTCATCCACCGTGTCATCAACAACGTCGCGAGAGGGTTGTCCTCCATATTCGCCTCTTTCTTCTGCACCTACTGCATCCAGTGGTACCGTTGGTCGCCGCGACTGATATCGGATACGATCCAAAGCCGTATTCCGCGCAATCCGCAAAAGCCAACTCTTTAGCCCCCGCCCCCGAAACCCCGGCAATCCTTGCCACGCTTTAAGATAGGTATCCATAACCACGTCTTCGGCATCGCTAACCCCCACCATCCGAACCGCGACCGCATAGACCATACGACGCATCGGTTCAAACAGCTCCGTGAAGGCCTCGATATCCCCTTGCTGTGCACGTTTCAACAACACGGCATACTCTCTATCTATTATGACGTCGACAGAATCTCATTTATTCACAAGATAATTATCACAGCCGCATTCTGACATTATGTCTACAGAAACGAAATATATGTTTTTAGGCAGAG
Organism: uncultured Victivallales bacterium; assembly: GCA_964576795.1. GTDB lineage: Bacteria > Verrucomicrobiota > Kiritimatiellia > UBA8416 > UBA8416 > JABGOW01. The sequence goes on from CAZNWT010000125.1 coordinate 10,895, forward strand.
AGAATTCCAAAACTACTCGCTAAGGTTCGAATTTTCGGTGGTGAACACTGCAACCTGTGAACCGCTCTCAGCAACGGCAGGGGAGGAGGAATTATTATGGCGTTTTTTTAACGCGCTCTGCTGGGCAAGTTCATTGCTCAGGAAGGAGTACTCACGCTCCAAAGCCCTGTACTTTATGCCTGTTTTAATAAGCCGCTGTGCCTGTGTCTTGTGTTTGCGAGGCACTCGCTTCCAGCATCTCCGGCCCTTCGCATCGGCATACTGTAGCGTGTAATAAGGAGGCGAGATATACTCGCTACCATCCTTACGTGTTTTTCGGTTACGCTTTTTCAGTAGTGATCCAATTAGCATCGGCCCAAGAGTTGATATCTCCGCATGAAGCACCTCAAGGCGTTCTCTGATCTGGTCAATTGATAAACCCATATATCTGTCCTCTATTTGAGGACAGCTTATATACCAAGCAAACACCAATGGCAAGTAGAGTTTTTGAGTCTATTGACTTAAGGCTACGCTACGCGACCCCACGGAAAAAATTGCACCCCCTCTTTCAGGACTGCCCCTCTCTTCCCAACCGATCCTTGAGCGTTTCCACAAGAAGTTCGGTTTTGACAGGCTTCTGCAAAAAGCAATGCGCAGAATTCTTAGTAACGATCTCTGCCAGCGCCTCCGGAGGACAAAATCCCGAGCAGAATACAACCGACGGCATTTCCCAATTTTCGACCATGCACACATTCGCTATCTGTCTAAAAGCCTCCAGGCCATTCATCACCGGGAGATAAATGTCCAAAAGTAAAACAGCATGATGTGCTACGCGAAAAAATTCGACCGCCTCTGCCCCGTTAACGGCTACATCAATCCTGCAATTAGGCAGGCTCATGTCCAGAACTGTTTGAAACGTCTGACGTACTGTTTTATCATCATCAACAATCAACAATCTTCCTTTCTCACATGACACGCGCCCAGCAACCTGTCCTTTACTTTCATCGCCTTTGGCCATTTTGTTGCTTTTCATCGATGTGTTTGTTTCTGCGGTCATGTCACACCTACTTCTTTGTTTTTTGCTATTTTCGATATTTTCCCTGCCAAACATTTAGCATTTTAATCATTTTGAGTAATATTAGTTTAGCACTGGTTCAGGAAAATACAAGGGTTAGTCAACAGCCAGCGGTTCCAAATAGGCGGCAATGCCGGGGGTCTGATCCTGTCGCGAGGAA
>CAZNWT010000126.1:0-12083 GCA_964576795.1 uncultured Victivallales bacterium
CAGAAATTCAAAACTCACACGTTCCCGAAAAACGCGCTTTTGGGACAGGCTCTATCTAGCGTGGATAGTCATTATTGGGGAGCCGTGTGATTGACAAGTGGAAAAGCAAATTTCTGTCAGCTTATCGTATGAAGCGTCAGCTTGGGCGACGCGTCTTCAGGTCTGTTCTTTTGGCTTTTCGTTGGTCGCTGTTTTTGCTTGGGCTGTCCGTTTTTCTGGCAGTAATCTGTGGTGTGCCGAGGGGGCTATACCGTTGGCTCAGTGTAGGTGGGGCCAGCGTTCCAGAATCGGTTGATTACATCGTGGTATTGGGGGGCGGAGGCATTCCGAGTGGTTCTGGTCTGATGCGCACTTATTGCGGGGCAGAGGCCGCAGGGCTCTACACCAATGCTAAGTGTATTGTCTCTTTGCCAACGGATATAGATATTGAAGATAGCAATGTGGGGCGGATGCGCGACGAGTTGGTAATGAGAGGGGTTCGCCGGGAACGGGTACTCATTGAAAGTCGAGCCCATGATACATTTCAGCAGTCGATAGAGATAAAGCATATGCTTGGCGAGGGGTTTGAGAAGACGCATCTTCTCATTGTTACTTCACCGTCGCACCTGCGCCGGTCAAAGATGTGTTTCGATGCTCAAGGCTTTGAGAATGTATATGTGTCCGCTGCGCGGGAGGTCGGTGCCGATGCAGATATGGGGACGACTAAGACCTTGAAATTTTTTTTATGGTGTAATGCCGCAGATTGGATAAAGGTATCCAGAGAGCTTTGTGCGTTGGGGTATTACAAGGTGCTAGGGAGACTATAGGGATTGGTCGGAGTCAGGAAACCCTTTTCGTACGACGTCTATCTGAAGCGGAAAATCGTGCCCCCTGCCGCCGCCATGGATGCTTGTTCGGTTCCTCCGTAAGCGCCCATATTGATGTAGCCGCCGTTCGGCTCCGGTTCGTTTGCGACGTCGTCTGCCGGATCGCCCGCATCAATCGCAGGACTCTGCTCTGCATCCTGAAGCCACGCCCCGTCGTGCCAGGACCCCAGCAGGCTTTGAAGGTGATAATCACCGCCGGCCGCGTCCACGAACAGTGGATCGGCCGAGATGCAGTCGGACAACGATGCCGCCGGATCCGCATTTTCGACATCTGACCACGCAACCGTTACCGTCCCAGTGACATCTATCCCATTGTCCCAAAGAATGGAATTGTCAACCGTCACAGTGCCGCTGTCAATGCCGAGTCCTTCACCACCGTTGCCAGCGATCGTGACATTCAGCAATGCGGCTTCGGCGCTACCGGTCACCCACACGCCGTCGCCCTCGTCATAGGACATATTATCGGCCAGCACGGTTTGAACGATGGAGTGCGGACCGCCGCTCGCAAGATAAATACCAGCGCCGGCGTCGGTGCCCGAAGTGCCATGCGTCGTCTGGTTGCTGGAAATATGGCAGTCGCGGATCGTCAATTCGTTGTCCGCCGCATAGACGCCCCCGCCCCGGGAGTGCGAGTATTGGGACGACGACTTGGTGCTGTTGTGCGATATCACACAGTTGGTGATAACGACCTGCGACCCCTGCCCGTAGATGCCCGCGCCATACTGGTAAGTGCCATAGTTCCCCACTACCTTGTTGTTGGTGACAATGCAGCCAGCAATGGTCAGCGACGAGTAGTGCGAGGCGATGCCCGCACCTTTGATCGACGGCCCGCTACTGGTCGTTGTCTTGTAGCCGTTGATGACACTGACGCCTTCGAGCCGACCTCCGCTGACACCATTGAAGAGCAACACATCAGACGTACTCTCAGCATCGATCACTGTCAGAGCCGCATTGGTGCCCAGTAATTGCATGCCCGGGTCAGCAAACGTCAGCGGGAAAGTTTCTACGGACGTGTCGTAGGTGCCGACCGCTACGTGAATTCTCGAGCCAATACCGGCGATGGATAGAGCCTTCGTGATCGAGCGGTACGGATTACCCTCACTGCCGTCGCCGGTGGGATCGTCACCCGACCCTGCTACGTACAGGTTGGCAAGGTTGGTGTCGACGCCTTCAGAAAAATGGTAACCCATGTCCACAGTGTTCGTATCAAGCGTCCCGTCAGCGCGTGTGGTGAGTGCATTGAGGCCCCCACTCGTTGGGGTGCCCGTGCCGCCGTCAATACACAAGCTTCCATCGGCCAGGTAATAGCCGCTCTCAAACAATGGTCCGCTTGAAATGCAGCCATTAGTTCCGCTATTGTCGCCGTCCTCAATGTAGGAATAGCCAAGGCTTACGGTCCCCACGACGTCATCCCCGTTTCCAGACAGGATCGAGTTGGTGACCGCAGCTGTGCCTTGATTGTAAATGCCCTCGTCTGCATTGTTGGCGACCGTCGTGTTCAGGAAGGTGGCTGTGCCACTGCTGGTTATCTGCACGCCATCACCGCCATCGACGGACGTGTTGCCCTGAATCAGGACGTTGTGTGCAAGGAACTCGCCATCAGTCAGGTAGAGGCCAGCCCCGCCGTCGTTTCCGTATCTGGCGGGGTAGGTCTGGTTCAAGGCAATTGTGGAGTCGAAAATCCGGCACACGTTCTGGGCATAGATGCCGCCGCCACGGCAGGTTGAATATTGCTGCCCGTTGGCGTGGCTTGTGTTGTCCTGAATCAGGCTGTTGGTCACCGTCAGGCTAGATAAAACGCTGTAAATACCGGCCCCAATCATAGATCTTCCCTGAACCGTTGGGTAACAGATGTTGTCGGTTACATTACAACTGTCCACCACGAGTGTGGATGCATACACGTTAAGACCCACCCCATAGGCACTACCACCCGATCCAACGACCTTCAGGCCATTGCAAATGGCCAACCCCTCGATTCGTGTGTCACCGCCACTGCAATTTACCTGTAAAACACTCGTGGATTCCTCGCCACTGAGTTCCGTCACATCCGCCCCAGCGCCGATCAGTTGCACTCCATGATGATTCATGCTCAGCGGCATGCTTTCCACGCCATTGCTGTATACCCCTGCAGCGATGTGTACGTGGGTCCCGTTCTCGGCCACGCTGAGGGCTTTTGTGATCGTACGCCACGGAGTTCCCGACGAACCATCACCCGAGGAATCGTTTCCGGTCAGAGCCACATACAGGTCTCCCACGGCGCTGTTCGTGCCCGCGGCAAAGTGATAGCCCAGATCCACAGCAGCACCGCCATCGAGCGTGCCATCGGCACTCGTCGTGAGGTCGTCGGCACCGTTAGCCGCCGCGGTCCCATCTCCTGCGTCAATGCACGGATTGCCGGAAACAAGGTAGAGCCCGCGCTCATAGACCGGGGCCGCTGAGATGCAGCCGTTGACTCCTACACTATCCCCATCCTCAACGCTGCAGTAGCTCAGGCTGACCGTGCCGACCACGTCGTCCACATTGCCCCACAGAATCGAGTTGCTGATAGACAGCGCGCCGCTGCCTGCCTGCTCGACGCCTTTTCCACCGTTGCTCAATACCGTACACAGTGTCATCGTGGCGCTACCGCCGCTCACTGACACCCCATCCCCGTACGCGGTCTTGGCACTCGCATCGTTCCCCATAATGAGGCAATTCACCATATCGAGCGTTCCCGCATCAATGTATACAGCACCGCCATATGACGTTGCTAGCGAGCCATCCCTCGAGCTGTTCCCTACCAGTTCAGAGTTTGCAATTTGGCAACTGCCGCCGTTCACATAGATGGCCCCACCATGGCCTTTACCGTATGCCCAGGCGCCTTTCGACTGGTTGTTCTTTAATACACAGGCGTTGAGCACCAGATCAGAGTCGTGGCTGCCGATAGCCCCGCCGTGCGTTCTTCTGTTGTTGCTACAAGATATCACGTTGCTGCTTAGTGTGCAGGCGTTCAGCACCACATCCGGACAGTCGTCAAACCGCAGGCCTGCGCCATAGTCACTGTCCGTCGACGTCACCACATAACCCTCGCTAAAGGTCAAGTTATCCAGTGTAAGGACAGAGTTGGTGGCATACACCAAGCCGATATTGGTGGCGCTGTTGCGCGTGATCACTGATGGCACGGTCGAGGTCACCCCCGGATCTCCACTGCCGACATAGCCACCGTAGATGGTCAGCTCGTTTGCCGAGCCAATCGTAATGGTGGAAGTGTTGGAATAGGTCCCGGATTTGACGTAGATTTCTCCGATATCCGTGCCCGCCGCATCCACTGCATCCTGAATATTGCTGAAAGCATTATCCCAGTCCGAACCGTCGAATACCCCCGCACCTTCAGGAGTCACAAAGTGACGGCTACCAGTCGTAAAACTTTCGATATGAGACTCGGCCGTGCCGTTGGCGTTGGAAGCAATCCACTTGCAATAATAAAGCGTTTCCGGCGTTAGGTCTGCCAGTGTCGTCGAGAACGATACCCCTTGTGTCTGCGTGCCAACAGCATTCGTTAGTGTCGACGCACCAGCATCCTCGCCGTATGCAATCCACAAAGAGGCACTCCCCCCGTTGGTCAGTTCGCCAGAGACCTCCGCCGTTGTCACCGCCGGCACTGCACCCATATTGGTCACACCCGCCGCTCCGCCCCAAGTACGGAAGGTGACCGCATCCGCCCAGGCCGAGTCTCCCGTCGAGTTCGTGGCGTAATAGCGATACGTGTAGAGCGTGTTCGAGGCTAGGCCGGTTATACCGTGGCTGTAGGTGGCGGGAAGTGATGCCGCATTAGTGCCGAAGTGATGTGACCCATCCCAGCCGGTCACGGCGGGATGCTCGTCGGTTTCTCCCCAGAACACCGAGACTGCGGTTGGATCGCCTCCATCGCTCATCAGCGTGCCGGGCAGGGTGGCATTGGTAGAACTGAGAGAGCTGGGGCTGGTATTGGAGATTTCGAGCGCTTGCGAGAGGTACGCAACACTCTCCTCCAGCTCCGTGTCAGTGAAGGTATTGGCAAAGGAGCCGAAGGCGAGCACGTCGATGCGTAGCCCGTCTTCGCGCGCACCGATCTGGATCGTCTGTGTCAGATTAGTATCCGGCACCGTAAAGGTGATGGGCGTTTCGCCCTGGTCCCCGGTCGTTTCGGATAGATTGACCCATACATATTGCTGAAAAGGGAATTCCAGAGCGATGTTGTTGACCGTGATCCAGTCCCCATCGGTGTTGAAGCTCTTCGTTCCGAAGCCGTTGCCATAGAACATGCTGTCGTCATTTTGCGCATCACCCTCTGAGGCGCCCTCCATATAAAGGCGCGCATAAAGGTCATACGTTCCCGCTTCCGGAAACGTCAGCTCATAGCTGCAAACCCTGTCCGAGGCCCCCGGACTGGCCCCGTAGCCGGTGTTTTCACTAGTAATATACTGCCCGCTTACCGCGGCCGCGTCACTGAGCGGCGGATCGAATTTGGAACCCAGCGTGGCGGTGGCATTGGCGGACCCATCCTCGGCGTTGAACCCGACCAGTGTGGACGTCGTCGGCGGCGGTGTGACATCCGCAAACGTGTTGCCCACACGGATCTCATCGACGGCAAAGGCGGCATTCGTCACGTCGGCATAAACCGTGACCCCGGAGACATACTCCGTGCCGCCGATCATCCCGTTGACGGCTGACCCGCTACTGGAGGGGGCGCCCGCACCAAGCGTTGGGTTGAACCACGCTTCTAGGGTGTCGCTGGCCCCGTCGGTTACGCGCGCGACGAACAGGTTTGTGGTACCCAACGTTGGGGGATTGCCCTGGAGATCGGTTGCCGCGAGTACGTCGCGGTCAGTTTGGCCCTCTTTTATCACCTGAAAACCACTGCTGGTGAGGACAAACTCGATCCAGACGCTGTCGGGAAAAGCGCTACGATGGAAATGGACCACGACCTTGTTGGGCCAGGTGTCGTCGACGCGAATCAAGGCGCTCATGTAGATGGTGTTGGCGGCTGTTGGCGTCGAGATATTCGTGTCACGCCGAACCCGCCGTTCCACGGAAGACGCCTTGGCGTCCGTGTCCCACGTCAACATGCCACCCGAGGTTGCGAGCCCAGAATAGGTCAGTCCGGTGGATGCCGGGAGATAGGCATCGGCTGCTCCACTCGACGCGTCGGTCCAACTCGTAACATTTGTGAACCCGGTAACCGTTGGCGACGTACCCACGATCGTCATCCCGTTGGTGTATTCACCCGCCGATGGGTCGGTTCCAACGGCAAACGGTTCGTAGAGGTCCGCAGTCCAAGCTGATGGGGCAAGAACTACGAAAAGTAAAGTTATACCAAGAACCGGCCGTCTCATCTTGCATCTCCTGGCAATGACTAGCATGCCAAATGTCCCCTAGCACGAGAGACCCTTCTGGCTCGCGTCCCATTGAACATTGTTAACGCTTCATAATAAGATACCTTTAATATACACCTTGTGGGCTGAATTTGTCAAGCCATTGTTTACGCGCAGAGAGAGTGAGAGGTGTGCAGGGCGCATTTTACTTCGTTCGCCGATTCAATTGCTTCTTTCAGACTCAAGCAATTGCATTTCCACGCGCTCCCCGAATACGGGGAAGCACGTCCTACAAGGTTTGTGGAGTGAGCTGTCGGTGTAGGACGGGCTTCCCCGGTATTCCGGGGCGCCCGTGGCTTCTGATCGCTGGATCCCCACCACATGCTCTCCTAGGCACCCACGTCTTGCAACGATCGCCTTCAAAATCCATTTGAGGCCATTCGCGGTTCCCTTTTTCTTCCGGCAAAAAAAGGATCAGGGAGAAGAATCGACACAGCTCGCGACAAAGATTCGGGCATTCGAAAATTCTGGTGCCTCAGACCTTTTTCGGAAAGGGTCAGAAGCGCTTTCCATCATAAACTTCCGGTGTACCGGTTGGGTTAGGGTATTGATTATAGGGCTTGATGGTGCCACGCAGGGCTTTGTCACCGATCGTATTCAGCATCTTGCCAAGTTTGATGCGCACTCGATCCCACTGATGCGGGTCTTTGACGTAGTCGAGTCGAACCGGCCCTGCTTGACCGTCTTTGGAGGTTTTCCCGGTCGTCTTCTGCGTGATCAGTTGTTTTGCGGCGGCCATGGCCATATCTCGCCGCCCCATCTTGTCCAGCAGGTAGAGGTACTCAAAGTCTTGTGAGCCCTGCCTAAGCCCCTTCAGCCGGAAACCGGCGATGGCGCCGTCCACACCGACATCATATCCGGGGTAGAACAGCAAGCCGTCTCCGTTGATTCGAATGGAGTATTGCTTGGGATACAATCCGCCTTTATAGGGTTTTGTTGCTTCATCGAAATTGAGAGCCACGTTCCACACATCGGTGCGGTACTTCTTCGGATTTGAGCTGATGTCCTTTCCGCGCGCACGATTGTGTTTGTCCGCAACATAGACGGCATTCCAGAAGTACCATGCTCGCGAACCGGTTAGGTAACCGGCCCAGGCTTGGCTGCGCGGTGCTGGCCCCGGGCTGTCTGTGTAGATGCCACCCACCCAACCGCTGTTATAGGTCCACACAACCTGGCCTTCGGCTTCTATCGCGGGTACCTGGTCGGGGGTTGTGCCCGCTGAAATGAAAATATCAATGGATTTCTTGAGGTGCGGCCAGTCCTCCTTCGATGGTATATATTGTTCAGTCACGGCCGTTCGGAGTCGTCCATCTGACATATCGTGCAGTTTCTCGCCCCGCGCAATCACGCCCTCGTATGCCTGTTTGCTGCCCGGTTCATCTAGCGTGAAGCCGAACGCCCGGTTAAAACCGATTTCCTCGATGATCGGCATCATGTCGGGATTCATGCGAGAATCTCCTGGCAGGAGCTCGTAGCCGAACCCCTCCCCGAATGGTCCCTTGAAGGCCGTCCCAGTGTAATAGTCGTAATATCGGCGGTCCGGGGCTGTGAAATACCCTTTATTGTATTCCACATTCTCCATCAACGACAGCCGGTGGTTGTGTCCCATCTGAAAGTAACTATCGAATATTGGCATCATTCCGGGGAGTTGGCGGTGGTCCTTCATGAAGGACCAAGCGATGTACTCCGGACCGACATATCCCCAACAGGGGAAGTGGCTCACGCTGGGCAGCGCAAAATCCCAGACCTCAAGGCTGACTCTGAATTCCTTCGCTCCGGCACGCATCGTGCCGGTGTAGACGCCCGCCGGCGTTCCCTCGGGAACAAAGATGTCTATCCATGCGACCTCGTTCATTCCGTCGGCGACGTCAAAAGGAGCGCCTTTGCTCTTGGCGTTAAACGGTACCATCTGGACGGGATATTCCTGCGGGGCACCGAGGGCCCGGCGATACTTATCCCACCAAAGGGAATCCGCGACGGGATGCTTGGGTTCGAAACAGGAAATCGCTTCATGCTGGAGGTAATGCTCGTGGAACAACTCCACATGATCTAGAACACCGCCGTTGGGGCCCTTCAACGTGAACGGTGTTATCGTGACATCCGTTGCGGGTCCGGAGAAGACGACCTGGAAGGCGACAAACTCGTTCTGCGCGCCATAAAGGTGGACCGTGCGTTGCGACGCGTCAAAAATCCAACGCAGTGCAGGCGCATCGGGTTTCTCGTTTCGCAGGACTTTGTGTGAGGGGCCGGTCACCCAGATGTTTTGATCGGCGATAAGCCCCGGGACAGTCAGAAACCCAACCGCCAGCAGTATAGAAACCGTTTTTAGCCTTTTAAGCAGAATACTCGTCATCGCAACGCTCCTTTTCTTATTAGTGGGTTCTGTTAAAATTGTCCGTCGTGTTGCCTAAACCGAGATTCCTCGACCCCGAAACAAGTCCGGGGTGCAAGCACTTCGCTCGGAATGACACCCTTTGATAAATTGGGTTTCATAAGGAACTGTCATGCTGATCCCGACGTACGTCGGGACGAAGCATCTCGCCGAAGGCGCTCTTTCAATTTGGGCAACATGCCGCTATCCATACACCTACTCGTAATAGAAAGTAGTTGTTCCATATCTCTCTGTGTAGCGTTGGCCGTTCCGGCCAAAGGCCGTGGGGGCTATACCTCGGAGATGTGTGCCTACTTCCTTATTCCGCTTCCAGTTTTACAATCAACTCCGCAATGTGCTTGCGCCATAGATTCGTCATTTGAGCGACAGGGATATCAATGCCGCTTCCTACTAGTGCGCCCGACCCTTCACCCACCATGTTTTTGATATGTGGGAATTCTGGGATCTCCTTCTTGACGGCTGCGAGGAACTCCCGCGCTTCCTTGACGGTATCGGCCTTGACGTCCGCGGCTACTGCCGCCGCGATCGTGCGTTCCAGCTTATAGATGTAGGCGTAATCCGTAATGCCTTCCTGCACCGTAAAGAAAACGGTCTTGAAAGTCATGCCGCCGGGATAGTCGAAGTATGGGGCATGCATTGCGTAACCATCTAGTGACGTGAATGGGTTGTACCACTGGTCGGTATTGCGGAACCCTTTGACGCCGCCGGCCGTCGGGAAGCAGAAGTGCCATTCCCACCGACCTGCCGATTCCATGGCCCAGTTGTAGAAGCCCCATGAGAAGCGGTCCATGCCGACGTTGTATAGCCACAGTGTCTTTTTCGTCTCGCGAGTCCGTGCGATCAAGCCTTTTGAGTCCGCGGTTGCGTGAACAGCAACTGTATCGATGTAGTCTACAATCGGCGTGTAATCCAATCCGGTATTCTTGTCTCCCATGAACGAGACGAAGATGTCCTCGAAGCCAGCGTTCTTCAGCATCTCGGCGTAGCGAATCGTCTCGTCTCGTCGCCGGTTCCACGGGTTGGCGACTTCACGGGGCTCATCAACGACTTCCAAGCACACAGGCAATCCCGTACTGTCGATCCATTTTTTGTACTGCTTGAAGACGGGCATGAGCTTGCCCCTAAACTGAGGCATGCTGAATTCATCGCCCGGGTTGCGATCCAACCAGTCCATGCCATAGCGTTTCGGGCCTGCTTCGTAGAAGAGGTCGCGTCCAACACGTCGTCCCAAGTGCAGCGAAGAGGCCATCATCTTCTGCTCGGGGATCTGCCCCAATCCAGCCTCTCGGGCTGCATCCCAGTACGGTCTTTTTCCATCAGAACGAAAATGGTATTCGTGAACGAAGGGAGCAGGCAGGCGCGTGCCGGTGAACCCGATGTCCCGCATGAACTTGAACTGCTTTTTCGTCAGATCCATGACAAACTGGTCGACAGATGAATATTTTGTCGGTAGGTCTTCCTTGCGGGGACGGAAACCCCACCCTTCGTAGTACATGCCGTATGAGACCGGCAGGGGATCGTTCAGCGTGAACGGGTAAACCGATAGCGTGATTGGAACCATCGTACTCTTGCCCTGGTCTGGGGTGAATGTCAGCTCGGCTGTGTAGGTTCCGGGCGCAGCATTTGTCGGCACCTCCATCCACATCCAGTAGGACCACGTGAGTCCGGGCTCGAAGCGGATGTTCGTACGTGGCAGAAGCGCCATCTCGCTGACGGACCCGTTGCCCGTCATAAACCGGTAATTCATGTAGTAGGTTCGGATGGATGAGGCCGGAATGACGGAGGGCCCTTTGAAGTCTGATATCGTGATGTCGCCAGACCCCAGATCTTTCCAAGGTGTTACGCAAACGCGCTGTGACAGGTGCTGACCCCGCGCGCCACTCCACTGGAACGACTGCTTGTTTTGAGCTTCCGTGGGAGCTGACCATGGACGGATATGCGCGTGTACATCCGGAGTCCAGAGCGTGTAGTCTCCGGAACTTTTCGGCGCAACTGGCGAGTCGGGAACGTTGACCCAGGTTTTCTGGTAAAAGAAATCGATTCTAGCCTGGCGCATGGCTTCGGTCCATTGCTTGAACTCGCGTTCATGCTTCACTGGGACGAGGACCATGGAGGAGAGTAGCAGGTTTGAAATCCGCACTCTCAGCCTGCCGCCGGTGGCACGCGCCTTGACCGTGTAACTTTCCGCTTCCGGAAGCGCGTAGTCCAACCACAACGCATTCTTCCTCTGCGAGTATTGCGTGTTGATGTAGCGAAAGATTCCCTTGTCACTGTAAAAGGTTTTCTGCGAATGCTCCTCGTCAACGAGTACGGTATCCCCGATCTTAAGTTGGAAGGGTATTCCTGTTGTCTGTTTGTTGAGAACTTTGCCCGCATTTACCCATACCCAGTATTCACCATCCGGCACATCGGCGGTGAACGTGAAGTTACCTTGAGGACAGACGAGTCCGTTGCCCGTAATGGTGTCTGGCCACTGCCCGCCAGCCTCGGCCACGCCTGTGCCCATGACTCCTTTGGCCCGTTGCGGTCTGCCCGGAAGCGCCTTTTGAATGGCAATGCTCTCCCAGCCCTTGGGACAGTAGAATGCGTTTCCGAATTTGTAGGCAATGGCGGATTTTGGCAGCTCTGGTGCTTCCGTCATACCGCCGACCATGTGCGCCTTGACGTAGCGAACGTTGTCGATCCACATCTTGGTATCACCACCGGCCTGTAGCGGCTTGAAGAAGAACTTAAGTTTCGTGAGCTTGCTGCGGTCAATAATGTTTTCGGGCTTTAGAATCTTCCATTCCATACCCTCCTTGCCATTGCGGCGAGCTTTACTGATCGGCCAGTATAGGCGATTCATCCCAGGTCGAACGCTAACATTTCGCTCTTCGACAGGTTCACTGTCCATGGTACTGCGCGAAAAGTAGTCGACTGAGTCTGCATCCCACAGCTCAAGCGTCAGCTTAATTGTGTTCTCGCTGTTATTAAAGGCGTCCATGGCTACATAGTCATAGTTTTCGGCCCCAGCTAACAATGCTGTATCCGTAACGACCATACTGCAGTAAGGCTGCTCCATCATGCCGACGATGCGAAGACAATTCTTGTGCCGGGTGACGCAATAATCCTGTACCACATCAAACTCTGTATTCTCCGAGTGAGCAATGATATTTTGCACCTCTCCAGATGTCTCGAAATCCAGAATCAGCTTTTGATCTGGAACCTCCGCAGCCGAGATCGGTATGGCGGTCGACAGGATGATGCCTAAACAGAGGGCGATGCAGGTAGTGGTGGGGCTCGGTCTTGTCATGGTATGAACTCCTTTATGTGAATTGGACTATGCGATTAACTATGCCTATACTATACGTGTGACGTTGTCAAGTTCAAGGGGAGAAAAGCAGCGGTTCCAAATAGGCGGCAATGCCGGGGGTCTGATCCTGTCGCGAGGAA
>CAZNWT010000127.1:0-11798 GCA_964576795.1 uncultured Victivallales bacterium
GTAAACAACAAGAATGAGTGAGTCAGAGTGACAACTTTAAATCAGAACTTGACCCAGGTCAGCAAGGCCCCTGGCGTCGTGTCTCCGCCGGATTATACAGGAAGGAAACGTGTCTCCTGTAGGACGGACATCTTGTCCGTCAGCAGCCCGATTTTTGCGGACGGACAAGATGTCCGTCCCACGTAGAGAGGCCCAAATAAGGGGAAGTTCCAGATTACAGTATCTTGAGCTTCGGGAGGTCTTGGATGTCGACGGCTCCGACGATGTGGTTTTTTGCATCGACGACAAGAAGATCGTCGATTTTGTGGTCCTCGAAGAGCTTCAAGACATCAACGGCGAGATCGTCTTCCCGCACCGTAAAGGGGTTTACAGTCATGAAAGACTCAATTGGCTGTTCGAGAATGTTCGCATGGGCGCCAATATGGCGGCGAAGGTCTCCGTCTGTGAAGATGCCGAGGAGCTCATGTTTCTCGTTTGTTATGCCGGCCGATCCCGATCGCGCTTTGGTCATGGCGAGCAGTGCGTCTTTTACGCTGGCATTCTGTGAAAGGGTCGCGAGGCGTTTCCCGCTGCGCATGATGTCGCGTACGTGTAGCAGCAATGCGCGGCCAATGGCGCCGCTGGGGTGCAGTTTGGCGTAGTCTTCGCGTTCGAAGCCGCGGGCGGAAAGCAGTACCATTGCCAGTGCATCGCCGAGGGCGAGTGTAGCGGTTGTGCTGGTGGTGGGTGCCATATTAAAGGGGCATGCTTCACGTTGCACGGCTGCGGGCAGAACAATGTTGCTGTGCTTGGCCAAGGTGCTATCTGTGACTCCGGTGACGGCAACGAGCGTGACCTGCATGCGCTTTGCCAGTGGCAATAGTACGACGATTTCGTCGGATTCTCCCGAATAGCTGAGTGCCAGAAGCACGTCGCCCGCTTGCAAAATGCCGAGATCGCCATGCATGGCTTGGGTGGGATTCAGAACGACGCTGGTGGTTCCGGTGCTGGCCAAGGTTGCTGAGATCTTCTGGGCAATGTGCAGATTCTTTCCCATACCGGTGACGACAACTTTGTTTCGGTTGTCGAGACATTCCAGAATGGCGGTTATGGTTGCGCAAAAGCCCTCCCCGAGTCCGTTCCGGACGTTCTGAAGGCCTTCGATTTCACAGTCGATAACGTCTTGAGCGAGTTTGATATAGTCCATAAGGTGCGATAATGGATTGTGAGAGGGGGGATCGGCAAGAAAAAAGGAGAGGCCGGAGGGTTGTGATCAGAAGGCTTAAGTCGGAGAGCGGATCTCGGCGGTCGGGGTCCCGTCCTGAAATAGGTTGTCACTTATGGCAGTGGGACAACCGTGGAGATCGATGGAGTTTATGGCAAAGGCGGCGAAATAGTTAGTATCGGTGGAGTTCGCGAGGCTGTTTGCGATGAAGGCGTAGCATGGATCTTGCGCCTGTTTCGTCAACTTTGCTGTCAACTAGTCCGGCACTAACTCTCATCGTCAACTTTGCCGAGAACAATTCCGAATCTATTGCACGACGACAAAGGTGGAGCTTTGCTGAGCAATAGAGTGAGAACTTTAAACCAGGATGCGACCTACTGCAGAATAAGTCATAAATCAGAAATGGAGGCGGCCCGCCATCGAGCCGCAGGTTTCGCTCCAATGAGGATTACTGCTGAGTTTCTACCGCGCCCGTATTGACACCGGGTTGCAGCAGTTTGTATGATGTTTAATTCGATGAAAGGCGTAAGATAGGAGCGGTTAAAATATGAATGGTGCAGTATTACTTTTTGTGGGTGCGATCTGTTTTGTGGTTGCGTATCGTTTCTATGGGCGATATCTCCAGAAGCTTTTTGGTGTGGATGACTCTCGGGTGACGCCGGCGCATACGGCTCGTGATGGTGTTGATTATGTTCCCACGCGCTTGCCTGTGTTGTTTGGTCATCACTTTGCCTCCATAGCAGGAGCGGGCCCCATTGTGGGCCCCGTATTGGCGGCTTATTTAGGCTGGGGCCCTGTGGTTCTCTGGATTATTTTTGGATGCATTTTTATTGGGGCGATGCATGACTTTGCATCGCTTTTTCTTTCGATTCGCAATGGTGGGCGTTCGATTGGGAAGGTGATTGAGGGGCAGCTTGGGTATGCGGGACGTCAGATTTTCCTGCTGTTTTCGTGGTTAACCCTGATTCTGGTTGTGGCGATTTTTGCGATTCTGGTGGCGGGGACGTTTGTGAGTACGCCATCGGTAGCGACCGCATCGCTCCTGTTCATTGCGATGGCCCCTTTGTTTGGGTATTTGGTTAATCGGCGCGGTCTGCACATTTTGCCGGCAACGCTGATCTTTGTGCCGCTCCTCTTTATCTTTATCTGGGTGGGTACGCAGGCACCCCTGGATCTGGCAGCCATCTTAAGCACTAGACTTCCCCCTGATCTCGTTGCAGAGGGGCTGGCGGAAGTCGCTGCAAAGCACATCTGGCTAGTCGTTCTTTTTGTTTATGCCGGTGTGGCTTCGGTAGCGCCGGTATGGGTTTTGCTTCAACCGCGCGACTATCTGAATTCATTTCTCCTTTATGCCATGATGATTCTCGGCTTTGCGGGGATTGTGGTTGCCGCCCCTCATTTTCAGATGCCGGCGTTTATGGGGTGGTCGGCGGAGAACCCCAAGGGAGGGATTGGACATCTGTTTCCCATCCTCTACGTGACTGTGGCCTGTGGTGCGTGTTCTGGATTTCATGCGCTTGTGGCCTCGGGGACAACGGCCAAGCAACTGGATCGTGAACGGCATATGAGACCGATTGGGTATGGGGCGATGCTTGTTGAGGGGCTGTTGGCGTTAATGGCACTCACAAGTGTGGCATATTTGACACGAGGGCAGTATTTTGAACAGCTGAATGCGGGCGCAACCCCCGTTGGCCTTTTTGCTTCTGGCCTGTCCTCGTTTACGGCGCGAATTGGTTTGAATCCAGAGGTTGGTATGACCTTCTTTGCGCTCACCATTGCGGCTTTTTTGTTAACAACTCTGGACACGGCAACGCGCTTGACGCGCTTCGCTTGGCAAGAGCTGTTTCTTCCGCGGGAGGGATCGGGCAAGAAGGTTGGTGTGGTCAGTAAGGGGGTGAGCAATCCTGTTTTGGCGACAGGTGTCGTGGTTTTGCTTTCAAGCTATCTGGCGTTTAGCGGAAACGCATGGGATATTTGGCCGGTGTTTGGTGCCTCCAACCAGATGTTGGCAGCGCTGACGCTTTTGATTGTGACGCTTTATCTTGTGCGAAAGCGTGCAAATTTCTGGGTGGCTTTGATTCCGATGCTGTTCATGTCCACGGTTACTGTGTGGGCGTTGGTTCAGCTGTTTCAGCGTAATTGGGGTTCGAATACTATGTTAGTGTGTGCGACGGGCTTCCTTCTGCTGATGGCAGGTGCGTTGGCTGTGATGGCGGTTTGGTCTTTAAAGACGGTTTCAAAAAAGGAATAGAGAAATGGCTAGAGAACTTGCATTTGTGATGATTAATCCGCACACGATATCGAAATCGCGGACTGGCGGGGTGATTGCACGCTATCTGGCGCGGACCGATCTGAATTTGGTTTCGGCCCGGATGATGAATCCTCCACAGGAATTGGTTGACCGCTATGCGGCTCAGGTGCGTGAGGAAACGGATGGTAGTGAGCGCATAAATGGGCTGATTGCGGACTATATAACCAAAGCGTACGCCCCCAATGCTGCAACCGGATTGGCGCACCGTGTCATGTTGCTTCTTTTTGAAGGGGAAGATGCGGTAGAAAAGATTTGGCAGGTGACGGGGGGGGTGACCTTACGTCAGGATTGTGGGGAAACGGTGCGTGAGACCTTCGGCGAGTTTGTTGAGGATGCCGATGGCACGGTTCTCTATTTTGAACCCGCCGTTCTTGTCGGGCCTACCGTGGAGCGTGCGCAGCGTACGCTCCGGCTTTGGTCGGAGTATACGGAGGCGTATGGGGGCATTGTGAACTCATCATCACCGTATCCAGAAGGGGCGCTGCAGCGCACCCTTGTCCTTCTGAAGCCGGATAATTTTAGGGGGCCAAGTTTGCGGGCGGGAAGTATCATTGATGTTCTTTCCACCACGAGTCTCCGTATTGTGGGGGCCAAAAAATTCCGCATGACGGTTGCTCAGGCTGAGCAGTTCTACGGTCCGGTTGTTGATTCCTTGAGTAGTAAATTTGTGATGATTGGGTCAGAGCGTGCTGCGAAAAAGCTTACTGAGGAGTTTGCGTTTGCGGTGACAGCGGAGGATACTACCGCATTATGTGAGCAGTTGGGGTTTCGGTTCGCTACAGAGCAGTTTGAGAGCATTGTTGAATTTATGACGGGGTATCGTCCTGCTGACGTGCTGGAAGCAGACAAAGCGACTGCGGCACGTGAGGAATGTCTTGCTCTTGTGTATATGGGCGTTGACGCCGTTGAAAAAATTCGAGATATTCTGGGTTCGACGGATCCGAGCAAGGCAAAGTTTGGTTCTGTTCGGCGTGAGTTTGGGAGCAATATCATGGTGAATTCGGCGCATGCCTCCGATTCTCCTGAAAACGCAGAGCGTGAGTTTGGGATTATTAATGTTGAGGAAGATACAACGGGTGCTTGGATTAATCAGTATTGTCGGTAAATAAATTTAGAAATTGGGAAAGCAGAAAGGTTGCGCATAACATGAATAAGACGATTGAAGCGATTCCTGCTTCCGTCTCGTTGGCGATTACGAGCAAAGCTAAGGCGCTTTCTGCTGCCGGTGAATCTATCTGTAGTTTTGCTGCAGGTGAACCCGATTTTGACACTCCTACGGTGATTAAGGTCGCCGCTGCCGCCGCGTTGGATCGTGGGGAAACCAAGTATACCCCAGCTTCGGGGTTGCTGTCGTTGCGTGAGGCCATTGCTGAAAAGCTGGAGCGAGAGAATGGACTTTCCTATAGCCTCAACCAAATTGTGGTGAGTAACGGAGCTAAACATTCTCTGTTTAATGTATTCATGGCAATTTGCAACCCGGGCGATGAGGTGTTAATTTCGGCGCCCTACTGGTTGAGCTATCCGGAAATGGTCAAGATTGCGGGTGGGATCTCGGTGATTGTGGAGACGGATGAGGCTCGGAATTTTAAAATGACCCCGGAAGCCTTGGAAGCAAGTATTACGGATCGAACCATTGCCGTTCTCATCAACTCGCCTTCTAATCCGGTTGGGGGTGTTTATTCGGGAGCAGAGCTGGAGGCGTTAGCGTGCGTTGCTGTGAAGCATAACCTGTGGATCATCTGCGACGAGATCTACGAGAAAATGGTTTATGATGGTGTTCAACACGTGAGTGTTGGCAGTTTTAGTGAAGCAATTTTTAATCGCACCGTAACGGTTAATGGCTTTAGCAAGGCTTTTGCGATGACCGGTTGGCGTTTGGGATATTTTGCGGCTCCCTTACCGCTGGTGAAGACGGTGGTAACCCTTCAGAGCCACAGCACCTCGGGGCCCAATACATTTGCCCAATATGCGGGTATTGCCGCACTTACTGAAGCGTCCGCGGATGTGGATGCCATGGTGGCGGCTTTTTCTGAACGGCGCGAGTTTATGTACGAACGCCTAATGGCCATCGAAGGGGTTAGCTGCGTGAATCCACAGGGCGCTTTCTATATGTTCCCGAATATTTCCGTGTTCGGCGTTGACTCGGTCACCTTTGCCTCTCGCCTGCTTGAGGAGGCCAAAGTTGCTGTTGTTCCGGGTGCCGCCTTTGGTGCGGATGCAAACATCCGTCTTTCCTATGCCTGTAGTAAAGAAAATATCGAAGAGGGTGTTGCGCGGTTGGCAAAATTTGTTGCCAAACTGTAGAGGAGCCCAGGAGTACCGCATAATCGGTTTCCTTTTGTGCTTGCGCCGGGGGGTAAATCGCTTATAGTCTACCGATCTTTTTGGAGGAAGAAAAATGGCAAAAGTCTGTGAAATCTGTGGAAAAGGGCCGAGTAGCGGCAGTACAATTGTTCGGCATGGGTTAGCGAAGAAGAAGGGCGGCATCGGCCTTCATATCACTGGCGTCACAAAACGACGCTTTCTTCCGAACCTTCAGCGTATCCGTGTTTCTGAGAACGGCGGGGTGAAGCGTCGTACAGTTTGTACTGCTTGCATTAGAGCTGAAAAAATTGTAAAAGCCTAGTGTGGGGACGCGAACTGTATGACTGGTGTGGCCCCTGCATGGAGGCTTCAACATGGAAACAGGTCCAAAAACGACCAGCGATATCAAAGAAACGGATATCGTATTTGACTGTCCGCATTGCGGAAAGAGTCTGGCTATCGATTATCGGGGTGCTGGCCTTACGATCAAATGTTCGGATTGCGGTAGTGATGTCCAAGTCCCGATCCCGGATGGGATGGAGATTGCGGATATCGACAGCACCAACGAGGATCAGGAGATCCGAGTCATCCATTTGCGCAAGAGTCTTGCCTCAGCGCAGAGTCGCATTGAGGCCCTTGAGAGCGCTGTTGAGCAGCTAACCTCTCGCCGCGAGAACCTCGAAAAGACCCGCACCGACGACATGTACCGTATGGGACAGGTTGTTGAAAAAATGGGTCTGATTGAATCGGCTCTGAAATCGGCGACACAAGCAGTTTCAAATGTAACGGAGATCTGTAACCCCGAAGCCAAGTAGGATAGCAGCCTGTCGGTCTTAAAAAGATTAAAAAGATTGCGCGATTAGCTGATTTCACGGTTCGTCCACATCCTATTGCTTCTACCTTGTGCATACAGGCTGCGAATACGGGGCTTTGCGGAGTCAACGTCTAACGTTTGACCTCTTTCTCTAGCGCCTCAATCCGGGCTTCAAGCTGTCGCACGTGTTCCTGATTCTTTTCGTGGATGCCTTCAACGGCGGCGAGCAGCAGACCATTGATTTGATTCTGCTGTGACCAGAGATGATAGGTGTAGAACTTCAACATCCCCCAGATCGTTTTCTTCATCCTTACCAGCGTTTTGCTGAATCTGGGGCGCTTTTCTTCAATCTCGAAATCATTGATGTCAACAAAAGCCGCTTCGCGGAGGCTTTCAAGGAAGATATCCAGAAGGACGTCATCATCTTTGAGCGCTAGTGGGGCGATTGGCCATTTGCCATCCAACTTTGCTTTTTGATAGGTGCCGTCTTCACGTTTGCGGGCCACTGCGGCTTCTGCATCACGGATTAAGGCCGCGTTGTCAATACCCTCTGCTCCAATGGTGACGGTAGCCTTTTCCATCCTATCTTCCTCCGTATTCTTACCCTTGCATGAAAAAGTTGGTCTGCTTTTCAATCCCCATTGTGGTTGTTGGGCCATGTCCGGGATAAACTGTGAGGTCATCATCGAGCAAACGCAAGCGCTGAAGCGATTGTTTGAGCGCGCGGGAATTGCCTCCCGGAAAATCGGTTCTGCCCACGGAACCTGCAAAAAGCGTGTCGCCGACAAACAAGGCGTTTTGATCTGGAAAATGGAAGCAGATACCGCCGGGTGTGTGGCCCGGGGTTTCGATGACCTGATACGTCAGGCCCCCGTCCTGCCAGGATTGGCCATCTTCGAGCGCGCGTTCGATTTGCGCAGGTTTAGTGGGCACGCCGTAGGGGGGCATATTATTGACTTCGGTAAAAGCCCAGGCGAGATCGCGCGGATGCAGTCCGATAGGGGCGGGGAGTGCTTCGTGAAGGGCGGCAAGGGAGGAAATGTGATCCATGTGTCCATGTGTCAGCATGTAGGCTGCGACGCTGAGTTTGCACTCCTGAAGAAAATTCAAAATGCATTCGGAATCATCACCAGGGTCAATGATGATGGCTTGTTTGGCTTCCCCCCATACGACAAAGCAGTTTGCCTGAAATGCGCCGACAACAATCGTCTCAATATTCATAATGGCGACAAACCTAAGCCGTTGACTCTGTCAGTGCAAGCAGGTTTCTCGAGTATTGGTTTTCGTGACGTATTTGATTATAATACGGGCTCAATGTTAATGGGGGTATATAATGAATGAATAAGATTTCTAGCTGTCGCATGCTTGTTTTGTCGATAGTCGTCGCATTGCTAGCGAATTTTGCACTCTATGCCGTGCCTGTAAAGCGTGATGCCGCTCTACAGGCTGCGATGCATGAATTGCCTGGGTTCTTCGCCGGATCTTGGCTATGGGCTGATGAAGAGACCCTTTATGACCTGTCAGGCGGCACTGTGGCGTATATGTTCATGTTCAGGAAGTCGCAGGCACAGGTAAAGGTGAATGATGTGTTGCTGCCTCTTGAGCCGGTCGCGTTCGTTGCAAGCAAACGCATGGTATTGTCCAAGCAGGGCGTCTCCGTGTCTGGCAATGAGTCGGACCTCTATGGGCAGGATGTGTTCGCTTCGATTGTGATCAGTGCCGTTGATACGGAGCCCGTTGTCCTGCGCTGCTTTCGGGGGCTGCCATCCCATGTCGTGAAGTCAGCTGATGCAATGGGTCTAGCCACTGAGACAGCACCCGGCAGCACGTGGCGCGTGCGTCACTATTTAATGTTGGGGCTTTTTGATGAAGCCTTCTCCCTGGAGACCGCGAATGGTGAGAGTGAGTTGATTGTGGATATGCGTACGCAGTCTGTGACGACGCCTGCGAAGGCTAAAGCAAAAGCTTCTGTGAAGAAACAGGTTGCCCCGGATGCAGAACGCGTTAGTCTGTGTCAGAAAGCGTGGAAAAAGTATCTTGGCGGGCAAGGGGTTTCAGTCCTTAAGGCTACTGTCGAGAGTCCGTCAACATCGTTGGCTGACGTGATCAGCGAGAACTACATTCCGGGTGCAACGAATGCCATCTCATCGGTGCCGACCTACTTGAACAGTCCCACTATGTACTATCCTGTTGCTTCGGGGGGGATCTGCTGGGCAACCGCCACAACTGACATTCTAGCCTACTACGATCGCAATGCTTACGGGGGTGTGAAGTACTGGAATTTGATCGACAATGGCACCCCGCCGTTGTTGCAACCGGCGTTGCCGACTATGCCCGGACATGATGAAGCAGATGTCAAAACTGCGATCTCATTTCTGGCGCATCAATATTATACTCTTGGTAATACGGCCGAGAAGGCGTTGATCGAGGAGTTCGCCAACACGACTAACGGTCTGGGCTTTGTGGTTGCCTATCACGGGGCGGTAAGCACGACGGTGGGTCGCACGATATATCTGGGCACAATCAAGTCTGAAATCGACGCTGGAAGACCCATTAGCCTGGGATCTTATGGCACGGTTTTTGGTGGTCCGCATCAGATTCCTGTCATTGGCTATAAGGAGACGTCCAACACGGTCAACAGCACGGTGTATATTCATCTCAACACGGGTGGTACGCAGAGTGAGTATGATAGTCTTTACTCGTCTTTGTGGGGAGGTCTCGACATGGATCAGATCGTTCCTGGTGGGACGCCGGTTGATGCGTATGAAGGCATGGGGGACGATTCTGTTGCCACGTCGGCCACATTAGCCCCGGATGCTGTCTATGGGTTTCGGCAAACGCACAATTTTGATGTTTCTGGTGACGAGGACTGGGTTCAGCTTTCTGCGGAGTCGGGGCGTGCGTATACCATTAAGACGGCAAGTTTAGGGGCTAGCTGCGATACGGTATTGACGCTGTTTGAAAGCGATGGCGCCACGCAGATTGCCCAGAATGATGATGGCGGCGATGAGGCACGGGCTTCCAAGATCGTGTGGGATTGCTGGGCAACGGGCACATACTATATGCAGCTCGCTGACGGTGCGAGCGGTTCTGGCCATGCGGCACACTACGATTTGGAAGTTTCATACGGCACCGCGCTAAAGGCCCCCCCTGCTGACATCTCACTTTCAGACACCAATGTAGTAATTGAGTGGGCGTCATCGGTTGGGTGGTACTATATGTGCGAATGCACCGAGAATCTGGTGGATGATCCCATCACGTGGACCCTTATGGGGACGGGATGGGTACGGGCCGTGGGGACGACGATGAGTGAGGCAGATACCAATACGATGTCTCACGTGAAGCGGTTTTATCGTATCAAGGCTAAACTGTAAGCGTGTCCGTTGGTATTGACGAATAGGTCTGCCGAGCGCACCCTCTGGGTGCAGTTTGCTTCCGCCGCCGATATTACCATATGGCATTGAACAGCACTGAATATGAACCATAAAGACAAGTCTGTTGTCATCCCGAGCTTGTCGAGGGATCTGGGGTTGCTGGTTGGTCAGAGATCCTTCGATAAGCTCAGAATGATAAATCGGGCTGTCTTTGCGTGTCCAAGGATGCCAATTGGCACAAATATAGGAGAGAGATGACGGCAAAGATTAAGGGATAAATCCAGTCACCCTTGTCTTTACCTGAATCTTTGCCTTTGTCTGCTTGGTTAACTGTTCTTTCTAGGATTAACCCAGAATTTGTTATTAACCGCAGATGGGCGCAGATTGGGAAGATAGTGAAGCAAGATTACCAGCCACAATGCCGCATTTGTGTAGGGGGGGACTCCCTATAGCAGATTCAGGGAATTCTGGATGCACATTATGCTTCCCCTCCTTGGTTTCGTGATAAAATTAGATTGCCTGACACATGAGGGCGTCGTGACGTAAACGTCAATTATTAGAGGTGTGTGATGAAGTTTCTGTTTCTTTTCATTCTGATGCTAGGTGTCGGGACTGGCTTTGTTGGCTGTGAGGATGATAACGATGATGACACCTCTCAGGATGGAGCAACAACGAACGCTGTAACCCTGACCGTTTCGAATCCCACTTTGACCCCCGTTACTCTTGATCCCGATATTAGCGGTTTGTGGGAGTTGTCGACCGTTGATTCACATACTAATGGCACTTATGACGCATAGGTTGGTGACTTGCGTATCCGGCAATCTGGTGAAAATATTACTGTTGAATATATTGATTTCCTAAATCCAACATCGCAGCTCAGTCGTGTAGACAGCGGATATGTGACAGAGGAATATACGGTTTGTTGGGGTGATTATTCCGGCACCATTATTGGAGATGCTAGCAGAATGTTTGGAACCAATATTTATATATGGGGAACATCTGTATGGTATGCCATGAAACTGCCGGATAACTGGATTGAGACCCTTAACTCCAGGCCCGATAGCCAATAGCTATTGCAACAGTAACGGCGGCGAAACGTGAAGGCGTCAGTTTCGTAGTTTATCGGCTCAGGCGGAATCCAAGTGCTACACCTGCAATCCAGTGTTCGTAATCGGCAGCAGCATCGGCGTAGGTTCTGCCCTCAGTGTCGACATCCAGCCAGACATAGCGAAAATCGGCTTCGATGAACATGAGATCAGAGAGCGCGATATCGAGACCCAATCCTAAGTGAGTGCCGTAATCGAACTCCGATTCGGAGATGTCCATGATCGTGGTGCGCGTCCAGTAGACGCCACCTCCAGCGAGCAGGAAGGGACGTACTGGGCCCTCGTTGCCCAGCAGGAAGAGCATCATGCTGACTTGAATCGGGATGAGCTCAAGCCGCTCCTCCTCGGAAAGTCTTTCGGTATGGTAGTAGATAGATGTGTCCAAAAAGAGGAACTCGGCTAACTTGAAACGCAGGAATGATCCAACCATTCCGGCTCCCTCATCGGGTTCCGTCATCCGCATGGTCCCCGCCCGTGCGCCAAAGTCAACATCGCCAGCCGTGGCAACGCCTGCAAGTATCCCCATCATAAGCGTTACCAAAATCCATCGCTTCATTGTGTTCATCCTTTTGTAACCTCCAGCTATGAAGTCATTTTAGTTCTGTGTCTATATGAAAGGCAAGGATGCAATTCAGCGGTTCCAAATTAGGAAATCTTCGAGTTGCGGGAGGGGCTTCGGACATGA
>CAZNWT010000128.1:0-11787 GCA_964576795.1 uncultured Victivallales bacterium
CCTCGAACAATCTGAGCTTGTTCATAGGTCGAACTGGATCCCGTGAACGGTTACGATTATTTCTCTTACCGAACAAGTCCATTCGACCGCAGATTGCGAAGAAGTGCTAAAGTTAAAGCAGTTCTAAAGTTCTAGAGTTGGGGGATGTGCCCAGGTTGGCGATGGCACGCGAGACAACCGCCGCTTTAACGAACTGCGGACGGGCTCCAACTATGGTTAGTATTTTCATGGAAGAAGTTCGAAAGTTCGAGAGTGCTAAAATGAGAAGTTCTAAAGTTTGAGGAAGGGTGAGTCTCTACAGGTGTTTAAGTACGTGCGTTTCAAACCATTCGGGAACGCTTTGGCTTTTTATGGATAGCTGCTTATCTGGTGATACTTCCGCGAGAAGGTTCATCGTTTCGGAATTGTCAAATATATAGGCTCGATGCGCCAGCCGAATGGCTGGGATTATCTGATCAAGGGCTCTGGCGTAGCGATTTCGAACTTTCTCGTGGGGGACACCATGACCGCCCGTACTCGCTCGCTGAATGACGCGCTGGATGCAAAGTTCCGGTGATGCCGTTGCAACGAAATAGAGATAGGTGCGGTACCCCTTCTGGTTTGCTATTCTAATAGCCTCGATCTTGGATGGATGAGAAAATACAGTCTCCAGGCTAAACGATATTCCGGCCTCGGTTAGCTTAGCGCGAAGAAAATCCACAATGACTGCCGTGTCATAAGATTGAGGTTCTTTGTCGAAAACAAGTAGATTTTCTCTGACCCGACTTTGCTGGAGGCACCCCGCAAGGGATTGCATACTGTGTGCATTACAAAACCGAGACCATTCCGATTGGGTGATGGTCAGGCCGTATGCAGAAAAATCAAGCAGGGGCGCCTGGCGCATTTCCTGCTGAATCGTATCAGCGTTGAGCAAATACCCAATATTAACTTCGTTTGCAATCCGCTGAACAAGGGTGGACTTCCCCGATCCATTCGGTCCAGCAATAATGCGAAAACGTGCCATTTATTTGTTTCCAACGCTATAACGGCGTTTCAAGGGGCGTACGTCAGGCTTGCTAAGGTCCTGGATGTGCTCAACATGTCCGTCAGGATATAGCCGTACGATTTGATTCCCCTGTCGTTTGGCGACGGGAACTCCTAGTGCAAGCGCACGCTGTTCGGCTCTGACTGATGCCTCCCTTGCGCAAACTACTAGTCTTTTGGTAGATATCTCGTTTTTCATAAATTCATTCTAGCCGAAGGTAAGCTTGCTGACAAGCGTGTGAATAGCAACGGGGCACGTCCTGAAATAGATTTACACTAGAGAAGGGGGGGGGCAGTGCTAATGGGACATTTAACGGAACATCTTCCTTTTCTATCCGCATCCCCAATATCCGCATGTTTTTGATGCCCCTCTGAATTCGATTTCGCCTGCCTCTTTGAGTTGTTTTACCCCGCGTTCGACGGTTCGCTGCGATTTCCCTGAGAGCTTAACCATCTGTTTGCTATTGATTCCAGGCTGTTCCCTGATCAACTTTAGCAAGCCATTAGGTTCTTCAAATACACCGCCATTTACTCCGCCACTTACTCCCTCATGCGTGGTGCGCGTCTCTGCTGAGCGGTCATCTTCCATGGCAAAGCGAATGCGAAAAGCTTTGAGGAAAGCTTTGAGGGTCACGTCTAAAGATTCAAGATTCGGTATTTTCTGCTTGCGGGTTCTAGAGTCAATTCCGAGTTTGTTGCCACCTAAAGGCTGTTGAAAGGCTGAAAACTGAAAGGCGATTTCTTGGCAAAATGATTAAGGGCAAAATGATTTAATTCAATATTGGGGCTGGAAAAACTGAACCACTAATCTGCACTAATGAACACTAATGGGGGAAAGGCTGAACCACTAATCTGCACTAATGAACACTAATGGGGGAAAGGCTGAACCACTAATCTGCACTAATGGACACTAATGGGGGAAAGGCTGAAGAGAAAAGCTGAAAGTTGAAACTAAGACTTAACAAGACGGGGGTATTTTAACCACTGAATTCACGGAAGGCACGGAAAGGAAGACGTTCTTTAAAGGCTGAAAAGAACGTTTCCATCTCAATATCCTCCTGTCTTCTCGCAAATTTTTCCAGAATAATAGAGTGGGATATGGTCAACAATGCCTTCACCGACAGCGAGAGGCTGACCTGAAATTTTAATTGCGCGATTCGGTTGATACTTCAACAGATACTGAGAAAGACTTTTTGCTTGAGTGCGCAAACCTGACTTCACCTCAATCGGAATGATTTTCCCTTCACGCTCAATCATGAACTCAATTTCCGAGTTCCGCTCCGTCCAAGAATAGAGAACGCTCTCTCCAGAGGCCTTAAACTCCCCCGCCACAAAATTTTCTGCAAAGAACCCTTTGGTCAGCCCATAATCCTGCATCATCAAAACAGCGGGAGAAAGATCCAACATACAGCCAAGCAATCCAACATCGAACACGAACACCTTAAACAGATTGGGTTTACAGAATGTTTGAAATGGAATTTCTGCTCGTGAACAGACCTGTACTTTATAAACCAACCCAGCTTTTTCCAACCAATGAATTGGACTCTCCAAAAAGGCGTACCCCTTTCCCCCTGGGAGCACATCCTTAAAACGATACCGTTTAACCGATGCGTCCACATGTCCCGAAAGCTGACGTGGAACGTTCTCAAACACGGCTGATAAATGCGAAGCATTCACCGCACCAGAGTGCTTTATGAAATCCTCAAGAAAGGATCGTAACAGTTCCTTTTGTTTATCACGAACCGCAAGAAAACCCTCAACCCCTTGATCAAGAAGACCGAAAAAGGCGGCAACCACCTCCGGCATCCCTCCCACGACATAATATTTTTTCAGCAGCCCCCACAATCGTGTATGGACTACAGATGAGATCTTTTTCTTTTCCCATGAAGAACAATACGCATCGTAAAGCAGCGCTTGTCCGCTATTCATCAGGAACTCTTCAAAAGGCATTGGAAAAAGCTCCAGATAGCTGACCTTCCCTACAGGATAGGACTCCTCCGATAAAGCGACTCCCAGCAACGATCCAGCGGCGCAGACGGGTTGCAAAGGTCGCTCTTCACAAAAATACTTCAGACTCGTCAATGCTCGCGGACAATTCTGGATTTCATCCAAAATAACCAGATCACCTTGAGCTATAGAACGATTCTGTACCACTTCTAACCCTTGGATAATCTCCTTGGGGTCGAGCGATCCTTCAAACAGAGGGATTAAATCGCTCCCGTTCTTTTCAAAATCAAATCGGTGAAATGCGGGGAACTCATTTTTCCCAAATTCCGTAAGGATATAACTTTTCCCAACCTGACGCGCTCCTCTCAAAATGAGAGGTTTTCGATCTCGCGCATCCTTCCAGCTCAAAAGGTCGTTATATATTAATCTTTTCATAACAAAAGTGTAGCTGATTGCAGAATTACTGCAACCACTAATTCATTAATGACGGATTTATCGCAGCCACTTAACGCATGGCAGACTGAAGAGAAAAGCTGAAAGTCGAAATTAAGACTTAGCAAGACGGGGGGATTTTTAACTACGGAAAGCACGGAAGGCACGGAAAGGGTCACAAAGAAAAAACTGAAAAACTGAAAACTAAAAAAACTGAAACTGAAAGGCTGAACCACTAATCTGCACTTATGGACACTAATGGGAGAAAGGCTGAAGAAAAAAGGCTGAAAAACTGAAAGCTTCCACCTTCGCCAACGGAGGCAACGGGGTCACATCTTCACATTTCACAATCGAGGTGTTCTGGAGTTTCTTCCTTGATGGATGTAATGATGCGAATGAGAATCGGAATCATTTCAGGAAGATTAGTCTTGCAGACATTGAAAACCGCTTCGGCATCTAGGTCAAAGTAGTGATGCGTAATGATATCTCGCATGCCTTTTGCACTCTTCCAGTCTACTTCAGGGTATCCCTGTAGCAACTCCAAACCCGCCACTTTGTCAAGATTCTTGAGACTTTCGCCGATTGCAATGAGTTGCATGCAGATGGCATCCAGCTTTTCCAATCCATGCTCCGAATCCAAAAAATCATCAACCGACCCGATGGGCTCAAAACGCCACAAGATTCGGTCCACTGCAGTCATGATCTGGGTGAGAATCTCAAGAACAAGCGGGGCATCAGACATAGCTAGCCTCACGTTCTATACGCGCCTTCAGGAAGGGGTTCATGCGCTGACGATAACTGACTATATCGACCGGTTTGTGAAGTTGTTCTTCCAGTTCAATCCTGATCCGAGACAGGGTGAACAGATTAGGCTCACTCAATGAAATGACGATATCCACATCGCTCTCCTCCGAGGCACAGTCTTTCGCCGTAGATCCAAAGATCCCTAACGAGACAATTCCATATCTAGTTCCGAATTCCTTCCGAAACGTTCTGAGAGCCTGAAGTGCTGCATTCTTATCCATTATATCTCTATATCCTCAACGCCGTAGATTTCAGGCCACATAGACGATTTCTCTAACTGCATTGACGCTTTCCCTAAAGTAGGGGTTGCGCATGGATCGGGGAGTGATGATGTCGACTGCCGAACCGAATACGTCGAGACGATGTATTCCCTGCCGACGGCATATGTCGGCAATTTCCGGCTGATGACTCTGTATCAATTCAATCACGATAATATTCTAGCGGACATGAAAGTGGGAGTAAATGGGAAATCCGAAAATTAAAAAAACTGATGCTCAGGAGTATTAACCGCTAATTACGCGGATGACACGAGTTCGAGGTGGAGGACATTATAGTAGTTCTAAAGTTCGAGAGTGCTAAGGAGTGCTGAAGTTAAAAGAGTTCTAAAGTTCGAGAGTGTGGAAGTTCGAAATTGGGAAAGCTGAACCACTAATCTGCACTAATTCTCACTAATGGAAGAAAAGCTGAAAGGTTTACCAAGCTGCAGGCATGGCTGAACATTACTCACTAAACAATACGAAAGATAAAGGAGGGAGAGAGCTTAATTCCACAACTGCTCGAGGAAATGGTTCCAAGGGAGGATCTCGATGCCGTCGTCGGTTCGGCGGGCTTCGGATTCGAGGCAGACCAGACAGCAACGCTTGGGATGGAATTCGGCTTGAAGCGCGCGCATCCCCCGCAAATGGTGATCCCCGATGCGGGGGGCGCTTTTAACTTCAATCGCCATCTCCATGTCGTCGATGATGAAGTCGACTTCGTACCCAGTGCTGGTGCGCCAGTAGGTAATGCGCATCTCGGGGTCGCGGTAGGCGCGGTAGGCGAATAACTCCATCAGGATGTACTGCTCTAGGGAATTGCCGAATTCAGGCGTGCCAGCACGTGGGGTGCGTCGCGCTAGATAATTGGTGATACCGACATCAAAAAGGTAGAATTTTTCGGTCTCGATCAGGCGATGCCGTTTGGCCTTGCGCCAGGGCGGCAGTCGGAACCCAATCAAGGTGTCTTCGAGAATCTCGATATATGCACGGACGGTCTTGGCCGTGACGCCCGATTCGCGCGCAATATTGGTGTAGTTGATTAACTCCCCGCTGTGGAGTGCCGCCACATACAGGAACTCTGAAAAGGAAGGAATGCTACGCACTTCTGCTTCGTCCGCGATTTCCTGCTTGAGGTAGTCTCCAACATACGAGCGTAGATCCAGCAAGGGGTCGTTCGACAGGTAGTGCGGCGGAAGCATGCCGGAAATCATTACACGCTCAAGGTCAAAACCGGAGACCTCCTTGTAGATCAGCGGGCACATGGTGTGCCGTATGGCACGACCGGCGAGCAGGTTGGTATGGCTCTTGCGCAGTTTCCGTGCGCTTGATCCGGTCAACAGAAATCGAGATCCTGTGTTCTCAATCATCCAGTGTACTTCGTTTAGAAGGTCGGGGGCAGTCTGGACTTCGTCGATGATAATCAGCTTGTCACTGTTGGCATGCCGTTCGCGAAGCAGAGCAGGTCTTGCTGCATATTCAGCAAATACGTCCGTTTTAAGCAGGTCGATCAGAATGGCGTCAGGAAAGGTTTCCCGGATCATGTAGCTCTTGCCGGTCCGGCGCGGTCCCCAAAGAAAGGCGGAACGGCCATCTTGCAGATGCAAAGGGATGCAACGGTTGTGGATAATATTATTCATTCAGGAATTATATCCGGATAATATTCAATTTCAACAACAATTCGTCGAGGCAAGTTAAAGTCATCACGTCTAAAGATTCAAGATTTGGCATTTTCTGCTTGCGGGTTCCAGAGGGCTTTATCACATCTCGACAATCGGCATTTAACTCAGGGCAGCCGCCGGCCCCGTCGATTATGCAGTGGCTTCTTGGCCAGGCACGTTCAACACGGCATTTTTGCGTTCGTCGGCGCGTGTAAGGCACCGTGCGGAAATGAGTTATAATAGGACAAAGAGGAATTTTTAACTACAAAACACGCGGAATACACGAAAACGGATACTTTCTATAAGAGCTGAGACTCTGAAAAGTTTACCAAGCCACAGGCATGGCTGAAATAGTGATAGGAATGGGATTGGCGTAGCAATCTGTCTAACTCATGTAACCCCGCTTGTTCATCCAAGCGGGGTTGTCCATGGGTTTACGACAGCAAGGCCCTCGATTGCCGTAAAATCAGTTATGTTTCGTGTGATCAGCGTGGCTCTCATCTCTTGCGCGGTTGCCGCAATGATCGCATCGGGCGCTTTAATGCGCTTTACACGCCGTATCGTAATAGCCCGGTCTATAATTGAACTTGTGACTTCAATTTCGTTAAATTCTTCAATAACGACCTTCAGTGCCGCTTCTTCTTCGAGGCTTAGATCCGGATATCCGAATACCTCAAGACGTGTAATCGCTGAATACCCGACCCACTCTGACATCGTTGCGTGGTGGAGCGCCTCTACGGCTGGTTGACTACTTGCAACCGCCTCTATGATAATGTTGGTGTCGAGCAGATAGCGCACAGGCATTACCATTCTTCTCGAATCGAACGCTGCCACTGAACCGTATCTTTCCGCAAAGTCAATCTTCCAAGTTGTGCGGCTATAGTCACCCAATTTGGCTTTTGATTGGTCAAAGACGATGGGAGAAGGGTAATCAGCACATGGGCATGTGCAGGCAGCTTCGACATCTCCTGACCACAGACGATGCCGTTTTCAATATCTGCTTCTATTGTCGTATACATAACTGCGATCTCTGGGCTGATATCAATTCAAAACTCTGAGTGAAGTCTACTGCGAATTTCCGTATAAAGCAAGGCATTGCGCCCGGCAAATCGAGGGAGGCGCATGAGAAAAAACTGAAATTAGGAAAGCTGAAATCGGGGGGGGGCAACCACGGATTACGCGGATATCTGGGCTGAAGGCTGGACGCAGGCGACTGAGGTGGTTAGTTAGTGTTACGGATGGCATTGACGATGTGTTGGGCGCTTTTTCCGTCGCCGTAGAGTTGCTCATCTTTGATGACGGTTGTTTTTGATTGATTAAAGGCTTTGAGGATGGCGGTCTTGTCGGCACCGGCGAGCGTATTGGCTCCTGCTTCGACGAGTTCCACCCATTCGGTCTCGTCACGTAGCGTCACGCAAGGCTTTTGGAAGAAGTAGGCTTCCTTCTGGAGTCCACCGCTGTCGGTCATAACCATGCGACAATGCTCTAGGAGCCATACCATTTCGAGGTATCCGACGGGATCTATAGTTCTAAAGTTAGAGAGTTCAGAAGTTCTAAAGTCAGGATGCTTGTTGAGATTGGAGCGGGTGCGAGGGTGGAGGGGGAGAATGACTGGGATCTCTTCGGCAATGGTTGAGAGTGCCTCCATGATGCTTTTTAGTCGCTCAGGATCATCTGTATTTTCTGCACGATGCAGGGTGCAGAGGACAAAGTCTCGGTCTGGCAGGCCCGCAATGTCAGGTCGCTTGGCGGATTCCCGGTAGAATTGCACAGCGTCGTACATTACATCACCGGTACCGATGACTTTCTTTCCTTGAATGCCCTCTTTGCTCAGGTTCTCCACGGCCACGTCAGTGGGGGCAAAGAGGAGATCTGCGGCATGATCGGTCAGCACCCGGTTGAGCTCTTCGGGCATTCGGCGATTGTAGGAGCGCAGACCTGCTTCAACATGCGCTACGGGGATGTGAAGTTTCACAGCAGCTAGCGTTCCGGCAAGGGTCGAGTCAGTGTCGCCATATACCAGCACCCAGTCAGGCTTCTCCTTGATCATGACTGCTTCAATTTTTTCAATCATGCGTCCTGTGTTCTGCCCATGCGTGCCGCCACCGATGCCAAGATTATAGTTCGGCATAGGAATATCCATCTCATCGAAGAAGACCTGGCTCATGTTGTGATCAAAGTGCTGACCGGTATGCACCAGAATTTCCTGCATGCCAGCAGTTTGCCGCAATGCACGCGACACAACCGCCGCCTTAACGAATTGCGGACGGGCTCCAATAATGGTGAGTATTTTCATAAGGAAGTCCTAAAAAATTCGAGAGTTTGCAGTTCTAAGAAGTGCTAAAGTTCGAGAGTTTAAATAAGTGCTAAATGAGGCAGTTCTAAAATGGAGAATTTTTCAACCGCAGATAATACGAATGTTTACAACGCTAGAGATTCTTAACTACGAAATACGCGGAATACACGAAAGAGGAGAGGGTGGAAAAGAAAAAGCTGAAAGGTTGAAAGGCTGAAAACTGACCACATCGCAAGCTTCACAAGCAGACGGGTGAAAAAGATGATTTTTTACTTTATCCGCGACCAATTTGTCCTCAGTTGACTTGGCGTAGGATGGATCCGTGCTATACAGAGTTGATTTTTTCTGACTGCGCATTACACGAGTTGCAGTGATGCTATTTCCTGATGTTTTCAGCATCGTCAAACAGCATCTAAACACACTCCGTGCCCGTCGATTATGCAGGGCACATCAAATTATCCATTGCATATGTGGTCAATTGAAACAAAAGGAAACTATGCCAAAACTAACAAAACTAGTTATGAGGTGAAGTGTATCATTTGGCCTAACAAAGTCAATTTAACGAGAGAATACCTAGCGTAAATGTCTCTATTACTGAAAAGGGAAAAGGCTGAAAAGTTTACCAAACCGCAGGCATGGCTGAAATAGGGACTCACAAGGCCTGGAATTTTGAACAAAGAGGTAGCGAAGGTAGCGGAGGAGAAGAGAAGGGCTGAAAGTTGAGATCCTCTTTATCCGCATACCATCCGTATCGACTCAGAAAAGCTCCAGCTCCGCATTGTCCCCATTAGTGCCCGACTTGTCTTCCGTAGTCTTGACGAAGGGGATTAGTGCAGATAAGTGGTTTCAAGCTGAATTATCGCATTGCGGCATGCTCCCAATGATAGTAGTAAGGGAGGGTCTGCCAGACGGTGGCAATAACATGATTCTGAGTTTCAATTCAAGAAACAGAGACTTTTATGGCAAATGAACCTAAGACTCCTGAGCAGACACCATCCGTCGACCCATGGCAAATGTCGACTCCTACGCACTATGGTGCGTATTACGCATCCCCCTACGGTACGGCTCCGAACACCAACGTTTTTACGATCGGATGGATTCTACGTGTCGTACGCCGGAACTGGCTGTATATCGCGATAGCGGCCGCTCTCGGGTTTGGGTTGGCCGTATTCAAAGTGCAACGTACCCCGAAACGGTATATGGCCTCCAGCATGATTGAAATGAGCGTGAGGCGGCCACGCATCACTTCGGGACAAGATGCGGTTCTTACCGATCGGTTTGGATCAATGAATACTGAACAGGTATTCAATACCCGTCTCCAGAAGTTTCAAAACCTTCAGACATTTGAGATTGCCCGCCAAATTCTAAAAAACAAGGGAGTAACCGACCCTCTCGCGCTGTCGCCAGGGAGTTTCTCCCTCGTGAAGAATTCTTTTCTTGTTCGGATAACCTGTATTCATACGAACCCAACGAATGCAGCGCTTAGCGCCAATACTTTTGCAGAAGCAGCGGTTCAGGTTATGGAGGAGGACAACCGTGAAGCATCCGAGGGCGCGGTTGAATGGTTGCGGACGCAGGCACAGTCCCAAAAGCAAGAGCTTGAGAAAATAGATAAGACATTGGCTGCTTTCCGGGCAGAACATCAGCTGGATCTGCTGCAAAGTCAGGTCACAGCCGTACAGGATTCCTTGCGTCGTCTGAATGGCAATCTCAGCGGACTGCAATCTGAGATCGTCACAAAGCAGGAGCTCTTAACTGCTTTAAGCGAAGGTAAAGTCCCACAGGAGTTGGCAATTGCCGAAGATGTGCGTAACCAGCAGGCCGCGCTGCGGGCGGCGCGCTCACGACTGCAACTCCTCCTCACAAAGTATCGCCCCCAGCACCCTGCCGTGCTTTCCGAACTGCGGCAGGTTCAAGTTCTTGAGGAGGCGTACAAAGCGGTTCTGGAAAAGCATAAACAGTCTTTAGAGGATACGATTGATGTGCTGGAACGTCAGGAAGCGGCCTTGGGGCAGCAAATCGAAGAAACCCAGCGAGAGGCCGCCGATAAAGAAGTCAAACTGGTGGAACTCAACTCCAGGCAAAACGCGCTCAATCGGGAATTGCAGACAGCCGACATGAGTTACTCCGGTGTGCTGCGACGCATAGAAGAAGCCCGGATGTCCGCCGACGAAAAAACCACCGCAATTCAAATTGCCAGCTTGGCAAATACCCCAATGGCTCCGTTTTCTCCAAATCTCAAACGGACAGCAGCAGCTGGCTTTATGTTTGGTGGGTTTCTTGGGCTGCTACTGGCCTTTGCCAAGGATTGGCTGGAGGATCACGTCACCTCAACGGAAGACATTGAAGAGGGTCTGGGGGTGCCGGTTCTAGGAACTTTCGGGCGCATGCAGATCAAAAATCGCACCAAACTGGCATTGGCAGTGTTGGACAATGAGCCCGTGGCATTTACCGAAGCGGTGGCAGGGCTACGGACGAACATTGTGATGGGCGGTGACGACGACGCTGACATCCGTTCCATTCTGATTAGTAGTGCCGGTGTGGAATGCGGAAAAACGATTACAGCCTGCAATCTGGCCATGATGTTTGCGATGACCGGCGAGAGCACGCTAATTATTGATTTTGACTTTAGGCGCCCTCGTGTCGGACGTCTCTTGACTAAGGCAGGAAGCAAATCGCAAAGTTTGGCGCATGCTCTCTTGGCGGGGAAACACGATCCTGACAGTTTTGCAGCACTCGTGCAGAAGGGACCGCATGAGAATCTTGATGTCATTGCGTCAACTGCAGACAAACATCTCCGGCCAGCCTATTTGCTAGGACACGCGTCAATTAAGCTGCTTATTGATTGGGCACAGGAGCATTATGACCGGGTGATTATTGACAGTCCCCCACACGGCTTACTGAGTGATGCAACCAATCTGGCAAGTTATGTATCAGGTGTGATTATTGTGTGCCGCCATGATAAGAGCCGTAAGCACGCTATTGCCCGCATGATTCGCAGCTTACAGCATGTGAATGCAAATGTTCTGGGAGCCGTAATTAACGGGGTGCCACAAGGAAGGCTTTCCTCCTATGATTATTACCGGGGGGGATACGATTTTCAGGACTACACCACGGCAACTGAAGACGAGGGAGAGGGCTGAAAAGCGAAAAGCTGAAAGGCTGAAAGCTGAAAGGCTGAGTCCAGTGGGGCTTTGGCCCTTCGACAAGCTCAGGATCTTCGCTTCGCTTCGAAAAGTTGATGCGAAAAACCAGAACCGATTGTCCGATTCGACTGTGGCAGGATTGCAAGATTCGCCCCTAGTCTTCACCCTATTATGTTGCGCGCAAAGGGGGTATGCACTTCGCTCAAGTTGGTGCCATATGTGGT
>CAZNWT010000129.1:0-11611 GCA_964576795.1 uncultured Victivallales bacterium
CGCAAAAACATGGCCCGGCCTGCGGGGCCCCCCCCCCCCCCCCCCCAACGCAAACCACGACCGAAACCCCCCCCCCCCCCACCCAACCCACCCCCCCCCCCCCCCACGCACCATGGCCTAAAATTCTGGTGGAGGGAGTTAAGATGCTTCCCGAGAGCGATTTTTGCAGGATTCGTTTCGACTCAGGGATTTTCATGCGCTTAACCACACCCTCTGCCGACGCCGTGACGCAACTGATGGAAATAGCAGACATCTTGCGGTCAAATCTGGATCGGTTTCAACTCATCGTCGAGGGGCACACTGACGACAAGCCTCTCAAGCCATCAGCAGCCTACAATGGAAACTATGCTCTGGGATTAGCTCGGGCTGAAGCCATTCGTGCGCTTCTTATTACAAAGGGAAAGCTCCCCGCGAATGCGATTCGGACCATCTCGGCGGGTGGCAAAAGATCGCCTTACCCCAATGACACACTCGCCAATCAAACGCGAAACCGCACCGTCGTTCTGAAGTTGGTTCGAAAGTAACTCAGTCCCAGAGTGATTTCAACTACAGGCGCTTCAGGGATTGACGGAGAATTTTCATTCGGGAGCCCCTTGCCAGCTTGTCTGGCAGGTGAATGAGCTTGATAGCCAGAGAAGACTCGCCATTTCCCTCTTTTCCGCCTCCCGCCGCGCAGCGGCGGGAGGTGAAAAAGGGGAAGTGAAACTCGCAGCAGTTGGCTGGAAAGCTTTCACTCCCACCAGACAAGCTGATGGGGGGGCGCAGAGAATCAAACTTAAAATCACCCGAAAACACCTAAATGCCCCACCAAGGTAAAGGCATCACATCAAAGACTGCCGGGGGAGATTAATGTTGATTGGTGAAGATTAGTGGTTCAGCGATGCGAAGTTTTAAGGTTTTCAGAGTGCTACGCTTTGCCGCAACATTTTTTGAATTTTTTGCCGCTACCACAATGGCAAGGATCATTGCGGCCAACCTTAGCCTCTTCGCGACGGTAGGGGTCACGACCAATTACACGACCATCAATAAATTCCCACCGTTTGCCAGACTTCTTGAATGTGGCACGCTCGTGGTGCTCCAAGACCTCTTCATCGACCACATAACGAGCAACAAACTCTACAACACCGTCTTCATCGTCTTCACCACCACGTTCAACAGCAACGATCTCAAGAGACTTCCACTCTGCACTTTCGGCCCATTGACGTGCTGAATCAGCGTCAAAAGAGTCCCGGCCGCGACTATCAAGTGTATTTCCAAGATGCTCAATCTCACCCGTCGCATACGCCGAATAGCGCGAACGCATAAGCGCTTCAGCCGTTGGAGCCAAAACATTGCCTTTTATAATCGGAGCACAGCATTGCTTATAAGGGGTATCACTTCCGCAAGGACAGTTCATGGGAATCTCCTGAGCCCGTATTAAAACAGCTTTAAGTCCTTAAGGGTTCGGCTCCCAGTGGGTCGTCCGGTACCAAGCAACTTTTCCTCTACACGTTGCTCAAGCTCCGCAGGTATAATGAAGTCCGCATCATAATCTTCACCTTGAATGACAAGCGAATAATGCACCTTCGCATCACCCGCATCACTCGCTAGGAATCCCACGAGCAATGCATCTCGGTTGTCAGAGAGCCGGACACCCACCCGAACTTCTTTACCATTCTTCCAAATCCCTGACCACCTGATTATCTCAATATTTTGCTGCACGACTCTGCCCTCGCCCACGGTTTCAAAACGCTTCCACAATCCGAGAGGAACTATATAGGGAGAGCGGGATCGTGTCTACCTGCATCTTACCAAGACTTACCCCCATTTCTGACCGGTGAATTGACAATCGGTGGTATAAGAGATCCTTCGACTTCGCTCGGGATGACAGTTTCCTAAGGTTTCTTGTCATTCCGCGCGAAGTCGAAGCATCTATGCCCTCCATCAACAGTATCACATTGGCCGAAACGAAAAACCCTACAGTAAGACTTTCAAGTAAAAGCGAAAACGCTACGCAACCAACTCACTCAGGCAAGCAAGGGTTCAATCTCACTGATTAAACTCTTAGTCAATAATTGATCGGCGTACGCAGTTGCCTTCGCGGCAGACCACGCCATCACGCATTGCTGTACGGCAGGAAGATAATGCGGATCAACACTGAGCTGGCGAATGCCGATCCCCAGGAAGAACGGAACGTAGCGCATGTCATGCGCCATTTCACCACAAACGGAACAGTCAATCTGGTGCCGAATCGCCGCTTCCGAAATACGCTTTAACCCGCGCAAGACGGCAGGATGATGCGGACAATAGTAATCCGAAACGTGATCATTGGCACGGTCAACAGCCAGCATGTATTGAATAAAATCGTTTGTGCCAATAGAGAAGAAATCAGCCTCTTCAGCAAAATCGTCAATAATTTCAAGTACGGCAGGAAGCTCAACCATCATACCAACCAATGGGCGTTTGATAGGGATACCAAGCTCTTCTTCGAGCTTTGTCACGCAATCGAATACCCGCTTACGGGCTTCTGCAAATTCATCCAAAGATGAGATCATCGGAAACATGATGCGCAGCGCTCCCACCTTCACACCAGCACGAAGGATAGCGCGAATCTGATGATCGAACACCTCACGATAGCGCAGCGTCAAACGGGTCGATCGCAAACCCAGCGCTGGATTGGCTTCACCAGCGTCATCAAAAAAGGACAGAACCTTGTCACCACCGGCATCCAAAGTCCGAATCGTAACATGTT
The DNA here is from genome assembly GCA_964576795.1 of uncultured Victivallales bacterium. Taxonomy (GTDB): domain Bacteria; phylum Verrucomicrobiota; class Kiritimatiellia; order UBA8416; family UBA8416; genus JABGOW01. The sequence continues at coordinate 2,732 of CAZNWT010000129.1, forward strand.
GCCCCTGCATCCGTTCAAGCAACCTGACATATACATTAAACTGCTCATCTTCCGTCGGGAGTGCCTGTCGGATCAAAAAGGGAAATTCTGTGCGATATAAGCCAACCCCTTCAGCTTTGAGCTCACGCGCCAAATCCAGTTCTGAAAGGAGGTTGATGTTAGCCAGTAATGTGACCGCGCCCCCATCCTGTAAGAAGGTTTGCTCCAGCATCGCAGTCTTCTGCAAGTCTGCTGTATCACGCACCCGATCCCGTTCGCGGAATCGTTCCAGAACCAATTCAGAGGGGTTGATATACACGTTTCCAACATCGGCATCCAGCAGGACGCGTGTTCCGTTGGGCACTTGCATCAGCTCCGCGTTATCAGCAATCACCATGGGCAGATTCAACGACCGAACCAAAATGGCAATATGCGAGGTTAAACCTCCGCTAACCATCACAATACCAGCAACCTCCTCGAGGGTGATTTTAAGGATGTCCGACGGGAGCAATTCCCGCACAATGACGATACAGCCCTTCCAGTCCCGCTCTCCACTATCGCCATCCTCAGAGAGGTTTGACAGCAACCGCAGGGCCAAATCCTCCACATCGCGGGCTTTCTCTCGCATGTAATCGTGAGAGCTTGCCTCAAACGTGGCGATATACTTTCCTGCCGTTTCTGCAATTGCCCGGCTAGCCGATATGCCCTCGGCAATGCGATCAAACATCTGCCCCGTAAAGCTTCGATCTTTGAGCATCATCAAATGGGCTTCAAAAATGAGTGATGCTATTTCAGGAAGCCTCTCTCCTAGGCCAACCTGCAACTGCTCAAGTTGATCTGTTGTCAAAGCAAGCGACCGTTTTAGATCCTCAGAAGATCCAACCCCTGTCGCCGTGCCCTGATTTTGCTTCAAAATCTTATCTGCCGGATGACGATCAAACAGAACACTTTGCGCAAGGGCATATCCCGGAGATGCCGAGCGGCCACTAATAAACAACTCCGCTCCTCTAGAAAGAGGTTCAGCAGCCGCGACTGCTTGTGAGGCCATCTGAAGCAACGCGCGAGCCGTTTCAATTGATGTTGCCAGTTGAGCCGTAAGCGCACGCATCGCCAAAATTTCGGAATTGGTGAACAGCCTTTTCTCTCCGCGTTGCGCGACGAGCACCCCAATCTTCTCTATTCCCCGCAAAATCGGAATGGCCAAAAGGGCTTCATATGCCGCCTCGCCGGACTCAGGAAAGAACTTATAATCAGGACTCTGGCTAGCGTTAGCAGTGCAAATGGGTCGCAGTTCTTTCAAGGCTTTCCCCACAAGCCCTTCGCCAATCATTAGCTGAACATGCCCCACAGCAGAAAAAGATAAACCATACGTTGCGCTTAGTGTAAGTAGGCGTGTGTCCTCATCGTAAAGATAGATTGAACAGACCTCGGTCTGCAAATGATCAGCAACCATCTGAACAGTAGAATCCAGAAAACCCTGAAGATCTGTACTTCCCGCCAGCAAAGCCGTGACTTCACCAAAGTCCACCATGAGCTGCAGATGCTCATCCCCATTACGTTTCGCATGCTCCATGAACGGTACGATAAACACAGATCGAAAAATACCCAAGCCTTATATAGAGGCTTAAGCGTTTTGCAATATGCCATCGTAAAACCCAGAAATCTGAGATCAGAGGACGGAGATCGGAAGTCATAGTTCCATTCCAAAGCAGCCGCAAGCGACCAAAATATGTATGGGCCCCCGACCTCTGACTTCTGACTTTCAATTTCCAATCTCCGGCGTGGAGCAAATTTTGGGGTGCATTCCATGGCGCCATATCCTATCGTGACGATCGAGAGGGACAACACCATCTGATTGGACACTTCAGCAAATCAGCCGATAGCGTCCCAATATCAACGCGAGGAGGATCGTGATGCTTGAATTTATGATTGGCGATATTTTTACAAACGCCGCCATTCTGTGCGCCATCCTTTATCTCGTGGCACGGCACGAGGCAGATTACAGCTTTTCAAAGGTTGCCATAGTGACCGCCATAACCGGATTGGGAGCCTTTCTCATCCAGATGTTCCTCTTTGAACATATCGGCTGGTTCACCATTGTGCCGGTTTTTGTGATGACAACGGCCATGATCATGATCTTCTGTTGGGTGCGGCTTTGGAAAACACTACTCGTCGTAACCCTCTTCTGCCTCTTTCATGTCGCCATTATAGTTGGCATTGACGATATCAAGACACGGTTTTTTCCAGAACAAGAAGAGGTGCACGCTACGAGCGATCAACATGTGGGATGGGTAAGGGCTCCGGGCGACAAGTATGCGGGATGGGCAGATGCTCGCAAGGCGCTCGTGAAGACCGGCACCTTGATCACGGAGCAGGGCGCCTACACGGCAATCGTCAACGGAGAAGTTGTCGACGTTAATGATACGGTGACCATTCACGACAAGACCAGGACCTATTACTGGAAAGTTAATGCCATTTCTAAACACGACATCTCCTACAAACAACTGAACGCTCAGCCCAACGAATAGGATCACTCCCGTGAAAGTTACACAAGTCTCTATCCAACCGACTGATGCTGCACGCGCTCGAAAGACACCCGCTCTGACTCCTGAGCTTCTTGCCGCGAGTGCTGCGCGATACTCGCGCAATAACGAAGGGCTCGAGTCGATTCTTTCACGCATTGACCCGCAGAATATGGATCGCTCAGTCGATTCCATATTTCGCATGATCGACTATGGTCACCAGTCCATCGCCGACATGGTTCCTGTTGCCATGTTTATGGACGGCATTTCCATCTGGCTCGCATACTATGTCTGGTCATTGTGCCCAACAGCAGGAGGGCAAGAATCCTCCACACGTTACATTGAACTCACACCCGATGCGCTGGTTGACCCTGAGCTTATCGGCATCCCCGAAAGCATCATTCCCGAATGGCAGCTCGCCATGGTGAAGGCCTTCGAGGCTTACCAACAGTCCCTCGAACTCTGGGAGTCCTTCGGAGAGGCGCACCCGTCGCTGACCGCCATTCCTCCAGAAGTGCTTACGAATACCACCGAGAAGGGCAAGAAAACGGGTGCGCGAATGAAACGAAATTATCGCTTTGACCGATCACGCTACTATTTACCGGTCGCCGCAGCCACCAACGTGATGTTGATTATGTCATCACGGGGTTGGGCACGACTCTGCCAACACCTAAGCTCCCACCCCCTGCCAGAGGCACAGCAACTTGCTAGACAAATTCGCAGTGAACTTTCCCTCTCAGCACCCCGCCTCATGAAACACGCTGTCCACAATCTCACCATTGAGCATGGCATCAAAGCAGAACTCAAAGCTCTGGCTCTCGTGGCCGAACACGGACTCCCCAACACACTTACAGAGGGAACCCCATCAACAACACATCCACCAATAGCCAAGGTTGTTGTATCGCCTCCTGACGAGGGATGTGGGCTTCGATTCACCCAGGATCTCGAATACCACGACAACCGATACGCATGGACCGGCAGTACACTGCAACGCACGGCAGTGCGTTTTGGCTGGGACGCTATGGCAATGGGGGAAATTCGCGACCTCAACCGACATCGCACAGGAAACAAACACTGCCCGCTGATTCCCACCGGATTCTATTCCGCACTCGACCAACTGTCGCAAACCCCCGACAATGGCGACGACAATGCTTCACAACTGCGCACACTCAATGAGGTCGGAAGACATCTTTCCGCCAAAGCGCACACACAACTTGCAAATCAGGATCCTGCCTACATCTACTGGACCCTGCTAGGCACGCAGTTTCCCTTCGAACAACTCACCACAGCAGACAAGTTTATATATGAAGCAGAACTGCGCACAGGAATCGGATCCCATTTTCGATATGCAAAACACCTCAAAGATGCACTTGAGGAGTGGTATGCGCAGTATCCAGATACCCGCGGCTTGATTCTAGAAGGCAACGCAGAACCTGAGTAGGAATGCGACCGAAACGTCCCTGTCTTCCTAACGATTTCGATCCCCGTAGCCTCTCGCGCCAGCGCGTGGATTCTCCACACCGTGAGACAACCACAATCCACCGGCTGGCGCCGGAGGCTACAAAAACCGTCGCATCCCTATATAACTTTTGCGCCAAAACTCAAAAGTGAATGCGGATCCAGCGGAGGCACGACGCCGAGAGTGGGTCCGCCCTTTAGCCTGAAATTTCAATTCGTTTGCGTCTCTCTATGTGGGATGGACATCTTGTCCGTCCGTGGAAATCGGACTACTGATGAACAAGATGTCCGTCCTACAAAAGACACGTTTCCTCCCTGTATAATCCGAGCGCACTCGGTGGCCCTCTCCTCTGACCTCCAACTTCCGGCCTAAGCCCCTCTGACCTCCAGGCGGATAGGCTCTGCGGGGTTGAACAGAGAGGGAACTCCGGCAGGGATAGTCGGAGAGCAAGCTGAGGGGACAGAGAGGTAAATCTGAAATTTGAAATTGGACTCTGCTTCCTCTGCTTCCTCCTGTTCAAAGCTGAGTTGGTCGAGTCTGTTCTGAGTTAAAAGTTGAACGTTATGGGCCCTGCCCTCAGACCTCAGACCTCTTCACTCAGCCCAAATGAGAAAGATCAAAACCGCCAAGATCTGCAACAACACAGTCTGCAACAGAAACATCCTGTTTAGGAAGTCCGGGACGTGATAGCGCAACACAATGCATCCCGGCAGCTTTGGCCCCCAAAACTCCTGCGGTTGAATCCTCAAAGACAACACAGTGCTCTGGAGCGATATCGAACTGCTTGGCGGCCATAAGAAAGCATATTGGATCTGGTTTTCCAGAACCATAATCCTCCGCACCAATAAAGAAGGCCAACACATCCCCTATGCCCATAAGATCAATCGCCATTTCAATATCGGTTCGCGTAGACCCGGAAACAATACAGACGGGGATTCGCTTTGCCAGACGTCGCAGCAGTTCAACCGATTCGGAAATCACAATATCGAGCCCCGACTGCAAGTCGAGAAGATGAACGCGAAGCGACACCTCCATCTCTTCGATGGTCTCGTCAAGCTCGGGGTGACACGCCATCATGCTATCGTAGACATCCCGCCACGAGCGTCCATACACGATGCTCAAGGCCTCTTCATGGCCAATGGCATGACCATGGTCATTCAGGTAACGCTCAACCGCCTCAACCCAAAGCACTTCCGAGTCCATCAGCGTGCCATCTAAATCAAAAATAGCCGCCTTAATCATCGCCACGACTCCTATGCAACATACTAAGCAGGAACCGCTTCTCGCTTATCTTTGCGCTGCTGTAAAAAAAGCTGCAAAATTGAAAGCATCTGACTGACTGTCCAATAAAGCACTAATCCCGATGACATGTTGTAGAAAACAAACAACATCATAACGGGCATGAACGCCATCATCTTTTGCTGCTGCGGATCTCCGGTACTCGGCGTCAGACGCTGCTGCAACACCATCGTGCCCGTCATCGCCAACGGCAGAAGATTCAGACCACCCGCGGGAAATGGCAGCACCCCAGCAAGAAGACCTTCCGGTTCACTTAAGTCCGCGATCCACAAAAAAGAGGAATACCGAAGTTCCACTGCACTGCGTAGCACGGTAAAGAGCGCAATAAACACTGGCATCTGAATAAACATAGGGAGGCATCCCGCCACAGGATTCACGTTATTCTCGCGGTAAAGCAACATCTGCTTTTCCTGGATTTTCTTGGGGTTATCTTTGTACTTCTCACGCATTTTTTTCAGTTGGGGCTGAAGCTTCTGCATACGCTTCATGCTCTCTGTGCCCTTATGCGTCACCGGCCAGAATACAGCCTTCACAATAATCGTTAACAGGATGATGGCCACGCCATAGTTGAATGTCACAGCCTTCAACCCGTTCAGCAACCAGAGCAACCCAATGCAGGCTCCACGCCACCAGCCAAAGAACGGCCAGCATCGTAACATGATGCGATCTTCACCATGTCCCTGCGCATGCAACTCTGAGTATGTCTTTGGACCAACATAATAGTGCGTCGTGCGCTCAACCATCTGCCCCGGTTCAAGCGTCTGTTCTGATAATACGAGCGCGGCCGATACAGTCGACAGGGTGAGCTGCGATTCGCTATCCTCGCGCGAGGCAAAGATATGACACAAGGCACCTCCATCCGAAGGGACCATGACCTGAGCAAAAAATTTATTTTTTACTGCAACCCACTCCACCGAATCTGGGATCTCCTTCACCTGCGTCAGAGGAACCCCCCGTAAATCCGGTTTTGAGCACCCTCCCTTTGCACCAAAAAGCGCAGAGAGCTTCCTACCCCAGAACGTGATCCGAGATTTACCCTCAACCTCACTCATCGTATCGACACCCAGATACAAAATCCCTCTCGTCTTTGCCTTGGTCTGAACATGGGGCATGGGCCCAACGTTCATTCTGGCGTTGGGGATTACGATGGGGTCATCAGTTTCATTAACGAGGGTATCCGTGACAACCAAGGAATATCCATTGGTTAAGAGCGCTACGCGAGAAAGCGACAACCCCGAAGCATCCTGTCGCTCAATCCTCACACCGTTCAACCCGGATAAATACTTAATCTCAAAATCATTTGCAACCGACAGACCAGAAAGATCCGTATAGGTCAAAGCGGGCCGCCGCGCAAAATCAAGGGAGACCGGCTCGCTGTCCTCCTCCATCGTCGCAGGGAACTGACTGAGCTCGGCAGAGGTAATGCCACCACCCCAAGACGAAAAGACCAATTGTAAGACCTCATTCTCCAGCACTAAGGTCTTCTCAGGGGTTTCATGGACCACATCAGCAAGCAACGGCTCAACATCCGGAGCCACGGAAGGCAATGCAGAAGGCGTTGCAGAAGGGTCAACAGAGACAACATCCGTGTTCACGGCAGCGGTCTCCTCAGCGGCCACCGCAACCTCTGCTGGCTTTTGGGGAGCAAACTTACGCCCATAAAAAGACCACGCAATCAATAGACAAAAGAGAATAGCGACAATAATTCGATCGTTCTTGTTCATGATTTCAACTCCGTAACGTGCGGTTCACAGCCAGGCACATAATCAACACCGCCAGGATGAAAGGGCTGACATTTTAAAATACGTTTGAGACTCAAAACCATGCCTTTTAAACATCCATGTCGCGTGATCGCTTCCATACAATACGCAGAGCAACTGGGATAGAATCGGCAATTTTGGCCTAAGAAAGGGGAAAGGCACACCTGATAGGCGCGAATAAGCAAGATCAGTATGCGTCTGACAATCAGGGGAAACACCTAGCGCCTCCCTTCTGCATCATTCGATTCTGCTGCCGAATCAGACTTTCCGATCAAACCGCTCTTGCAGAGTAATCTCATAAACTCCTTCTCAATGGCAGAGCATTCTGCACTAAGAATGCGATGCCGCGCAATAATGACAAGATCACCATGACGATCAACTTGAGAACGATTTAAACGAAAGACTTCGCGTAGACGACGTTTGGCTCGATTGCGATCCACAGCCCTACGAAAGGTTCGCTTGCTCGCAATCACACCAAGCCTGAGCCCCGAGGCTCCCGCTTCGCCGACCCACATGACCATATACCTACCAACCACATGAGTCCCTTGATCGAAAACCTTCTTGAAGTCTCGAGACAAGAGAAGACGCACGGAGTGCGGAAACCGCGCACTCAACCGCCCCTGCAATGGTGGCGTGCTGAGTGCTTTCATAGGCAATCCGTCTTGATCAGGCCACAATAAGGCTGGCACGCCCCTTGCGCCTACGACGCTGAAGGAGTTTTCGCCCCGCCGCCGTAGCCATACGGGCGCGGAAACCAATCTTTCGCTGACGCTTTTTATTCGATGGTTGATATAATTGCTTCATGGCACTTTTCCTTAAACTCGCCTACTCGGCCCTCAAAAGAGCACGGAAACCTATCATCTCCCCATGCAATGTCAAGCGGCTACAACGTTTTTTGTCGAATCACCCAGCAAGCGGGCTGAGCACCGCCTCGCTAATGGATCGACCATCCACAAGAATGGGAGCATCGCGCGACCGCCACGCACGACGTTTTGCACACGCAATCAGGCGGTGCCCACGGGACATGAAAATCAAAAGATCTAATTGATACGCAAGCCAGTAGAAGGCATAGGCTACACTATAGACGCGACGCTGACCCACCGGGGCTCTGTCTCGCCGGCGCAAAGCCAAACCCCGAACCCACGCATCCACAAACTCCACAAAGAATCGCGAATACGAACGCATACTCATCACATCAAAACCGCTCTTCAGTATGCCAAACAAGTGGCTCTCGCTATATCCGCCGGGCGTAAGTCCCAGCAGTGTGCGTAACGGGCCAATAAAGGTCATCTTCTTCTGACGGGGCACACAAACAATAAGACGCCCGTCAGGCTTCAACACTTTGTGACACATTTCAATAAACTCGGCATCCGACGTTTGGCTGGATAGCCCATCCAAAATCACAACAACATCAAAGCTCTTGTCTCCAAACGGAAGAGAGGTGCCACCAAAAACGCGAATTTCTTCACCCACCAATTCATGGATCACCTCAGCCATTGCATCGTCAAAAACAAGTTCCTGCCAATTCCCTCCACCACGGCGCAACTGATAACTCATCATGGCATTCTCACTACCGATGGCCAGACAGCTACGCCCCTGCAAATCACCCACAGCCTTTAAAATCTCCTGCAACGTTACTTGTAGAGGAACCGACTTGAGGAATATATGTGCATTAAGATCGGCGTGCGTTACAGATTGTCCAGACTCGCTCATCGACGCTCCAATTATTGTGAATTCAATAAGTCGGATGATTATACGCACCACCGCCACCCAGTCAAGACTACGAAATGCAATTGCTCCGATTGACCAGGGGTATTTCATCTGGTATGCCAAGAGATGTACGTAGTCGCCTCATAGGCGA
>CAZNWT010000130.1:0-11600 GCA_964576795.1 uncultured Victivallales bacterium
ACATCACTACAATTTGATCGTGAGCGAGGAGCCTCCTTTCAGTACCTCTCGCCCAAAGTTAGCCTAACACTTTTAGAATTCAGGAACAGGACTTAGCGGAGTATCAGGTTTGAGAGAAGAATTGACAAAGCTTGCGACAACGCTCGCGATAAAGATAAGGAAATTTGGAGATTTTGGTGCCTCCTACCTTTTCGGATAGGCTCTAATTACTTTCATGAGCATGCCCCCTTGGCAATCAAAGCTCTCCAGGCCGGACTACATGTGATGAGTGAATGTGCGGTCTGCCACGTTTGAGTGTGTGTGGCACGTTTTTTTACTCTTACTCGGTCACTTCGTCGCCCCTCTTACTCGGATACACTTGGCTGATTCACTTTCATCGAGGGTGATGCGTTGTCTTCTTGAGAGCCGAAGGCAACATCAATCTTCTACGGAAGACCCTCTTTTTTAACAACATCGAGCGAAGCTCTTACGACTCGGGGGCTTTAAAGGAGATATGAAATGACCAGCGAGAAGAACCCATCCGACGACAAGATGACCATCCTGGTGGTCACCGACCTGCACTATATCGGACAGGCGGACAACGTCTGTACCATCGAGCGGCGAAAATGCCGAATGGCGCGCACCCTCCTGCGCAAGGTCTTCTTACGGCTTACGCATATGGGGGTCAAACCGGACCTCACCCTTCTCCTTGGGGACGTGGTCAACGATGGCTTGGCCCAAAATGCAGAGGAGGACCTAAAAGCGATCAGGGAAGAACTGGATGAAAGCAATATCCCCACTTTGGCGGTCTGCGGCAACCATGATGGCGCCCCCGGGCCCTACGCTAAGATCTTCAATTCGCCCCCCGGACTTCATCAGCACAGTGGGTACGGAATCCTACTGTTCAACGACAATGTGGCAGAGAACGATGTAACCTCGCGCTCACCTGCTGCCCTGGAACTGCCGGCGCAAACAGTGGCCTCCCACCCTGACCTACCCTTGATCGCCGTACAGCACAACCCGCTCTACCCCACCATCGAGTGCGGCTACCCCTACATGCCCACGAACACGGATGACATCCTCAAGAACTATGAGGAGGCCGGGGTCATTCTCTCTCTCAGCGGTCACTTCCACACAGGCCAGATAGCAGCCGAGCACAAGGGCGTTACCTACCATACCACCCCGGCCCTCTGCGAGAGCGGGTTCCACTTCGACCTCATTCATCTGCGCGGCAGGGAGGTTCGCATCGAACCGCTGACCCTCAAGATGGAAGTGCCGGGCCTGGCTGATGTCCATTGCCACACGGAATATGCCTACTGCGCCACCACCGTGGCCGCAGCGAAAAACATCAAAATAGCCCGAGAGATGGGACTGAACCAGCTCATACTCACGGAGCATGCTTTCCACCTCTACTATGAGAGCTCCGTGGCCTGGCAAGCTGCCTGGCAGAAGGAAGCCGATCTTGTCGACAAAGCCTTCCGAGAACGGACAGGGCGCATGGATGCCTACAAGGTATTTGCCCGGAAACTAAGGAAAGAGAACCCCGACTTTGTCCGCCTTGGCCTTGAGGTCGATGTTTGCACAAATGGATCCCTCTTGCTCGCCGATGAAGACCGCGAGGGCTGGGACCTGCTCATCGGCGCCGTACACTTCATTCACGACTTCGTGCGCGGCGAAACCTCCCAAGCCGAAGCCGAACAACTCTTTCTCCGCGAGACAGCAGCCCTTCTCCAAAACGGCATTCAGGTCCTGGCCCACCCCTTCCGATTCTTTCGACGAGAGCGATTGGATATGCCTACTCACCTCTATGAACGCATCGCCGAAATGCTCGCCGCTGCCAATGTGGCAGCCGAGATCAACTACCACATCAATCAGCCCGACCCCCGCTTCCTCCGCGCCTGTATCGACCGCGGGGTCAAGATCGCCCTGGGTTCTGACAGCCATGACCTGGCTGAAGTCGGCGAATTTTACCCACACCTCAAGATTTTGGAAGCAGTTGGGATTCATTTCGACATGGACGTCGGGACATTGTTTCGGTCATGACCAGAGCAATATTGTATCGATCCCATTAAGAGTCGATAAGCGCTTATCGTGGGGCTATCCCTTCTCTGCTTCTATTTTACCATACGACTGGCTTGGACGATCAACTCCGCCCCATCGAGTCCATCTGCTTGCGCGCGCAAGGTAATCTCGCCCGGATCTCCGGTAGGTTGCAGAATGACCAGGCCTCGGCCACGCCAGAGACTGCGCGCATTACCGACGTATGGCTCTTCGCTTCTGGGATCGGCACTGGCAACGGCGCGAATGCGAGCCGGGCCCGTTACGGTGAAGAAAGCCATGTTGTCAGCGATCACCGAAGCCGTGCCATCGCTACAGATTCCTTCCACCGTCACATAGACCAGTTCGTTACGGTCAGCCTCAACGTGATCCCGATCCGCAGTCAAACGCAAACCTATGGGTGCTGATCCCGTGCTTAACGTCGACTCCCCGACAACCGAGCCTTGATGCGTGGCAACAGCTTTGAGCACCCCGGGCTGGTACGGAACATCGAACGTTGCGATATACTCCTGCGCTTCCGTTGCAGGCTGCAAACCGATTGAGTCGCCGTTGAGGAATAGCTCAACGCGGTCGGCTTCGCAGTAAACATCCACCCTCAACCGGCCCGCATCAACGGGCCAATCCCAGCATGCCTGCACGTCGTGCCAGCCCCAGCGAGTGACGCCTGTCTCAACGCCAGCATCTCTCGGGGGATGCACTGCAATGTAAGGCTTTGAGGCGCACCCCCAAAGCACATCGCGGTAGAATGATTGCGGGCGTTTCCAACCGCACAGGTCAATGTCTCCACAGTTAGCATGGTGCCACGGCCATCTAGGCACGTGTTCCTCTGGGCCACCAACACGGAACTCCCGGCCGATTCCGGCTTCGCCCAGATAATCCAGCGAAGTCCAAACAAAATCGCCGGCAACATGTGGCAACGTCTCGACCGCCTTCCAATACTTGAACTGCTCATACGGAAATGATTCGGTAGCAATTATGACGCGATTCGCGAACAACTCATGGTCACTCTCGTATTGGTCAACTTCGTAATTGTAGCCGTGCACGTCGAGCTCCGCGAGGATGGCGTCCAGATCCCGCCATGAACCCGTTCCATCCCAGACGTTACAGATCCCTGCAGTAACCGGGCGACTGGGTTCAACAGCTCGGACACGTTCAGCCAGCATTCTCGCAATCTGACGACCCTCCGGTCTTGCGCGTTCGATCAGTTCGTTGCCGATGCTCCAAAGTACAATTGACGGGTGATTGCGGTCGCGCATGAGCATGCTATCCAGATCACGCTGCCACCAGTCATCAAAGAAGCGATGGTAGTCGTGAGGCTTCTTCTCCGCCTGCCACACGTCAAACGCTTCGTCTATCACAAGCATTCCCAACCGATCGCAAGCATCAAGAAATGCCGGTGAAGGCGGGTTGTGTGCGCAGCGTACGGCGTTATAGCCACTGGCTTTGAGGAGTTCGACCTTGCGTTCCTCGGCGCGGTCGATCGCAGCAGACCCCAGCGGTCCGCAGTCATGGTGAACACACCCACCGCGCAAGAGTACGACGTCGCCATTTAGAACAAAACCCTCAGCGGGCGTAAAACGAAATGTTCGCACGCCGAAGGGCGTCTCTACGCGATCTGTGATCTGCCCATCTGCCACAATCTCAGCCACAAGAGAGTAGAGGGCGGGATTGTCCGGGTCCCACAGTTGAGGGGTAGGAATCGAGAGCTCGCAAACCGCGTCAGCCGTAGAATCCCCAGGAATTGTCACGGCGGACTCAAGGGTCCCAACGGACATACCGTCGGGATCAAAAACCGTGCACTTGACCTGCACTGCGGCTTCGACGTCGTCATGGTTTGCGCCGGTCACCGATGCGCTGACAACGGCCTGCTCTGCGGTTACCTCGGGAGTCGTGACGTAGACGCCCCATTGCGCCACATGCACAGGCTCAGCAACAGTCAACCAGGAGTGGCGGTAGATCCCTGACCCGGAATACCATCGCGTATGGGGCAGCCCCCCATTGTCGACGCACACGGTGAGGACATTATCCGCGCCGAACACGAGGAAAGGCGTCAGGTCCACGTGGAAACTCGTGTAGCCGTACGGGTGCCGCCCGAGACAGTGATCGTTCAGCCACAGTTCCGCGTTCTGGTAGATCCCCTCAAACTCAACAGTGACATTCTTCCCCTGCCACGACTCCGGCGCGATGAAGTGCTTGCGATACCAACCGACGCCATCGGCGAAGAACCCGCCGCTGCTGCCGCTGCTGTAATCCGGTGACCGGGGGAGCTCGATGCTCCAGTCGTGAGGCAAGTTGAGCTTGCGCCACGCACTATCATCATGGGCAACCCCCTGCCCGCCCCCATCTCCCAGGTGAAACAACCAGCCGATATCAAACGTATCGCGATGTGTCATGTCAGTACGTCTCCTCCGTTTCGAGTTTTTCGTTCAGCAGTGTACTGCATCCTAAACAGGCTTACAAGCCCCCGGCACCCCATAGGCAAGGCAAACGCAGCTCTTAAGGCGAATCACGAAGCAGACCACGCCGCCATCTTCGACCGCGTCTCTTTGGAGTTGGGGCAATCTGGAGCCCTTGACGACCTGCCGCCAGACGAGCTCCACAAAGGATACGGAAATACTGAAAAACGTTTTTAATTATTTCTGCTATGCCCTTGCTATGTGTAGCAGGAGTTCGGCGATGTATTGGTCCATCATCTTGTCTGGGATATTTGCCGGTAAGTGGTTGCCGGTAGCCAGAATTCCGCCCTTACAGCGCTCAAGCAGCTTGAAGGTGCGATCAATGTCGGCCTTCACCTTATCCCAGTGTCCAAATGTGAGGTCGCGGCAGTCTACGCAGCTTCCGACGAGGCAGTGTGAGGATCCAAAATGATCCACCATGAATTCGAAATCTGTCATGGGCTCAAAGATGAAAGCATCGGCACCGGCTTCTGCAACATCATCGGCAAAGTCCATGAAGTTTGCATCGGAGCAGAATAGTAACTTCTTGCCGGCCGTGTGCAGTGGCTTCCAGAGTTCGGCATATCTAGGGATAATTACCTCGCGGTAGATGGTGGGGTTCATAAATGCGCCCTCTGACCATACAAAGTCGTCATGCTGAATAACCGCTTCCACATCGGTGGCAGCCCAGCATTCCATGTGAAACAAGGTCCTACGGAAGAAGCTGTCAAGTACCGGCTCCATACGGTCGACCTCAGAAAGCGCCATCAGAAACATGTCCCAGCCAAAAGCCTGAATCGCGCCGGACACAATGGACTTGTAGTAGCCGCCAGTCGAAAGCTGGTTTGGAGAATTCTTGCGGCACCTGTCGATGATTGCCTGATATGCCGCAATCTGTTCGTCACGATCAGGCAGTCCGTATTCTTCTACAGCATCGAACGCCCAGACATCTTCCATGGTCTTGAACGGGCATTCTCCGATGGTCCTCTGGTCACTGCTGTCAGCCGCATATGAGGCGTGCCCCATATCCGTGCAGCGCCCGAACTTTCCCCAGTTGCCGTACAGTCCGTCATCTGTTACCCAGTTGAAGTCGATCATCCATTGGTCTTCAAAAGTGCGCCCGTTCGGGTCGTCCTCAACTCTCGATCGAATATAGTCGTTATGGTAACTCAGACTGTATTCAGTATGCGCCCAGCGTTCAGCTGGCTTCAAGTTGATATTGTCCAATGCAATTTGTCGGCTCATCTTATGATTCCTCTTGTTACCTCGATTTTTTGCGTAACTCTATCATTTCGCAATACCGAGTGCGTCGATCAACAACTCATAGTTGTATAATTACGCATAATAACATCAAATTCTATTGATATATGAGATCTATCTATGTATAAACCAGCCATGCCGTCAAGCCAGCAGTGTTATATGCCACAGTGGAATGCTCTTTACCATGGCAGCATGGAGATCTCGAACTGGGATATCGGGCACTGCCTGGTGCCCTGCTGGCGACTCTACTGGACAGATCGGCCGGGGGCGTGGATCGAGAGAAGGCGCGATCACTGGGAGTTGGGCCCTGATAAGCTGATTATGATAGCGCCCTACACTCGACTAGAGTCCAGCATGCAGAATCCCTGTCAGCATTTTTGGATACACTTCAGTTCCTCTCCGCCATACGACTTCGTGAGCGACTGGATAGGAGAGTGTTCGCTAAGCCAGACTGAAGCGTGCGAAGTTCAGGCTCTGGCAAACAGCATGAATGACACGACCGCGACTTCACCGCGCTTTGGCACCAGATTGTCCGCTTTCATCTCGCGTGGCATGTCGGCTGTACCCGAAGAGTTGCTTGGTGCCGGCCGTCTTGAGCCCAGGGTGGATCGCGCGCTGCGACAAATGCGCAAAGATCTGGCAATTTCTGTCAGTGCTCTCGCTGCTGCAGTCCATATCTCTCCTCGAACTCTAAATCGACTTTTTGTCGAGGTGCTGGGACGCTCACCCAAGAAAGTCCAGCACATGCTGCGACTAAACCAAGCTGAACTACAGCTGATGTATTCAACGGATTCGATTGAGATGATCGCTGAACGTTGCGGCTTCCACGACCGCTGTCATTTCTCCCGCGTCTTCAGCACATCGCACGGCATGGGCCCTGCGACCTACCGGGGAAGTTGGGACCAGTGTACGCTTGCTATCGGGTCGTGATGCGATCCTATACATTGCGATGTCCGCGGGGACTGATCCTTCAGCGGTCAAATAGCAAAAACGGGCATACTCATAAGACATGATGGCGTCAAACCGGTATCATTTGTTCACACACAACCATTATAGAGAGCATATACGCCGGGTATCAGGTATCTTTATGTGTATACATACCAGTCACATAGACCAGCAAGGAGCACGACAATGACATCACGGGAATTGGTAAAGGCCGCTTTGGCACATAAAGAGACCGAGCGGGTCCCCTATTGCATTCTGACTACGGGCGAAACAAATGACGAGATCAAGCGGGTACATGGCGTCAAGGACGTCGAGGAATGGCTGGACAACGATATCTGCCAGGTCTCCCCCCCATGGTGGAACTGGCACGAACTGGCGCCTGACTGGCGGGATTTCAATACCCCGACGAGCCCCGGAACAATTGCCGGAACAGGAAGCTATGCGGCACTCGCCGAGCAGGTAGCGAAGGCTCACGATGCGAACAAATATGTCCTCGCGATGTTCTACGGAAGCCACTTCGAGAAAGCCAACTCGGCCAGGGGTATCGAGAACTTCCTCTGCGACATGGCCCGCGACCCAGCCTTCGCCAAGCAGCTCTGCACAAAAATAATCGACCGCAACATGGTCATGCTCGAAAACATTCTGAGCTGCGACACGATCGACGGAGTTCTCATGGGCAGCGACTGGGGCTCGCAAAACAACCTCCTGATGTCGCCAGACACCTGGGATGATCTGATCCGGCCCGGTGAGCAACGTGAATATGATCTCATCCACGATCACGGCAAAGACGTCTGGGTACATTCCTGTGGCTGTATTGAAGCGCTGCTTCCGCGGCTGATCGACATGGGGCTTAATGCATTAAACCCGGTACAACCCGAGTGCATGGACATTGAGAAGCTGAAAACTGATTTCGGCGACAAACTCACCTTTTGGGGCGGCTTGAGCACGCAACAGACCCTCCCGTTCGGCACACCTGACGAAGTTCGAGCAGAGGCACGGCATGTTCGCAACATGATGAGCCAAGACGGTGGCCACATTTTTTCGCCCGCTCAAGCCATCCAGGGCGATGTACCCCTGGCCAACATCGAAGTCGTCCTCGAGGTCGCTCACGAACCTCGCGGAATGTAGTGCACCACCACACCACTTGTCACGCCCAGCCGGGGGGTGTAGGGTCCTACACCGTTCTTTCGGGGAGAGAGAGGGGGGGCGAGAGGGCATAGGGATTAAGTTAAGAAGATTTGAACGCCCAACAACCAACATCCAACGCCCAATCCCCAGCGTTGGTGATTGGACGTTGATGTCATGATCGTAACCGAATCAACAACAATATGTTATGAAGATGGAGACGGGAAACTGGCTTAACACCTATGGGGCGTGTAGGGTCGGCGATAGACGTTTAATGAGACAACGATAGGGCAAGAACAATGACAGGCAATCGGTACCCACATATCATTCAGGAATATTACGTGACGCGTGTGCGCGAGGTGATGGCTGCGCGACATGCGCGGATTGAGGCCTTGAAGACTCGTGAGGACGCGCAACACTATGTTCAAAAGGCGCGTCGCGCCGTGAAACGCTGCTTCCCCTCCATGCCGAAGCGCGCCGCACTGAATGTCCGGGTGGTGTCCCGGGAGACGCTACCCAACTTTACGCTGGAAAAGGTGATCTTTGAGAGCCGACCCGGTTTCCTGGTAACCGGCAACCTCTATCTGCCCGCCAACCTGATTGACAAGGCTCCGGGGGTGTTGGGAGTGTGTGGTCATTCACCGGAAGGCAAGGCTTGTGACTTCTACCAGAGCTTCTGTCAGGGACTGGTGCTCCGGGGATTCGTGGTCTTCATCATCGACCCCATTTCCCAGGGAGAACGGCAACAGGTGAAACGGAAGGACCAGACACCGAACTGGAACTGTTGTGTGGCGCACAACGCGATGGGGAACCCCATGGTGTTGGTCGACGATTTCTTCGGAACGTGGCGAGTATGGGATGCCATCCGCGGACTGGACTATCTTCTTTCCAGGCCCGAAGTGGATAAGAGTCGGGTGGGCGTTACCGGCAATTCCGGCGGCGGCACGCTAAGCACATATGTGACGGCGCTCGATTCCCGGTTGACCATGGCGGCGCCGAGTTGTTTTGTGTGCAGCTACCTGGCCAACCTGGAGAATGAGCTACCCGCGGATGCTGAACAGAATCCGCCGGGAATCCTCGCAGCCGGACTGGACGAGGTGGATATGCTGCTCTGCCATGCGCCACGGCCCACGTTGCTGCTCTCGCAAAAGTATGATTTCTTTGATCCGCGTGCCGCGCGTCAAGCCGGGAAAGATCTGAAGAGGGTTCACAATCTACTGGGCGCCAAAGGGTCGGCCGAGTATTTTGAGGGACCACGCGCGCATGGGTACTTCCAGGAGAACCGGGAAGCGATGTACGGCTTCTTCACCCGGCATGCCGGGCTCACGGGTTCGGCAAAGGAGAAGGGGGTACATCCATTGTTGGAACAGACGCTTCGCGTGACGCCACGTGGCAGCATCCTGCCGGCAGGGAACAGGCCGGTGTGTGAATTTACCGCCGAGTCGGCGGCTAAGCTGGCGAAAGCGCGGGGCAAGCCGACATCGGATCAGGTCACGCGGGCCGCCAGAAAGCTGTTGGGTATTTCCGCCATGCGCACGGCGCCGCACTACCGAAAACTGCGTCCTCCCAAGTATAGTGAAGCTCCCTGTATCAGTACACAGTTTGCCGTCGAATCAGAACCAGGCATCCAGGTACTGGTGTCGGTATGCGGCCCTGTTGTCTCCCAGGATATTCCGCCGGTCGGGCCGGCAACGCTCTACGTGGGACATCGTGGCGGGCTGGATGATCTCCAGCATGTGCGAGAAGCGAAAGCGCTCACAAAAGGCAAGGCTCCTTTGTTGCTGGTAGATCCAAGAGGGATGGGAGAGTCCGCCCCAGGCACATGTGGAACAACAGATTTTCTGGACGCGTACGGGAGCGATTATCTCTACGCTTCCACCGGGGAGATACTGGGTGAGAGCTACCTTGGTCGCCGCGTCTTTGATCTGCTACGCACCATGGATTGTCTCCAAGCCAACGGCATAACACGCATGGAGCTGGTCGGTAGAGGTATGGGATCGGTCGTAGTGGCTTTCGCTGCGTTGCTTCATCCCTCAAAGCCGCGTGTGAGAATCTTCAACTACCTGCCCAGTTACGAACTGCTGACGCAGAGCCCCACGTCAACATGGCCATTGAGCACAATGCTGCGCGGCGTTCTGAAGCACTTTGACCTCCCCGATGTCTATCGTGCCCTGGGCTCGCGGCTCAAGAAAGAGAACCCCTGGGGCGTAAAGGTGGGGCGGGGATAGGGCCTCCCAAATCCCCTAGGGGCGAGAGGGGTCTATCACGTCTAAAGATTCAATATTCTCTCACTTCGTCACGAGCACAGAGAGTCTCACGGCGATACAGCCCCACCCACCGTCACAAGATACACCGCGGATCCGGCGGCGTCTTTCTTGATGGTCAAACGCGAGCCATCAACCCTTACCGCGTCAGGAGCTTCCGCTTCCAACGAACGGGTCGCGTCGAGAACTTGCACCATGCAATCGTCCAGCGTTGAATCAGTGAAGTCTATATTCAAATTCATCGCACCGGCCTTGAAACAGGAGATCAACACCGCCATCTTCATCTCGCCGTTGCTCGCAGCCAAAACACGCACGGCTGGCACCGGATGGGCATCTGTCGCAAGCCGAGTTCTATAACGCGCGATATCTCCAAACGCACGCATGGCGTAGTAGCTCGCCGTTGGCACTCTCGACGACTCATCGAAAAGTCCCCAGCAGTTCAGACAACAACAATAGTAGTAACTCATATCAATGGGGACATCCTGGAAACCGATCAGGGATGAAGCCGTAAAAGCACCCCCATTGCTCCCTGCTATCTCGGCCAACGCTGCAACGTGTGTCTCGGGGGCCACATCTCCATGAATGTCGTTCCAATCCTGGGGGCCATAGTGCCATTCACTGATGTGGACCTCCGTCGAAAGAAACCCATGCTCATCAAGAAGCTCACGCATAAGGCGCACTAGCCCGATAAGTTCATCAGGCTCCCGGCTGTAGTTGGTACAGGCAAGAAAATCAAGCGGAGCGCCACTTGCCCTGCACTGTTTCAGGAGCTGCGTCATCAGATCCCAGTTCCCTCCACAACAATTGGGACCACCCACACGCACGGCGGGAAAACGTTCTTTGATCATCTTGGCCGTAACGCAATAGAGATTGCAGTAATCTTCTACAGTGCCCGTGAAAAGCAGCGGGACGGTGTCCGGTTCCTCCCAGATCGACCAATCGATAATGTTGTGGTGGAATCCGTTTGCCCATCCCTCATTGTAGTGGCTGATGATATGGCAACATATCTCCGCCCAGCGTTCCGGATCGGCGGGCGGATGAACGGCGTACTGTTTGCGAGAGTGCTCAATGGACTCGCCGAGACGAAACTCTATACGGTCACAACCTGTCGCTATCGCATTGGCTACATAGTCGTCAGTGGCTTCAAAATGGTAGTTTTTGGAGTCGTCAAGATCGGCATGCCCGTTCGGAAAGACGCGTGAGATATCAACCAATTCAAGCCCCGGGTTCTCCAACACGACATCATGGAAACGGATCGCAGCACAATTCAACGCCTTCAACTGTTCCGTGAGATCCCGTCTGGCTGAGCCGAATATGTAACTCAACGGCGCCGCATTGTTGAGCCCGTTGATACGCCGAACGACGCCCTTCTCGCTTGAACTGTCTACCGCAATCGAAACCGTTTCCATACCGTATCTCCATTGTACCCAATTTATTCGACCACAAGTGCTACTCCCTACGCCACCTGCTGACAATACCCGCAGCGGTTCCAAATAGGCGGCAATGCCGGGGGTCTGATCCTGTCGCGAGGAAA
>CAZNWT010000131.1:0-11339 GCA_964576795.1 uncultured Victivallales bacterium
TTTCCTCGCGACAGGATCAGACCCCCGGCATTGCCGCCTATTTGGAACCGCTGAGGTGCTAACCAACCGCTTGTATGATTTGACCTAGGAGGATAAGCTGCCCGACATATGAGCTACACGCAAATTGATCAATTGCAGCAAGCCGTTTCAGCGATTGCTGCTCTACAGAGTAAAAAACCAAAAACACCCCGAGTCGGTTCGCCCGACTTCAGTTCTATTGTGTCGCAGATCCGTCAGGCCCTACTTCATAATGTTGGGGCCGACGTACAACGGTATAAAAGACTGCACGACGCTCTAGCCGGTTCAGGTGTTCCGTTGGCTGCGCTGTCTGTCTGTGGGCGTGGTACGCGTGAGATTCGCTACACGCAACTAATGCGCTACTTTCTTTCTCCTCAGGAACCGCATGGTCTGGGCAGTCGGTTGCTAGTAGCATTTCTGGCACCGGAACTTGAAGCAACCGGTCTTTCCCCTCACCAAGTGCCCTGGGAAGACGCCGAGGTCCACGCGGAGTTCGGGCTTGGAGCTATTGAGGTTGGATCAAAGAACGTTTCATCCACTTTGGATGTCTTCGTAAAGGCGGGTGATTTGGTCGTTCTGATTGAGCATAAGCTCAATAGTCCTGAAAGTGGTTCTACCCAGCGCGGCGAGTTAACCCAGCTTAGACGTTATTCACGGGCCTTTGAACAGAATTACGCCGACCTGAGTCGAGGAAATGTACTCAAGATCTATTTAACCCCGGGGGCCCGCCAACCAAAAGAGGATTCGGATTGGATCGCTCTTGATCACTCGACTTTCATTTCGCGCATTTCGCGTGTACTCGGCGATTCGTCTCTAACAGCAATTGCACGCCACAACCTGTCGGCCTTTATTTGGGACCTCATTTGCGGACCACTTGCCTTCGCAGGGCGCGATAGAACTGATCTCATTTCAAAGCTCACCGATGCAATAGACAAGCCGGCTCGGTCAATTGCACTTAAGGGATGGTGCAATCGTAATCTGCCA
Source organism: uncultured Victivallales bacterium (assembly GCA_964576795.1). Taxonomy (GTDB): domain Bacteria; phylum Verrucomicrobiota; class Kiritimatiellia; order UBA8416; family UBA8416; genus JABGOW01. Next base: position 1,003 of record CAZNWT010000131.1, read on the forward strand.
AATTTTGAAACGATGCTAAGGACAGTGGAGGTCTGCAATGGTTGAGAAGATGCCCGAAGCCGCAAAGTTGTACTTCGATAACTGGGACGTGCTTGACACGGCTCGCACGGAGCTGTTCTCCGTTTTCAGTGATTTCTGGCCATCAACGTGGCCGATAATCCAGGAACTCTCGGAGGCCGAAGGACTTGTGACACCTATTGTACGGGAAATCCTGGCACCACCCGGAAGGTGGAAACTTAACGGCCGAGGAAAAGCAAAGAAGGGTCAAGGCAAGACGCCCGATAGGTCGATGTTCAAGTTCACAGGAGTTATTTCGGTATGTATCGACGATCCACGGCGGTCCAAGAATATCAACGTCTACAGTGTCAGTCTCCGCTGTAGTGGTGCCAACCTCAAGAGACTGGAGAATGAGCAACCTGGAGCAAGTGACAAGATTGATGCTCTGTCCAAGGAACACTCTCTTGATCTTGACTGGGAAGACTCTTGGCAATTGTGTAAGCGGGATATCGCCGTTGATCCTGAAGATCTGACAGCCACATGGCGAAAAGTCGCTGAGACAGCCGTTGAATTATTGAGCTTTGTTAAGGAGGCAGAAGCCACCGTAGCATAAGAGAGCAAGTGATCTAGAACTCAGTGCCATCCGCGAAGCAGTTTCTGTGGCTGACCACCGATTCCGAAACGGTAGAGGCAATGATGGCGCAGTTTAACTGGGTATGGATGGGAGCCCAGAGCAATGATTGCCAGCGTAAGAAATACTGTGCTGACTACCCGGTTCTCCTAGTAAAGACAAAGGCGTAAATATGATCAGGGACGCTGTCATCTTCACCGGCATTCAGGCTTCAGGGAAATCAACCTTTTACAAGGAACAGTTTTCCCGAACGCACATCCGCATCAACCTGGACATGCTCCGTACTCTCTGTACATGATTACTCTTGTAAACTCTCTCCGCCTCGGCTCCAGTTCATCACGGCCAGTTCCTTGGCTGCTCCCATTGTTTCTGTTCTTCATTTCCCTGACCACCGGTGCGATAGCAGGGCCGGGGGCTGAAGCGTGGGTCGAGGATGTTAACGGGACAAACTACGTCGGAATCGTTCAGCGCGAGCTTCGGGCTGCAACGGGATCTGTAGCGGTGGCGATGTTTGAGATGCGGGTTCCTGATGATCCGGACGCAGAGACTCCCTCTCTTGTCTTAGTCAATGAGTTGATCGCCGCCCATCGGCGTGGTGTTGATGTCGATGTCGTCTTGAATCTACGCTCGCGTTATGACCTGGAATCGGACGAGCCGGTTCGTGATAATGCTAATGGCATTGCGGCGGATATGCTGGCCTATGCCGGGGTTGATGTCTCCTATTGTCCCTCGCCCTATCCTATCCATTCTGTTATTCTCTCAGCTAACCATGGCTTTACAAGTTTATGGAGAGGAACAGAAAACCATGCAATATGATATCGGAAAAAGGCTTAGTGTCAGCTTGGATGAACCGGTGGTCGTCGCCCTATCAAAAGTGGGCTTAAAGACCTGGGGACACCATCAGTTCGCATTTATCTCCGAATATCCGGACGGCAGAATTCTATTTCGTTATCATGACGGAGACGATGCGGTTACTGCTCGCGGCAAGCCCAGCCCAACCTACATCTCGAGCGACAAGGGCAAGACCTGGAAATCCTTTGCTGTTGATGGGCTGCCGTCTTCAGGTATGACCTATCCACTGTTTGACGGTCACTACATCTGTCTGCCGAAGGCAATCCCATTTAATCTAACGAAAGCAAAGTTGGTCTTGCCCAAACCAGCAGGGAGATTCTTTAGCTATCATTGGAGACTGCTTTCACATTTCGAAAAATGCCCGCTGCCTGTGCAGCGTTTTTTCGAAAACATGGAATGCTCTCGTTGGTATCCTGAATCGAAAACATGGAGAAATGACACAATCCTATACGATAAGAAGAACGCTCTGATATATACCCAGGAGAATGACCCGGGCAGCGATCTGGTTCCCATAACCGACTTTGAAAGGCCACCTCTCAGAGTGGGTAAGGAACTTCTCTTTGCCGATTACCGCACCAGCTACCTCACTGATGACGGCTCGGTGCCGAAGCAATTTAACGTAACCTGCATGGTATCAAAGGACAATGGCCGCAGCTGGAAGCGCCGATCGACGATCGCCTTCGACCCCCTTGGGAAAGATGCGCTGACAGAACCGATGCTTGCCGAAAATGTGAACGGGGAATTGGTTTGCGTGATTCGACGGAGCGACCAGAAGCAAAAGTCTATGATGATCACATTCTCAAAGAATAGCGGCAAGACATGGGAAAAGCCCGTTGCACTTGATAATCTTGGAAAGATAGGTGTTATGCCTTGCCTCGCACTCCTTGACTGCGGCGTGATGGTACTCTCCTATGGTCGGCCTGGCATCTGGCTGTCCTTTTCGCTCGATGGAACGGGCCGAACATGGACCAAGCCGTTCTGCATGCTTAAAGAGGATACCGACAGTTATACGACCATGCTGCCGTTAAGTCCGAATGAGTTGCTGATGTCCTATTCGCATTTTGCTCATAAAGATGAACAGGGAAAGCAGCGGAAAGCCGTGCTGGTCCGCAAGCTGACCATAGAGTGAAGCGAGGTCGGACCACAGTTTGTTTAGAGCGGCAGTGAGATAAGTGTGTTTAGAGGGCTCGCAATTGGCCTTAGACTTTTTGGGTGTGACGCTCTGTTTTTCATTCTGTTGACAATCCTTCAACCATCAGAACGGTATAGATGATTGCCACTTCATAATTGACTAGAATGCAGACAATTACTAGAAACACAACTATGCGAATAAATATTAGATCAATCACCAAAGGTATACGGCACTGTCAAAATAATAGTAACGGCATATTGGAATTTATTAAGTTTCTATATATGGCTTTGCGATCATTTTCGATTGAAGGACAACTGGTTTCATCTGGAGCACAATCTTCCGACAGCAGAATTTATGTTATTCAAAATGGACAAAAACGATGGCTGCATTCTTATGATATGATTGAAGGATTAGATCTGAATGACAAAAGCATCCACTATATTTCATCGACACACATTAAACGTCTCAAGGATGGCCCACCTATCTTTCCGTCAACATCAAAATGGGGCGTTCGAAAAGAGGTGAGCAAAGAGTTCCTTCGTGGAAAAGGAATCGAAATTGGTGCTTTTCATAATGCCTTGTGGACAACACCACAGACAAATGTTTGCTATATTGATTTGCCGCCGGAAAAATCATCAATAAAAAATGCTCCCCCATCAACAATTGGAATTGTTCCTGTGGATGTGTTTGATGATGGAGAGGTTCTGTCGAGCATTGATGATGACTCCATTGATTTCATCATCGCCAACCACTTTATCGAACATTGCATTAACCCTTTGGGCACAATCAGAAATCACCTCAATAAAATCCATGCTGGCGGATTCCTCTTCTATGCTATCCCCAATTGCCAGAAAACTTTTGATAAGCAACGTGCGATTACGACATTCGAGCATTTGATAAAAGACGACAAATATGGGGGCGATATATCAAAAAGAGAGCATTATCTTGATCTCGCTAAACATGTAGCTCATATAGATCCACAAGATCAAATCGAGCATGCTCTAAAACTCGAGCAAGATGATAAAAGAATTCATTTTCATGTTTGGGATGCCGACGCTATAAAAGATTTTTTAGAAAGAGCCTCCGACTATTTTGATGGTGCGTTTTCGATAAAAAAGATGATTCCAGTTGATAATGAAGTTGTTTGTCTTTGCCAAAAGGAATGCTAGGGACAGGCCTTCTATGCCCGCCTTCGGCGTGGCTCTGCTGGTTTGAACAAAGAGGAAGCGAAGGAAGAGGAGCTTTGAAATGCTTATAACGCTGCGTTTGCCCTAGAAGCGTGGGCGACCCTTCCCAGGGACAGGTTCGGCAGGCTGGAACGAGGATGCGCTATACCGCATGAACGCCTACTTCACACCGGTGTCTATAAACGTGCATTCGACACGTTAAGACAGTAGTGTAAAAACCATGTTTCCCGTGGTTTGTTAAAAAAGAAAAAAGAAAGACAGACATGACCTCCCCTAACCCAACAACTGATCTCATCTTACTGCCTGTGCCTCAGCGGGTGAAGCATCTTGATGGTCATTTGAACATTGCCGGCGGTGGCAGTATTTGGATCCCGGAAGATGCCGCGGCACTTTTGCCGATCGCCAAACACCTGGAACAAGCTTTGACCGGTTGGCGGCTTGTCGTCGCGCCGCACCCGGTTCCTGGGGAAGCCAGTATCACGATCCAGGTCGATAAACATGCCGATATCCCTGCTGAAGGGTATAACCTTCACGTGTCGTCTGCCGGCATTCAGATTGCGGCCGCGACGTCGGCCGGTGCTTTTTACGGCGGTATGACGCTGATCCAGATTCTACGTCAGTGCGAGAACGAGATTTCGGCTTTGGCGATTGAGGATTGGCCGGACTTGGCTTCCCGTGGCGTGATGCTCGACATCAGCCGGGATAAAGTGCCGACGCTGGACACCTTGTTCATGCTGGTGGACCAGCTGGCCGAGTGGAAGATCAATCATCTCGAGCTTTATACCGAGCACACTTTTGCGTATCAGAATCACCGGGACGCCTGGGAACAGGCCAGTCCGATGACTGCTGAGGATATTCGTACGCTTGATCTTTTTTGTCGTGACCGTTTTGTTGAACTGGTGCCCAATCAGAACTCGCTGGGACACATGGCCCGCTGGCTCGAACTGCCGCGGTATCGACATCTGGCGGAGTGTCCGGATGGATTTACCATGCCGAACAGTACCCATCGCGGTCCCTGGAGTCTGGCTCCCCTCAGTCCTGAGTCCATGACGTTTATGAATGCGTTGTACGACGAGCTTCTTCCCAACTTCACCAGCAGGAAGATCAACATTGGGTGCGATGAAACTTGGGATATTGGTCTGGGAAAGAGCCAGGGTGAATGCGAACGTCTTGGTCGCGGGCAGGTGTTCCTCAATTACCTCAACAAGGTCGGAGCGGAACTTGCAGGTCGCGGATTCGCCGCTCATTTCTGGGCCGACATGTTCTTCAATAATTTCCCAGAGCTTCTTGCCGATGTCGACCGCCGAATGGTAGCGGTGGACTGGGGATACTACCGGAGTTATCCCTTTGCTGAACATGCCAGAACCATGGCCCGGGAAGGTGTTGAGTTCATTTGCGCATCCGGGACTTCAAGCTGGACAAATGTGCTTGGATGCAATGACGCTGCATTTGGCAGCAATCGTACCGCCGCCGAAGCCGCCGCAACGCATGGAGGTCAGGGCGTTCTGAACACAGACTGGGGCGACAACGGTCATCACCAGTACTTGTCCATCAGTCTTGTACCGTTTGCTGCCGGGGCCGCAGTTTCATGGTCGCACCACACCAACTCTGATGAAACAATATGTGCAGCTCTTGACCTTCATGTCTTTCATGATCGCGCCGGAGTCATGGGCGCTGTTGCCTATGACTTGGCGGACATTTGGCAATACGCGGGCAGGGGAACAACAACGTCGCAAGACCTGAAGAATATACTTCTGCAGAACGACCTGCCAATTACGGACGGTGTGTCGGTTGGTACGCTGCGCGATACCGAAGATCGTGTATGTGGTATTCTCAACCGAATGGCGCAGGCCGATATGGGGAGAGGCGATGGGGACCTTGTGAAAGCCGAGTTCGTTAATGCTGTAAGGATGACGGTTCACGCCTGTCGCCGCGCGTCGGCTATGCTGGGTGGTACGATTGGAGACCACGAAGTCTGCCGGGAGTTGGCAGAGGATAATCGAGATATAGTAGCCGAACACCGCAGGCTTTGGTTGGCGAGGAACCGTGAGGGAGGCCTGCGTGACAGTGTGGCCCGACTTGTCTGGACAGGAACTGAACCATGAGTTCGAGAAAATTACGATGAGACATCGGGGTCGGACCAGAACGGCAAGTCTCAGAGCGGCAGTGAGATAAGTGTGTTTAGAGGGATCTTCGCCACCTTAACATTGGCATGCGCTGAATACCCACACTTCAACGTACATTTCGTCTCCACACCTAATCGGATACCCTTAACCGACCCGCTTACTCGTTGAATCCCTGGCATTTTCCGATTGAAGCCTGTCGTTTAAGCGTATCCGACTAAGTGTGGCGGTTGAGAATTCGATTAAGTGTTCATCTCTCAGTGCCCTACTTTAATCCCTTCTACCCATTCAAAACAGCGAGGAGCCGTTTAAAGGCATAAATTAGCTTAGGTATTTGAGGGGTAAACTATTACCATGGTCCGACCCCTATAAATAAAGGATACGCTTCCGACATTATTCCAAAACGTGCGTTGACTGTCCCTTACCTTAAAAGGTGAAGTTCGCGTTCGGATCGGTGGAACCCGGGGCCGAACCGCCAGAATCTCCGGAAAAGAAGCCCCCCGTCGTCGCCGTTACTACAAGACACACATTCCCCGCCGCCACCGTCCAGTTGGTCCCGTTCCCGCTTGCGCTGTTACGCACGATGAAGTTGCTGTCCCAATCCACATCAATCCCGCGGTCGTTGTTGGTTACATGGTTGGCGACAATCCGATTATTGGCACCTGTCACATGAATCCCCGCGCCGTCACCGCTGGATCCGTTGTTGTCGCATGTGTTTCCGCGCACCTGTGCACCGGAAGATACCTCAATGCCGTCACCCTCCGTATTTTTGGATGCCGAGCACCCGGAAATTATGCTGCCAGAGCCGCTTTTAATGCCGTCCCCCGTATTGTAGTATGCCGAGCACTCGGAAATCGTGCTGCCGTCGCCGCCGCGGATGCCGTCAGACGTATTGTGATATGCCGAGCACCCGGAAATCGTGCTGCCGCTGCTGCTGTAGATACCGTCATCCGTATTGTAGTATGCCGCGCAATCGGAAATTTTGCTACCGAAGCTGCCGAAGATGCCGTCATCCATATTGTAGTATGCCACGCAATCGGAAATCGTGCTGCCGTCGGCGCCGTAGATGCCGTCATTCGTATTGTGGGATGCCAAGCACCCGGAAATCGTGTTGCCGTAGCCGCCGCGGATGCCGTCATCCATATTGTAGGATGCCGAGCACCCGGAAATCGTGTTGCCGCCGCCGCCGTGGATGCCGTCATCCGTATTGTAGGATGCCGAGCACCCGGAAATCGTGTTGTCGTGCCCTCCGTAGATGCCGTAGTAGTTCGTCGCCGCCTGAATGCGATCCAATTGGTTATTTTTTCCACAAGCCATCACACCGCCCCGGGCTACTCCGCGCCATTGGACAACTTTTCCGTTATAGATCCGGAGATTGCGCAGGGCAATTTCTTGATAAATGCCGGACTGGCTATTTGCCCCAGGGCCAATCAGGGTATGACCGTCCATGTCAATCGTTACATCATCGGCATTGACGGTAATGCCATCGGTGATTATATCCGTGCAGATAAGGGTTCCGGCAAATTTAACCGAGCAGGGCCAGTCCAGTGTTTCGGGAACTTCGCACAGGAGAAGGTTGAGTTGGTTGCCGGCAGCCAGATCGTAGTTATCTACATTGCCTTTGACGATGTTGTGGGTGACATACGTTCCAGTGCCCAACACATTGAGGCCGATATGCCCGTTGTCGATCAGGTCGTTATCCACGACCTTCGAGTCAGCACCGACCACTACACCGTCTCCGCCGTTGTCCGCGATCTGGCAATGTTCGACCAAAGCCTGGCTGCCAGCCTGAAGCCCATCATAGGAACTGGAAGCGCGGCCATTATTCAAAATGCGCAGATGCCGAAATATGCAATGCGTGATACTGGTGGGATTGAGTACAAAAATACCCGTATACATACAGTCGCGAACAACACCGTTTTGTATCAGTACATTATCCATTCCCGGCGAGAACTTAATGCCGATGCCATTGCCGTCCCCTCCCAGGATTGAATACCCGTTGAGATCAAGGGTCACATCGTTGGTAGAAATAGTAATACCCGCCGTAGAGGATGAAGTGACGATATTGGTGGTCAGATAATATGATCCCGACTGTGAGATCGTGTATCCACTGGTAGAGATTGCTATCCGCGGCTCCACCTGGTCCAGCGTCTTCATTGTCGGCGTTGGCGCACTCGGAGGAGTGAGCGAGCCCTGTGCCCGCGCATAGTCTGCCTGCAACACCACCCCAACCACTATCACACCAATCACTACTGCTTTTCTACTCTTCATATTTGTTCTCCTTTTTATTGTTCAGGTGTTGTCGGACAAGTCCGACAAACCAGAATTGAAAATGATTTAAGCATTAGTTTAGCATTTTCTTCATGAGCAAAAATGAAAAACTTAGTGCGTCCTTCTTATCTGCTGAGAATGCTCAGAGTTCATGGTTAAGTTTGTAACGTTTCTAAGGCACCAGAGGCACTACTGCTTTTACTCTGTAGAATGAGGATGTTGCCCCGGATTTGGCAATGGTTCGCGCGGTTGTTTCGCCAGCGTCGGGCGGAATTGTCCCCAAACCGCTGTCTGCCCAGCCCGTGGCATTGGTCAGCGCCGGGTTTGCTTGCAGTTCATAAAAACGGGTTTGTTCACTGGTCCATACCATTTCGTTCGTATCCGTCCCCATAGGATTTAAGGCAATGATGCGGAAATAGGCGCCGATGTTGTTCGGATCGGTGTCGGCAAAGAATTCATCGCTGTCAGCCACGCCGTCGTCGTCAAGGTCATGTCCGCTGCCGGAGAGGGGGGCCAGGTCGTCGACCTGTTGGTATTCCCAGGCATCCGGGATGCCGTCGCTATCACTGTCGGGACCGGTATCGAGGGTGGTACGCAGAAATGCCTGTGCGTTGCTTAGCGAAATCCAGCCCGTGTTGGCGCTCCAGATGTATCCAGAAAGGTTGCCGGTCAGCAGATCAATTTTCGGTTGCCCGTAGATCTGAGCGAAATTTATCCAGCCGATATTCGCGCCATAGGCATAGCCGCTGAGGTTTCCCGCGCCGTCATGGTTCACGCCCCAATCATCGGCGTCGGCATTGCCGTATTGCCAGCCGTTAGTCGGCCCGTTGCCAAGCCCAATCCAACCGCAGTTGGCAGAATAGACATAGCCCGTGCAGTACGACTGTCCGATCACTGCGCCGTGCGTCACATTCCCCCGCGCCTCAATCCAGCCGGTATTTGCGCCGTAGGCGTTGTGATGGGCAGGATCAATCGTGGTGTCGGCGAAAGCCCATACGCCGGTCAAACAGACAAGAATCACAAGCATTTCAAATGATCGAATGTTCATAACACGCTTCTCTTTTTTCGTATAATTTCTGTTCTGTCCATTCTTCCTGTCGGAGCTGTTAGACAAGTCCAACCTGTCTGACTGCCCGGGCCAATCGTTGCCGTCAGAACTCAAAATTGTCCCAAGCCCCTGCGCCGAAGGGGGTATTTGTGATCATACCGACACTGTTGCCGGCTATAATATCATAATCTGTCGTGTTCCCGCTTGCGCTGTTACGCACGATGAAGTTGCCGCCCAAATCCACATCAAAACCAATAGGAATTTGCTTTCCCGAGCCCCCAGACAACGCGCCTGCTACGCCACGTGAAGTCCCCGTTTTCGGAGGAAACCATACAAGAAAACCGGCTCTGGGGCAAGACTCGCTTCGCAGACGGGATCGTGATAGCGAGGGCGGGCCACGGCACGGGGCTGACGGCAGTTCACCCCTATAACGAGGCTAATCGCTTTTGGGGAATGCTAGGGACAGGCCTTCTATGCCTACCTTCCACATAGGTCTGAAGGTGCGTCCGAAGGGTCATCAAAGGTGAGGTCAAGAGACAAAAAGGCCCCATGTCGAGATTTCTAGCGACGGTGAGGGTGTTAGCGTCTTGGTTGTTTGCCAGCCATGCGTGCTTTGCGAGCCTTAAGCAATTCCGGCTCTTCGTGGGATTCCATGTAATCGCGCATCGGGTGGTCAGACTGCCTGGAGCCTTGGCGCTGGTAGGTTTGGTTTTGCACACGGTGCGGGGTGGAGCAGCGCGAGGAACTGCTAGCCACCCCCAAGCCGATGAGCAAAACCACCACAAAGCCGATCACTACAAAGAGGGCCACTGGCGGGCCGCCCTGTGGTTTGTGCTTGGCCGGTCGTTGATTGCCGTAACCCGCGGTGCCTGGACGTCTGGTAGTGGTTGCCGACGAGGCCGTGCGCGTCGTCAACGGGCGACGTTTGGCTTTGGCGGGTGACGGTGCTGAAACCGAACGCCGTTTGATTTTAATCACTCTAGGAGACATTGCTTGTCTTATATACACAAAGACGCCGCCGCCGTCCAGCGCCCACACGTAGAGCAGCGGTTCCAAATAGGCGGCAATGCCGGGGGTCTGATCCTGTCGCGAGGAA